>JAFGBH010000069.1 GCA_016933215.1 Deltaproteobacteria bacterium | reverse complement strand
TGTCGGGATGTGGCCCAGCCTGGTAGGGCACTGCGTTCGGGACGCAGGAGTCGCGCGTTCAAATCGCGCCATCCCGACCATTTTTATAAGATTAACAGAGACGCTTTGTGCCTCTGTAACTTTGCGTCTCTGTATTTCACCTCTGTGCCTTAGGTACTTTGTGCCTTTGGTATATTACTGTATCGCCCCCGCCATGGAAAAAATTGGCAGATAGAGGGCAATCAGCATACCGCCCACAACACCCCCTAAAAAGACCAGCATAAAGGGTTCAAGGAGCGCCGTCATTGCGTCAACGGCGGAATCAACCTCATCATCGTAGAAATCGGCAATCTTGCCGAGCATAGCATCAAGGGCCCCCGTGTTTTCTCCAACGGATATCATTGAAACCACCATGGAGGGGAATATACCTGATTCCGACAGGGGTTCCGCAATTGTCTTACCCTCGCTTATGCTCTTTCTCGTCTCCATAAGGGCGTTTTCAACAACCTTGTTTCCCGCTGTTTTACTGACGATCTCAAGACCGTCAAGGATTGGGACACCGCTGCTCATCATTGTAGAAAGGGTCCTGGAAAATTTGGCGACAGCCACTTTTTTTAACAGGATACCGAACACGGGAGCCTTGAGCACGAGGGTATCTATCTGGAGCCTCCCCCTTTCGGTTTTGTAATATCTCTTGTAGGCGATAACGGCAATCACAAGGCCGGCAATCATGTAGAGAATGTTGTGCTGAACAAATCCACTCATATTGACAAGGACCTGTGTCGGACCGGGCAGGGCATGGCCGAAACCGCTGAACATATCTTCGAACACGGGGACAACCTTGTACAAAAGAAGAATGGTAACCGCCATGGCTATCACCAGCGTTGCCGCAGGATAGGTCATGGCACCCTTTACCTTGGCCTTCAGTTTCATGGCCTTTTCCATGTAGGCCGAAAGACGGTTAAGGATTACATCGAGTATTCCACCCGCCTCCCCCGCAGCCACGAGGTTGATAAACAACTCATCGAAGACGTCGGGATGCTTCTTTAATGCATCCGAGAGAGAAACACCGCCTTCTATATCATCCTTGATAGCGATGATGATTTTCTTAAAGGTCTTGTTCGGTTCCTCGGAACTGAGCAATTCCAGACACTGAATGATAGGAAGTCCGGCGTTTATCATCGTGGCGAACTGACGGGCAAAAATCACAACATCCTTTTCCTTGACCTTTTCCTGGAAAAAGGGAATATCTTCAAGAAGATCTTTCGGCTTCTTCTTGATATTTGTCAGTCGTACACCCTGCCGGCGAAGGATCACCCTGACTGCACTCTCGTCAGGTGCCTCCAGTTCTCCCTTCCTCTCTTCGTTCTTTCTTGTTGTTCCCTCCCAAAGATATACGGGCATATCTAACCCCCTTTTATTTGAGTTTTAGGTAAAGAGGAACCAAGTATAGTTTACAACATCCCAAACTTTCTTTCATGTATCTCATGAAGGATAATACCACCCGCTACTGACACATTCAGAGAATCAAAATGACCCATCATTGGTATTGATACCAGAAAATCGCACTTCTTCTTAACCAGCGGCCGTATACCCTTCTTTTCGCTCCCCATTATGAGACAGATCGGGCCTTCATAATCGAACGACCGGAGATCCTTTTCACAGGAAACATCGGCCCCGTAAATCCAGAATCCCCTTTCTTTCAAATAGTCAACCGTTCTTGCTATATTTACAACTCTGGCTATCGGAACATGATGAGCCGCTCCCGCTGATGCCTTAATGACAGAGGACGTTACCGATGCCGACCTTTTTTCCGGAATTACGATGCCGGCTACGCCGAAACAGTGACCCGTCCTTATCAATGAACCCAGGTTCTGGGGATCTACAATGCAATCGAGAATGAGAATAAGACAATCATTTACCGAATCGCGACACCCATCAAGTATCTCATCCAGTTCATAATAGGCGTAGGGCTTGCACTGACACACAACGCCCTGATGAGCACTCCCGTTGGTGAGTCTGTCGAGATATTCCCTCTCGCCGAACTCCACAGGAATCTTCTTTTCAGCCGCAATATCCCGTATTTTCTTTACATCAGGTCCCCTTCTCCCCCGTGCTAGAACAATCTTTTCTATTTCGTCTCTGCCGCTTCTCAATGCTTCTATCGACGGATGGATGCCATAGATGACCTGCATGATTTCCTTTCAGAGCGAGAGTTTCAGTGTCTTACTCTTTCCCCGAGGCCTTCTTCAATATCCCCGCTTATTCTATCCGCCATGGCAACAGGGTCGTCCGCCATTCTGATCGGTCTCCCCACGACGATATAATCGGCCCCCATACTGATAGCCCTCTTCGGTGTGAGAATACGCTTCTGATCGTCGCCGACAATGCCTTCATCAACCCTGATACCGGGTGTCACGATTAAAAAATCTTCACCGCAGGCCTCCCGGATGGAAGATACATCTTGGGCAGAGGCCACCACACCAGAAAGGCCGGCGTCACGGGCAAATCCGGCCAGCTTCGGGACAAGCTCAGCCGTCGAACAATCAAAACCGATTTCTCTGATATCGGCATCATCCAAGCTGGTAAGAACTGTAACCGCTATAACGGAGGGCACGGGAAGTTTCATCTTTTCGGAACATTCTCGTACCGAACGGGCAGCCTCTTCCATCATTTTCTTTCCACCGAGGGCATGAATGTTAAACATGGAAACGCCCAGATTAACAGCAGCTTCCGAGGCCTTCGCCACCGTATTCGGAATGTCATGAAATTTAAGATCGAGAAAAACCTCTCCTCCGCTCTCCTTTATCCTGGAAACGACGGGTGGACCCAATCGTGTGAAGAGCTCCTTTCCGACCTTGAACATCCCCACGTGATCCTTGAGCACTTCTATCCACTCCTCGACCCCCTTCATATCCTCTACCATGTCAAGGGCAAAGATCAATCTTTCACGGCCTGCTCTATTCGAAATCATCCTTGGCTCCGACAGTTTCCGTATCACTTTCGATGTACTTCTTTTCAAGATCGGCGGGGGATAAATGTTCCGGATGAGAATACTGCACTTTACTCTCGGCAATTTCCCTCAGGGCAGTGACAACCTCCCTGTTTTTCTTCTTTTCACTCAAAGGCTTTGAGCCCTGAAAGAGCTGCCTCACCCTCTGGGCGGCCAGCAAGACCAGGGCAAACCTGTTTTTTGCTTCCTTTAATGAATCCTCTACGGTAATTCGTGCCATGCTTCTTTGAACCTCCAGTTATCCAATTATATTCGTTATTCTCTTTGTCAGTCGTTCTCTTCTGTTCTTCTCCGCCTTGTAGATGGACTTCAAGACATCGACAGACTCGTCTATTATATCATTAAAAATGGCATAATCATACCATACAACTTCCCGTATCTCCTTAAAGGCCCTCTCGAAGCGTGCCTTCATTACAGCATCCTTCTCGGAACCACGCTTTTTTAGACGCTCCTTTAATATATCGATTGAAGGGGGAAGTATAAAAACGAAAACGGCATTATTGTACTGCGATTTCAGCTTTTTTGCACCTCTCGGGTCCACATCGAAAAGGACATCATGTCCCTCCTTCACCAGGCTCTCCACATCCTTCTTCAGCGTCCCGTAGAGATGACCATGATTCTCGGCCCACTCGATAAAATCACCTCCCGATATCCGCTCTTCGAATTCCTCTCTGGAGATAAAATGGTAATCTCTCCCATCTTTTTCCCCTTTGCGCGGTTCGCGTGTCGTGCAGGATATGGAAAAGCGCAGCTCCGGGACGATTTTCAGAACCTCTTTACAAATTGTCGTCTTTCCCGTACCGGAAGGAGCGGAAACAACGACGAGGAGACCCGATATATCAGATGACAATTCTTTCATAACGGTGAAACTCTATTCAATATTCTGGACCTGTTCCCGTAATTTCGCAAGCTCGGTCTTTATTTCTATCACATTATGGGATATTTCAAGATCGCCGCTTTTCGAACCTATTGTATTGATCTCTCTGTGCATCTCTTGGAGCAAAAAGTCAAGCTTCCGTCCGATTGTGCCCCCCGCTTTTATCATCTCCCTGAATTGAACGATGTGACTCGCCAGACGCACCGTTTCCTCATTGATATCACTCTTTTCCGCGAGAATTGCAATCTCCTGACTCACCCTTGCCTCATCGATTTCCACTCCCCCGGCCAGTTCCGCTATCCGCTCCTTAAGTCGTTCCTGATACTCCAATGCCACCTGAGGTGACCGCACCTCAAGGCTTTTTATATATTCTTCCGTAAGGGTGAGGTGTTCGATAAAATCATCATAGAGCATTTCACCCTCCTTTTCCTTCATCTTCATGAGAGAAGCAACAGCCTCATCGAGTGCGCCGCTTATCGTCTCCCATGCCTCTTCCGGATCAATTTCAACATCTGATACATATATCCCGTCTTTGAGTCTGGCGATAAGACCCAGTGTTATCTCATCCTCAAGGCCCAGTTCTTTTTTGATATCGGTCAAAATCGAATAGTAATCGCGGATCAGAGGAAAATTGACATTCAATTTCTCCCCGCCGTTCATTCCGGGGTCCGCATCCACCTTTATACTGACCTCCACCCTCCCCCTGGAAATCTTTTCATTCAATCTTTTTTTGATATCCATTTCCAGGAAGCTCAAAAAAGCGGGAAAACGAGCGATCACTTCCAGGTTTCTATGGTTGAGCGATCTGATCTCTATAACCACGTTTCTTCCTCCCAGAGCGGTCTCAGATCTGCCATACCCCGTCATACTCTTTATCATTTTTCAGTCCTTTTCTTCTTTCATCTTCGCCAGCTTCATAAGGTATTGCCTCCTTATCGAAATCAGCGCATTAATAATTTCCGATCCCGCATAATCGGGATAGGTCCATTCAAGGGGCTGAAAAGCACCTTTTTGATATATCAATGTTAAATCAGCGTATATCCCATCTCTCAGATAGGGACGATGGGCGTATTTCTTTCCCGTCGCAAGGAGCAGATGGCCCTCGGACAGGTACCCCGGATCTATGTTTACTTTCCGTTTTTTCCCTTTTGAGAGCTCTTTTTCTATTTCGTTTGTATAGAGCTTTACATCGGGAAGGGAGGTGGCGTCAACGAGGTCCTCGAAAGAAATAAAGCGCCTGACGAGAGCATCTCCCATCTCCTTCGCATAGTAACCGGTATATTCAAAGGACATGTATTCGCTGATAAAGTCGATCGTGCCGAATTTCTGGGACAATCTCCTGATTGCCTCTCCCACGAGAACGCTGTCGCCGGAAAATATGCTCGATATCAGCTTAACGGGGTCGGAAATCTTCGGTTCGCTCATACCACCTTCTGCAATTCTTGCCGAGTAACCTTCGCCGTCCCTATCTTGCCCACAACAATTCCCGCCGCGTGATTTGCAAGAACCGCGGCTTCTTTGAACGTGGCGCCTGCG
Organism: Deltaproteobacteria bacterium; assembly: GCA_016933215.1. Classification (GTDB taxonomy): domain Bacteria; phylum Desulfobacterota; class Syntrophia; order Syntrophales; family UBA2210; genus JAFGBH01. Next base: position 54,387 of record JAFGBH010000069.1, on the reverse strand, counting down.
GCCACGGAAAGGGCAAATATGCCGATCACCGTATCACCCGCTCCCGTTACATCAAAGACCTCCTTGCCAACGGCAGGAATGTGCACGATATCGCCGTTATTCTCAAAGAGAATCATACCCTCTTCACCCCTCGTTATGAGGAGAGCCCTGAAACCAAAACGACTGAGGAGTTTTCTTCCGCCTTCTATGACATCATCATCACACTCAAACTCAACCCCCAGTGCGCGTTCCGCCTCCTGCTGATTCGGTGTGATCAGATCACAGCCGCTGTAGAGAGAAAAATTGTTCTGTTTCGGATCGATACAAAGAGTAATATCCCGTCCTGAGATCACCCCTCGTATTCCCTCGACAAGCCTTTCAAAAACAACACCCTTGTTATAATCCGAGACAACGATCGCACCCAGGCCATCCTTTATGGAATCTATGTAATCAATTATTTTTCTGATACTTCCCGGCTTAACGGGGCCCTTGTCTTCCCTGTCGAATCTCACCACCTGCTGATTGTGGGCAATAATTCTCGTTTTAACAGAGGTGGGGCGTTTCTTTTCCACCACGATTCCGTCTGTATCTATTTTCAACTTTCTGAGTTCGCCCGCGAGCCATTTTCCCATTTCATCTGATCCGATAACTCCTGCCACAGCGACCCGCCCGCCCATGGAATAGACATTATTGAGTACATTGGCGCAGCCACCCAGAAGGAGATTTTCCGAGGTAACACGAACGACGGGAACAGGCGCCTCCGGAGAGATTCGGGACACCTTTCCCCAGATAAACTGATCCACCATGACGTCACCGACCACCAGAACCTTCGACCTTGAAAATCCCTCAATGATCTCAAGCGACCGCTTTCTGCTCACGATTCTTTTCATACCCTGTGCCAAGTTTCGTCCATTTCCCCCGCTGTATTCGTCAAAATAATCTTCCAACACGGGCAAGTATGCTATTATTATGCAATTTTTTTGTCAATCCTTTTTCTCAAAACTCTTGACTAAATCACGAAAAGAATATAGCTTTGCTGGGTTTATATCAAAGTCAGGATTTACTAATGGATGAGAAAAGCGACCTAATACAAAAGAAACGAGAAAAAATAGTATTGATGAAGAGCGAGGGGATAGCGCTCTATCCAAACGATGTAACGGTAACGGCTACAACGGAAACTATCCTGAATCGCTTCGGCGATACCGACAAGGAAACCCTGGATCAGGTGGAGGAACGATTCGCTCTGGCCGGAAGAATCATGGCGGTGAGAAACTTCGGCAAGTCGGCATTTATAAATGTACAGGACAGGGGCGGAAAAATTCAGGCCTATATCGCCAAAAACAGGGTGGGAGACAATGCCTACAGCCTCTTCAAAAAACTCGACATTGGAGACATCGTCTCTTTCGAGGGGAAACCCTTTAAAACGAGAACCGGTGAACTCACCATCGAGGCCTACACCATCAGGTTACTCTCAAAATCGGTGCGTCCCCTTCCGGAAAAGTGGCACGGTCTCACGGACGTAGAAACCAGGTACCGTCAGCGACACCTCGATCTCATAATGAACCCAAATGTGAAGAAGGTCTTTTACACGCGAAGCCGAATTATGGCACTGATAAGAGATTTCATGCAGAAAAGGGACTTTCTCGAGGTGGAAACACCGATGATGCACCCGATAGCGGGGGGTGCCATGGCACAGCCCTTCAAGACCCATCACAATGCACTGGGAATGGATCTTTATCTCAGAATAGCACCCGAGCTTTACCTCAAACGCCTCGTTGTCGGGGGCATGGAGAGGGTTTACGAGATAAACAGAAATTTCAGAAATGAGGGGATATCGACATTTCACAATCCGGAATTCTCTATGATGGAATTCTACCAGGCCTACGCAACCTATGAAGATCTCATAATAATGACCGAAGAGCTGTTTACCTTTATTGCCAAAGAGCTTTTCGATTCCCTCATTTTTACCTACCAGGGATGTGACATTAATCTGACCCGCCCCTGGCAGCGACTCACCGTCAAAGAGGCCATTGTGAAGTATTCGGATGTACGTCCTGAAATACTCGAAGACAGGAAAAGGGCAGTGGCGTATGGCAAGGGTATCGGACTTCCCCTAGATGACGAAGAATCTCTCGGGAAGGCAATAATCGCCATCTTTGAAGAGCTGGTAGAAGACAAACTGATACAACCGACATTTATCACTGAGTATCCTCTTGAGGTCTCTCCTCTTTCGAGAAAAAGTGAAAAAGACAGCACCGTCGTTGACCGTTTCGAGCTCTATATCTCGGGTAAGGAAATTGCAAACGCCTTTTCTGAGTTGAACGACCCGGAAGACCAGAGGGAGCGATTTGTAATGCAACTTAAAGAGAGGGAAGCGGGGGATAAAGAAGCTCACGAAATGGATGAAGACTACATACGGGCCCTCGAATACGGCATGGCACCCACAGCGGGAGAAGGAATCGGCATCGACAGGCTTGTGATGCTCTTTACTGATTCTCCTTCGATACGGGACGTCATCCTCTTTCCCCATATGAGATCAAAAAACAAAAAATAAAGAAAATACCCGACACACTATGTCATATGAATTATTCATAGGCCTCAGATACCTCAGGGCCAAGAGGAAACAGACCTTTATATCCATCAACAGCGTGATTTCGATCGCAGGCATATTCCTGGGTGTTGCGGCATTAATTGTTGTCCTCGCCGTCATGAACGGATTTGAAAAGGAACTCCGTGACAAGATCCTCGGCATCAATTCCCACATCGTCCTTATGGAGCTGACGGGGGAGATGAAAGACCATGAAAACGTAATGAAAAGCGTTGAAGAAATTGAGGGTGTCGTGGCCTCGACTCCCTTCATATACAGTCAGGCCATGCTGAAGAATGAGGACAGGGTAACCGGCGTCATTCTGAGAGGAATTTCACCCGAAAGCGCCCTTACGGTCCTGAATCTCGGGGAGATACGAGAGGGAAGCATCGACTATCTCTCGGAGAATTACAAGGGTGAGGATATGCCTGATCTACCAGGGGTTATTCTCGGAAAAGAACTCGCTGAAATCCTGAGCCTTAATCTCTTCGATACTGTGGAGGTGCTGCTTCCCATGGGTATACCAACCCCGATGGGTATGGTGCCGAGAATCAGGAAATTCAGCGTTGTCGGCATATTCGAGTCGGGATCCTATGAATACGATTCCACGCTTCTTTTTATGTCTCTCAAAAATTGCAAGGAGTTCCTCGGCATGGAAGATACCGTCACGGGTATCGAAATAAAGATAGCGAACATCTACCGTGCCACTGAAATAGCCGAAGATATCGAGGCAAAGCTCGGTTATCCTTACTGGGCAAGGACCTGGATGGAGTTGAACAAAAATCTCTTTTCGGCGCTCAAAATGGAAAAGAGGGTTATGTTTATTATACTCAGCCTTATCATACTGGTCGCCGCCTTCAGTATCATCACCACACTCATCATGGCCGTAATGGAAAAAGCCAAGGATATCGCAATATTGAAATCAATGGGGGCCACATCGAGGAGCATCATGAAGATATTCATGGTGCAGGGACTGGTAATGGGGATAATAGGCACCACACTCGGGGGTATAGCGGGGATAGCCTTGGCCCTCAATCTGGAAAAGATTGCCGCCTTCCTCGAGGATCTCTTCGGTTTCACCGTTTTCCCGAAAGACGTTTACTACCTCAGTGAACTCCCGTCACGGGTAAACTACGGAGATGTGGCCATTATCGTAGCCACTGCACTCCTCATAAGCTTCCTCGCAGCGATATACCCCTCATGGAACGCATCCAGGCTCGATCCCGCAGAGGGACTGAGATATGAATAGGGGCACTATGATAGAGGTAAAAAATCTTACCAAAACTTTCAAAAAGAACGGGGCGACGATAGAGGTGCTCCGGGACATAAACATCGAAATCATTGGAGGCGAATCACTGGCAATTCTCGGCACCTCCGGTGCGGGAAAAACCACATTCCTGCAGATCCTCGGCATCCTCGATCAGCCCACCTCCGGTGACGTGCTCTTTGACGGTGTAAAGGTATCCGAATTAAATGACAGGAAACGGGCAGAATTCAGAAACAGAACGATAGGATTTGTATTTCAATTTCACCATCTGCTTCCCGAGTTCACCTGCCTGGAGAATACCATGATGCCAGCCCTGATAGGCGGCATAGGGCGGCGTGAAGCCCGGCTGAGGGCGGAGGTTACCTTGACTGACGTGGGCCTTGGTGATAGATTGTCTCACAAACCGGGCGAGCTTTCAGGAGGCGAACAGCAGAGGGTAGCGGTTGCCAGGGCAATGCTGATGGAACCGGAGATATTGCTTGCCGACGAACCGACGGGAAATCTCGATACAGAAACGGGAAAAAAGATAGAGGACCTGCTCCTCAATCTCTGCGAGATAAAAAGATCCACGCTGGTGGTCGTAACCCACAACACTGCGCTGGCCCAGCGCATGTCCCGTGTCACAGGCCTTAAAGACGGAGAGTTTTATGATATTGAAATGTAAAAAGTGTCTTTTCATACTCCTCATCTACCTTGTTTTTTCCCCGGGAACTGCATTTTCACAAAACACAAAAAGCATGATCATTCTCCCTCCCGAGATATATAGCAAGTCCGATGTGGCCTATCTGAGAAACCAGCTGCAGGAGAAACTGACCGCTGAGCTTGAAAAATCTCAACACCTACGGATCATCAAAGGGGATAAGATTGAAAAACTTATAAAAGACAAAACAATAGATGAACAATTAGCAATCAGCGTAGGGGGGGAAACGGGTGCGGATTTTGTCGTCATGGGAAGCCTTACCAGGATGGGGAATCTCATGAGCACAGATTTCAGGGTTGTGGATATAAAAAATGAGAGGGTCCACACCGGCATATTCGCCCAGGGAACAGGGCTTAAAAATATTGGAACGATAGCCTCACAGATTGCAACGGATATCCTTTTGAAGGTCCTCGCAGAGGAGAGGATCGCCGATATCGTCTTCACCGGCAACCAAAGGATTGAGGACAGCGCCCTCTACAATATCCTTTCCAGTACAAAGGGAACGCTTTTTGACAAGAAGAACTTCTCCGAAGACATAAAGGCCATCTATCGAATGGGTTATTTCAGAGATGTCAAGGCCACAATAACGGACAGCACGAAAGGAAAGGTACTGACCTTCGTCCTCGAGGAGATGCCGCGTATAACCGACATAGAAATAAAGGGAGATGACGACATCGATCGTGAAGATATCGAGGGTGTTATCATCATAGAAACGAGGCAGATGCTCGATGAAAGCAAGGTAAAATCGAGTGTGGAAAATATAAAGGAACTGTATCGGAGCAAAGGGTATCTGAATGCAGAAGTATCCTACGAGATAGAGGAAGATGAAAAGGCGTTACGTGTTCTCTTTACCATTGTCGAGAACAGAAAGCTTCTCGTCAAAGAGATCTCCTTTGAGGGAAACAGGGTTTATACTGACAAGGAACTGAGGAACATGATGGATACCTCCGAATGGGGGATCTTCTCCTTCATTACGGATTCCGGCCTTCTGGACGAAAATAAACTAAACCTCGATATAACCAAACTCACCGCCTTTTATTTAAACAACGGCTATATCAACGCCCAGATTGGCGAACCCAATATAACAAACGACAAGAAATGGATCTACATCACCATACCTGTCATCGAGGGCAAGCAGTTCATGGTAGGAGAAGTGGAGATAACGGGAGATCTGCTCGCCACCCCCCGGTCCGACCTCTTGAAAAAACTGAAAATCAACAAGAAGGACTTTTTTGACAGGGAAGCGATCGTGACAGATATCGATTATCTAACGGAGGCCTGCAACAATGAAGGGTATGCCTACGCCACCGTGGTCCCTCAAACAATACCTCACGAAGAGAAGCAGAAAGTCGATGTGACCTTCAATATAGACAAGGGGAATCTTGTCTATATAAATGTAATCTCGATAATGGGGAATACCAGGACGAGAGACAAGGTTATCAGGAGAGAACTTAATGTCATTGAAGGTGATCTCTACAACCGCAGCAATTTGAGTGCAAGCTATATGAAACTCAACCGCCTCAGGTACTTCGAGGAGATCAACTTCCAGACTGAAAAGGGTCCCCGGGAAGACCTCATGGACATAAATGTCCAGGTCAAAGAACAGCCCACGGGAATGTTCAGTATCGGTGCCGGCTACAGTGCTGAGGACAAGGCCGTTATCATGACCCAGATAGCCCAGCGAAACCTCTTCGGGCGGGGGCAGACCTTAAGTCTCAATGCATACGTAGGGGGACGAACAACAAACTACGAGATATCCTTCACCGAACCATGGCTTTTCGATATTCCCCTCTGGAGCAAATTCGATGTCTGGAACATGGCGAAAGAATATGACTCCTACGACCTGGACACACAGGGTTTTCAAGTTACGCTTGGATATCCTCTCTGGGAAAGGATAATCGGCTATGCCGGGTATAAACTGACTGCCGATAACGTGAAAAATGTCCTCGATACGGCAGCCACCTACATCAAGGAGCAGGAAGGGTATATAACCTCCAGCGGTGTAACCCTTACCCTTTCGAGAGACACGTCTGATGACGCGATATTCCCCTCCAGGGGCTCCAAAAACAAGATATCGGTGGAGCACACGGGAACAATATTCCAGGGAGATACGAGTTTCACAAAATATCTGGCCTCCTCAAGCTGGTTTTTCCCGCTCCCGCTGGACAGTGCCTTCGGCATCAGGGGGAGGATCGGGTATGTACACGGAAACGAGGGAAAGGAAATACCGATTTATGAACGATTTTATCTGGGTGGGATAAACTCGCTGAGGGGTCTTCGAGAAGTCGGCCCCAGGGACCCTGAAACCGATGACGTCATCGGTGGCGAAACCATGCTCAATTTCAATGCGGAGATTGTTTTTCCCCTTATCAAGGATGCGGGGTTGCGAGGAGTTGTATTCTACGATACGGGTAACGCATGGGAAAGCGGATACTATGTTGATGATATGAGGCAAACGGCCGGTTTCGGTATCCGCTGGTACTCTCCCATGGGTCCCCTGAGACTCGAATGGGGTCATGTCATTGACAGAAAGGAAGACGAACCCGCCAGCAGATGGGAATTTACAATCGGAATGTTTATGTAACGAAGAGAAAAAGAGACTTTAATTTTAACAACTATAGGGGGAAATAGTCTATGAAGAAAATATTGACCGTTCTCGTTGTTGTAACGCTTGTTCTTTATGGCACCTGCGCCGTTGCGGCGGAGAAAATTGGTTTTATCAATGTCAAATCGATTCTATTCCAGTCACAGGCCGGAAAAGACGCGGCACAGGAATTGAAAAAGATTGTCGATAAAAAAAAGGTGCTTATCACGGAAAAGGAAGAGGCGTTAAAGGTCCTGAAGGCAGACCTGGAGAAGCAGCGCACGGTATTGACGGAGAGTGCCTATAATGAAAAGGAACTGGACTATCAGAAAAAGTTCAGAGATTACAAACGCTTCATCGAGGATTCAAATGAGGAAATGCAGCTGAAGGAGCAGGAGCTTTTCCAGAAGCTGATCCCTGAAATAATGAAGGTCGTCAGTTCCATCGGTGAAAAGGAAGACTACACAATGATTGTGGATATCGGCACCGGACTCCTCCCCTACTATTCCAAGGCAAAGGATATCACGGAAGAGGTGATAGAAAAATACAACAAGGAACATGCCAAGAAGAAGTAAATCAAGAGAAGAGTAACCGGCAATTCGGATATTTTACATGACGGTAATAAAAAGGCTACATGAAATCGCAGAATATCTCGAAGCCACAGTCGTTGGCGACGGGAATATAGAGATTCATGACATACGGGGTATTGACGAGGCCGGAGAAGGAGACCTCACCTTCATTGCCAATCCCAAATACCGGAAAAAACTTGAAAGTACCGAGGCATCGGCCGTAATTGTCGGACACGATATGGTGACATCCGACAAAAACCTCCTTGTCGTCGATGATCCCTACTCATCCATGGCGAGAGCCCTTACGCTTCTCTATCCCGAGGAAAAGCCCATCTTGGGAATCAGTGAAAATGCATGGATAGAACGTGATGCGACAATCGCAGAAGGCACTGTTGTTTACCCCGGGGTCTACATCGGCAAAAATGTACGGGTCGGGAGGGGAACGGTTCTCTATCCCGGTGTTGTTATCGGCAACGATTCGGTTATTGGTGAGGATTCTGTCTTACACCCGAATGTTATATTGTACCGGAAATGCAGGATCGGAAACAGGGTCATTCTTCATGCCGGTGTCGTCGTCGGGAGTGACGGATTCGGCTTTGCTAATCCGGGGAGGGATAATCTCAAGGTATCCCAGGTAGGTTTTGCCCAGATAGACGACGATGTGGAGGTGGGGTCAAACTCTACAATCGATCGGGGGACTCTCGGAAAGACATGGATACAACGGGGCGTCAAGATCGATAATCTGGTTCAGATTGGACACAATGTCGTTATCGGAGAAGATTCCATCATCGTTGCCCAGGTGGGGATATCGGGGAGCACAAAACTGGGCAAAAGCGTGATCCTTGGCGGCCAGGCAGGAATCGTCGGCCACATCAGTATCGGTGACAATGTAATGGTGGCGGCCAAGTCGGGCGTCCACAAGGACGTACCACCGAATCAGATAATATCAGGTGCGCCGAATATGCCTCACACTGAGTGGCTGAGAATACAGGCCTCGATCCCGAAACTTCCTGAAATGAGAAAAACAATGAGTTCTCTTTTGAAAAAGATAGGAGAACTTGAGGCAGAAATAGAAAAATTAAAGGACTTGAAGAGATGAACATACATCCCACTGCCATCGTATCGCCCGAGGCATCACTGGAGGAAGGTGTCAAAATCGGTCCCTACAGTATAATAGGCCCCAACGTCAGTATAGGGAAAAACACCTCCGTCGCACCCCACGTGGTCATTGAGGGCCCCACTGAAATAGGCGAGAATTGCCGGATATTCCAGTTTGCCGCCATCGGTGCCGTTCCACAGGATCTCAAATTCGAAGGTGAAGAATGCAAGGTTATTATTGGGAACAACAACACCATAAGGGAATTTGTAACGATCCATAAGGCAACCGCAGCAGATATCGGAAAGACGATCATAGGAGACAATAACCTCCTTATGGCATACTGCCACGTAGCTCACAACTGCGAGCTTGGAAATAATATCGTAATGTCAAATGCCGTTAATCTGGCTGGCCACATTCAGGTAGAAGATCACGCCATCATAGGGGGTCTGACAGGAATTCATCAGTTTACGAAAGTAGGCTGTCACTCCATGATAAGCGGGGCATCCGCCGTCACTCAGGATGTGGCGCCCTATGTGCTGGCCGCTGGCAATCATGCGACCCTTTTTGGTCTCAACCTTATCGGCCTGAAGCGACGGGGATTTTCGGAGGAAACCCTGAGAAATCTGAAAGAGGCATACAGGATAATCTTCAGGTCATCGCTGCTCCGTGCCGAAGCCATCAAAAAGGTGAAAAAAGAGGTCACTAATTCGCCGGAGGTCGATCATTTTATAGAGTTTATAGAAAAATCGGAAAGGGGAGTCTGTCGCGACAAGGGTCATGCCTGACGTCGCGTCGTCTCAGTTTGAAATGGGAGAAATAAGGGTAGGCGTGGTGGGAATCGGCCATCTTGGCACCTATCACCTGCAGAAATATCAAAAACTTCCCGGCTGCAGGATAATCGGGGTCTCGGATATCGAAGAGGAACGATCCGTCGCCGCTGCCGGGGAATTCGGCTGTGAGGCCTTTTCAGATTACAGAGATCTTTTCGGGAAGGTCGATGCCGTCAGCATTTCCGTCCCCACCGTGTCCCATCATTTAATAGCGAGAGACTTTCTTCGAGAGGGAATCGACGTTCTTCTTGAAAAGCCGATAACCCTCACCCTTGAGGAAGCGGATGATATCATATCGATTGCAGAAGAAAAGGATGCCATCCTCCAGATAGGTTTCGTCGAGCGGTTCAACCCCGCCATCGTGGCCCTGAAAAAAATCATTGGCGATCCGCTTTTCATAGAAACGCACCGCCTCCATCCCTTTTTCAGCCGCGGCACCGATGTGGATGTCATCCTCGACCTGATGATTCACGACCTCGATATCATCATCGATTCGGTAAAGTCGCCCGTCGCTACCATTGATGCCGTGGGAGTTTCGGTCCTCTCGGACAAGGTCGATATCGCCAATGTCAGAATCACCTTCGAGAGCGGCTGCGTCGCCAACATCACTGCAAGCAGGGTAACAAACAAGAAGATGCAGAAAATCAGGATCTTCGAGGTCAAAGGCTATCACTCCGTCGACTTCGCAAAAAAAGAACTGGTCTCGCTGAGAAGGAAGACCATTGACGGTTCGGCAATGGAAATCAGCGAAAATCAGATCGATGTCATAATGAATGATCCCCTTGAAGAAGAGGTACGGGCCTTTATCGAATCCGTGGCAACCAGAGAACCTCCTCTCGTATCGGGGAGGGAGGGAAGAAAATCGCTCGAGCTGGCCCTTCGAATTGTCGAGAAAATAGAGGAAAGAAAGGAATTCTATAATGATTCAAATGGTTGATCTGAAGAGGCAGTACGGCTCCCTGAAAATCGAGATTGATGCTGCGATACAGGATGTACTCGACAAAACCAGCTTCATCCTGGGAGAAAACGTCTCTTCTCTTGAGAGTGAGATCGCCGCCTACCACAACATCTCTCACGCGATCGGTGTGGGAAACGGAACGGATGCACTTCTCCTGGCACTCAAGGGGTGCGGCATAGGACCGGGTGACGAGGTCATTACCACACCCTTCACCTTTATCGCCACGGCGGAGGTCATTGCCCAGCTTCAGGCTATCCCCGTTTTCGTCGACATACGACCGGACACCTTCAACATAGATCCGGGAAAAATAGAGGAAAAAATCACCGAAAGGACGCGGGCCATCATACCGGTCCACCTCTTTGGCCATCCGGCAGACATGGACCCCATTGTCACAATCGCCGAAAGGCATGGTCTCAAGATTATCGAGGATTGCGCCCAGGCCTTCGGGGCCGAATACCGCGGGAGGAAAGTGGGTACCTTCGGAGATTGCGCATGTTTCAGCTTCTTCCCGAGCAAAAACCTCGCCTGCTACGGCGACGGCGGGATGGTCGTCACCAAAAACGCAGACGCGGCAACGACGATCCGGATGCTTCGAAATCATGGAAGTAAAGTAAGATATTACCATTCTATCCTCGGTTATAATAGCCGTCTCGACGAAATCCAGGCAGCGATTATCAGGGTCAAGCTAAAGAGAATCGACGAATTTAATGAGTCGCGGAGAAGAAATGCCGATCTCTACAGGGCTCATATCAGGCGTGACGACCTCACCCTTCCCTCAGAAGACAGGGACTGCAGGCACGTCTACCACCAGTTCACTCTGAGATCAAAAAAGAGGGATTCCCTGGCCCATGCCCTGAAGGAAAAGGGCATATCATCAGCGATCTATTACCCAGTTCCGCTCCACAGGCAGGAGGTATTTGCCACCCTGATGAGTGGTGCCTCAGATCTTGGGGAAAGTGAGACGTCTGCCTCAGAAGTTTTGTCACTGCCGATGTTTCCCGAACTTCTGGAAGAAGAAATACATCGTATCTCAGATGTGATAAATAATGTATCCTGAACGAAATAAAGGGAACAGGAAATTCAAAAAAATAATGATCGTCGCAGGGGAGGCGTCGGGAGACCTGCACGGCTCGAATCTCGTAAAGGCCATGCTTTCGAAAGATAGATCCCTCAATTTTTACGGCATAGGGGGCGAAAAGCTCAGGGATGCGGGCGTTGATATCATTGCAGATTCTTCCGACATGGCAGTGGTCGGTTTAACTGAGGTCCTCTCCAAGCTCGGATTTATCCTCAAGGTTCGTCACAGACTGAAAAAATCCATACAAGAGGAACATCCCGATCTCCTTATTCTTATCGATTATCCCGACTTCAATATCTCTCTCGCCAAGGTGGCAAAAAAAAGCAACGTCAAGGTCTTCTACTACATAAGCCCGCAGGTGTGGGCATGGAGGAAAAGAAGGGTCAATGATCTGGCGAGATGTGTTGACAGGATGGCCGTTATCCTCCCCTTCGAGAAGGAGGTTTACAACAGCGTACTTCTCGATGTCGATTTTGTGGGTCATCCCCTTCTCGATACGGTAAAAAGGACACGGTCGAGAAGTGAAATCTTAGGCCAATTAGGCCTTGAGGCGGACCGCAAAATCGTTGCTATCCTTCCGGGAAGCAGAGAGAAGGAGGTTACGAGACTCCTCCCCGAAATGCTCGGGGCAGCTGAGATACTTAAAGAAAGGATACCGTCCGTCCAGTTTATCCTTCCCCTTGCCGGCACCCTCCCGATTGAGATGATAACGACGATTGCAGAAAACTATTCTGTCGATATAAAAATAGTGAGGAACAACGATACCTATGACGCAATAGGCGAGTCGGACATGGCCATAGTCGCATCGGGTACGGCAACCCTCGAGGTGGCCCTCCTTGAAATTCCCATGATAATAGTCTATAAGGTTTCTCCCTTTACCTACCTGGTCGGAAGGATAGTTATCGACGTTGAGCATATAGGTCTCATCAATATCATTGCCGGGAAAAGGGTCGTCCCCGAGATCATTCAGGGAGATGCAACGGCTGGAAAGATAGCTGAAGAAACAGAAAAAATCCTCTCCGACAGGGCCTTGGCGGATCGTATAAAAAGCGACCTCAGGAATCTAAGACAGAGGCTTGGCAATCCCGGGGCAGCGGAACGAACGGCGGGGTTGGCATATGAACTGTTACAGGGTTAAGAAAGAGGTTTCATGAACATATACAGAAGGCTTTTAAGTCTCGCAAAACCGCACACCATAAAATTTTTATGTGCCATGACCTGCATGCTCGCCGTGGGTGCCACCACATCAGCCCTCGCATTTCTCGTCAAACCGGCGCTGGACGAGATATTTCTGAAGCAAAATGCCGATATGCTGAAACTGATTCCCATCGTCGTTATAGCCATATATATCATAAAGGGGGGATGTAGTTACGGTCAGACAATGCTTATGAGCTTCATCGGTCAGCGGGTCGTGACGGACCTTAGAAGCCAGCTTTACAACCATATACAGAAACAACCTCTTGCCTTTTTCACCAGCAATCCCACGGGGATTCTCATGTCCCGGATCACCAATGATGTCGGTTTCATCCAGAGTGCGGTTTCGGAGGCCGTTACGAGTTTTCTGAAGGATTCCTTCACCCTTATTGGACTTATCTTTGTGATCTTTTATCGTGACTGGAAGCTCGCCATAATAGCGACCTTCGTATTTCCGCTCACCATCTATCCCATCACCAAATTCGGCGAGAAGATGAGAAAGTACGCCACAAAAAGACAGGTCACCATGGGAAGCCTTACCAGCCTCCTTCAGGAGACGATCTCCGGAACCAGGATTGTCAAGGCCTTCGGCATGGAGAATCATGAGGGGAAGAGATTCGACAAAGAAAATGAGAGACTCTTCAAACTCTTTATGAAGACCGTATCGGTGCGGGCCATATCGAGCCCCTTCATGGAGCTTCTCGGCGGCCTCGGAGTCGCCGCCATCGTATATTACGGCGGTTATCAGGTAATAAAGGGAATCTCGTCTCCTGGAACCTTTTTCTCATTTTTGGCGGCACTGCTCCTCCTCTATGAGCCCGTAAAGCGGTTGACAAACGTGAACAATACCATACAGCAGGGGATAGCGGCTGCGATACGCGTATTCGGTATCATGGACCTGGAGCCGGAAATCAGGAATCGTGAAGATTCCTATTCCCTGCCGCCGATTTCAAAAGGCATAGAAATCAGGAATGTATCTTTCAGTTATGATAAGGAGCCCGTTCTTGAAAACATAAATCTTACGGTAAAATCAGGCGAGATCGTCGCCTTTGTGGGGATGAGCGGCGGGGGAAAGACAACCCTCGTCAATCTTATACCGAGATTCTACGACGTCACCGAGGGAAGCATCCTCATAGACGACCATGATATCCGGGATGTGACCGTCGAGTCCCTGCGAAAGCAGATCGCCATCGTGACGCAGCAGACCATTCTCTTTAACGAAACCATCAGAAACAATATTGCCTACGGGGACATAGAAAAGTCCGATGACGAAATAGTTCATGCAGCCAGAATGGCCAATGCCCACAACTTCATCATGAATATGCCGAAGGGGTATGATACGGTTATCGGCGAACAGGGAGTAAGACTCTCCGGGGGAGAAAGGCAGCGGCTTTCCATTGCACGGGCGCTCCTGAAAAATGCACCCATTCTTATTCTCGATGAGGCTACCTCTTCGCTCGATACGGAAGCCGAAATGGAGGTCCAGGAAGCACTTGAAAACCTGATGAAGGGGAGGACAACCCTCGTTATTGCCCATCGTCTTTCCACCATAGGAAACGCAGACAGGATTATCGTCATCGTCAACGGGATCATCATCGAGGAGGGAACCCACGACACCCTCATTGCAAAAGAGGGAGAGTACTTCAAGCTCTACAATATGCAATTCAAGGACAAGAAAACGACGAACGGCGAAACCCGCAATGGAAGACCTGAAAACATTCATAACTGACATGATGAAAAGTGATGAAACGAAGGGCGGATATTTTCCCTTCTTTTTCCTTTCCATCCTCTACGGGAGTAGTGTTCGCCTTCGAAACTCTTGTTACAAGGCCCGCATGATAAAGAGGCGAAGGCTCAGCTGTCCCGTTGTGAGCATTGGGAACATCACCGTGGGAGGAACGGGAAAGACCCCGATGGTTATCATGCTCGCGGAGACACTCAAACAAGAGGGCTTCAGGCCGGCTGTCCTGAGCAGGGGATACGGTGGAAGGCAAAAAGAGGAAATCAACGTCGTTTCGGATGGAAACAATATCCTCATGGGTATTCAGGAGGCCGGCGACGAACCTCTTCTCATGGCGCAATCCCTTGGTGATGTGCCCGTCATCACCGGCAAAAAAAGGTACAGGACGGGGAGATATGCCATAGATCACCTTGAGGCAGACATTCTCCTGCTTGATGATGCCTTTCAGCACCGCTCACTTGAGCGGAATCTCGACATTGTGCTTCTCGATGCCGAAAGGCCCTTCGGAAACGGCTACATGCTCCCCAGGGGAACCCTCAGGGAATCAAAGAATGCATTGAAACGAGCCGATATCATTGTAATCACGGGAAATGATGGGGAGGAGAAGAAATTAGAAGGGACGGGCAAACTCATGAGAAAATACACCGAAGCCCCCCTCTTTTACGCCTCCCGGAGACCGAAGTCCGTCATCGACGGTAAAACCGGAGGGAAGCGGCCCCTCGACTGTCTCAAAGGGAAAAGGATTTGTGCCTTTTCTGGTATAGCAAAACCGGAGAGTTTCAGAGAAACTCTGATAAGCCTGGGAGGGACTATCGCTTCGTTCATCCCCTTCCCCGATCACCATGTCTATACAAAGGGAGACATCGAAGAAATAGGGAGAAGGGCAACCGAATCGTCGGCAGAGATAGTCATTACCACGGAAAAAGACGGCGTGAAACTGATTGACTTTCCACGTTTCCTTCAGGATATTCACCTCCTGAAGATAACAATGAAAATTACCCCCTCGAATCACGAATTCAGAGAGCTTATTCTGGAAAGACTGAGAGGATGAAGAAGAAACTGTCGACGAGAATAATCCTGATAGTTTTCAGGTCTATACCCCTGGGCGTCAGACGTGCCCTCTTCAAGGGCATTGCCCTGCTTGTCTATCATATCTCTCTCAAGCATAGAGTGATTACCCTTAATAATCTCATACGCTCTTTCCCCGAAAAGAACATCTCTGAGATAAAAAAGATTGCCAAGGGTTCCTTTCAAAATCTCGGGATTATGGCGGCGGAATTTTTCGAGGTCTTCGGCTTCACCAGGGATAATATTACTGACTGGGTGGATTTTGAGGGACGTGACGTCTACGAAAGAGCCCTTGCGAGGGGAAAGGGGCTCCTCTTTTACTCGGCCCACTTCGGAAACTGGGAGCTGGGGGCGGCAGCCTTCGCCCTCGGGTATCAACCCTTGTATGCGATTTACCGACTCCTCGACAATCCCATCCTGGAAGACCTCTTGCTGATGGAGAGAAGCATTACGGGAAACAAACTCCTTAGCAAGGGGGGCGTAGTGAGAAAGATTATCAAAATTCTCAAGGAAAACAAAGTAGTGGGAATTATGATGGACCAGAACATGTCGTGGCGCGAGGGTGTTTTTGTCGATTTCTTCGGAAGACCGGCATGCACCACGCGGCGATTTGCAGAGATCGCCCTTCTGACAGGATCGCCCGTACTGCCTGTCTTCATATTCAGGCAGGATGACGGACGATACAAGATTGTCGTAAAGGAAGCGGAGATAATCCGTACCGGCGATTACGACCGTGACGTCCTTCTCAACACCCAGAGGTTTACCACCATCGTTGAGGAAGTCGTCCGTGAGCATCCGGAGCAATGGTTCTGGCTCCACCAAAGGTGGAAGACAAAAAAATGTCAGGTGAGAAAGCGAAGTGCAACCGGCTTAAGCCGGTTGCCAAGGCACAAAGTGACAAAGCAATAAAGGCACAAAGTAATAGTTTTATTCTTTCTCGGTGCCTTTGTGCCTCTGGTACTTTGTGCCTTTATAACTAAGAGTAAAAAATGAACGTAAGAGGATCAAAAAAAATACCCTTTAAGAATGTGAAACGGGTCCTTATTCGCGGAACGAACTGGATCGGAGACGTCATCATGTCGCTGCCCGCTATCTCCGCCGTGAGAGCGACCCTCCCCGACGCACAGATATCTGTTCTCGCAAAACCCTGGGTAGCCGACATTTACCGGCTTTCACCCGATGTCGACGAGGTTATTCCCTTTCAGAGCCCCGGGATTCACGATGGAATCAGCGGAAAGATACGACTCGCCGGTGAGATCAAAACAATGAACTTTGACCTTGCCCTCCTCCTTCAGAATGCCATCGAGGCCGCCATTATCACATGGTTGGCCAGAATACCGGTGAGGGCGGGTTACAATTCAGACGGCAGGGGCATTCTCCTCACCCACTCGGTGCAAAGGACTCAGAAAATCAGGGAGATACATCAGGTTGGCTATTACCTGGAGATGGTAAAGGCCCTCGGTTTCCACGGGGGGAAAAGAAATATCAGACTGACTATAAAGGACGACCTTAAGAGACGGGCAGAGGAACTGCGGAAACAATACGATGTCAAGGGTAAGGGCCCGCTGGTGGGAATCGCTCCCGGCGCTACCTATGGACCGGCCAAGATGTGGCATCCTGATCGATTTGCTACCGTGGCGGACCATCTCATCGACAAATTATCGGCAGACGTGATGCTCTTTGGAAGCAGAGAAGACAGAGAAAGGGCTACCCTCGTGAAGGGGCATGCACACCATAATCTCATCAATATGGCGGGTGAAACGGGTCTTGCCGAGGCAATATCTCTCATCGCGGGGTGCGATCTTTTTATCTCCAATGATTCCGGGCTTATGCATCTCGCAGGAGCACTCGACATACCCCTCGTGGCCATATTCGGCTCTACGAATCCCTTGACGACCTCACCATTGGGCGATAAAAGTGTCGTTGTCCACAGGGACGTGGACTGCAGTCCCTGTCTGAAAAAAACTTGTCCGACTGATTTCCGGTGTATGGATCTTATAGGAGCAGATGACGTCTACAACGAGGCGCGGGAACTACTAAAGAGGCATCACAGGACTAAGGATTAGAGGATTACTCGAAACGTAAAACTCTAAAACCGAAAAGATCGAATCATGAAAAAAAACAGGGCGGTTTTTCTCGACAGAGACGGCACGATCAATGAGGAAGTCGGCTATCTGAAACATTTCGATGATCTGAGACTGTTCCCCTTCGCGGCCAAAGCCGTCGGTATGATTCGAGAAGCGGGCATGAAGGCTGTGGTAGTCTCAAACCAGTCCGGCGTGGCACGGGGCTTTTTCGACGAGGATTTTGTAACAGCCCTCCATGAGCGCATAAATGCCATCCTTTCTCAGGAGGGAACCGGTATAGACCGGTTTTACTTCTGTCCCCACCACCCCACGGAAGGACTGGGCGAATACGTTCGCGACTGTCACTGCAGAAAACCGAAAACGGGAATGCTTCTGGTGGCTTCCAAGGAGCTTGACATTGATCTTTCCCGCTCATACATGGTGGGCGATACGGAGAGGGATCTCGAAACGGCACGAAACGCCGGTGTCACCGGCGTCCTGGTACGAACGGGATACGGCAAAGATATAGGGAACACGGAAGGGGCTGCCTACGTCGCAGCAGACCTTCTGGATGCCGTAAACTGGATACTGAAGGATAGAGAACATTGAACCTTCTCATCGTAAAACTGAGTGCCATAGGAGACGTGGTCCACACCCTTCCCTCTCTCGCGGCCCTGAGAAGGCGTTTTCCCGACGCCCATATCACATGGGTCATCGAGGAGGCCTCCTCCGATTTAATCGAGAGCCACCCTTACCTTGACAGGGTCATCATCTCCCACAGAAAGCAGTGGATAACAAATCTCAGAAATATCAAAAAGATAGGCCCTGCCCTGGAAGAAATTCGTCAATTCATCGCTGCCCTGAGGGAACGCAGATACGATATGGTCATTGACTTTCACGGCCTCTTTAAGAGCGCCCTGATCGTCGGCATAAGCGGTGCGAAACGAAAAATAGGATACAATAGCCTGCAGGAACTCTCCGGTCTCTTTCTTAATGAAAAGATATACGAGGACATGGAAAAGCACGCCGTGGACCGCTATCTCGATCTTCCCCGCTACCTCGGGGCAAACATCGAAAGCCCCGAGTTTCTGATACCCCTTCGGGAAGAAAACAGGCTGAGAGTCGACACCCTCTTAAAAGAGCACAAAATAGACGGGGATAGTCCCTTCGTGGCCGTAAACCCCGTGGCATTCTGGAAGACCAAGCTCTGGGAAGAGAAAAAATTCGCCGAACTCTGTGACAGGATTGCAAGCGAATTAAAGACAAAAGTCGTCTTTACGGGAGGGAAAAATGACGACGTGGTTGAACGTATCCAGTACATGATGAACTTCTACTCGGCAAACCTGACGGGAAAGACATCTCTCAGGGACCTGGCGTACCTTTACGAGCTCGCCACCGTTGTGGTCACCACCGATTCGGGCCCCATGCACATTGCCGCCGCGGTGGGTACCCCCACGGTGGCCCTCTTCGGTCCCACTGATCCCCTGAGGACCGGCCCCTATGGCGAAGGCCACAGGGTTATAAGAAAAGGCCTCCACTGCAGCCCCTGTTTTAAGAAGGAGTGTGACACCGTGCGATGCATGAAGGAGATCACCGTGGACGATGTCTTCGGGGCGGTAAAAGAAACACTGGAATTGGGAAACCGAAAATCGTAAATTGAAAAGAAAACATCTCGCCCGTCCCTAATCCATAGCCTGAACCCCTTATACATCTATTCGACTCCTTCTTTAACCACATCAGCAGCCTTTTTTATTCTCGGATTCTTCAAAGATCCCGTGATTTTCGATTCGTCGGGAGACCTTCATCCTTGACAGGGAAACATATTTCCCTGTAAATAACCTTCACAGGTAATACGGCTCTGCGGTGCGTAAGTAGCTAACAGATTAAAGATCACCGAAGCCTTTCTGATGGAGGCTCCGACTGTTAGGGAAAATATTTGTTGTATGCGCTCGCTATTCATTTCATAAATGGAGGAAAGGGAATCAATGGCAATCGACAAGGAGCTTCTCGAAATACTCGCCTGTCCGAAATGCAAGGGTGAAATACATTTGAATGAAACGGAAGATGGTCTGATCTGTGACAACTGCAGGCTCATCTACAGAATCGAGGATGATATCCCCGTTATGCTGATCGACGAGGCGATAACGATTGAAGACTAAGGGAACACCGGGGCGGTTGAATGACCCTCTTGTATGTTTCCTGTCCGGCTGACAGGAACGTGCATGTAACCTGTAGGAATTGTGATATTTATGCCAGAGGCACCTATGGTATCGGTAGCAATTATAACCAAGAATGAAGAGGACAATATCGGGGGCTGCCTGGAAAGCGTTAAGTGGGCAGATGAGATAATCGTGGTCGATTCCGGAAGTGATGACGGAACAGCGGATATCTGCGAACGATGCGGTGTTCGGTTTTATACCGAACCGTGGAAGGGTTTTTCCGCCCAGAAAAACAGCGCCATTGGGAAGGCGACAAACGACTGGATCCTGAGTCTCGATGCCGACGAGAGGGTGACGCCGGAACTGAGGAGAGAAATAACCGCTCTTTGTGAGAGCGGATCTACAAAGACCGGCTATTTCATTCCGCGAAAGAATTTCTTTCTGGGACGGTGGATCAGGCACTGCGGCTGGTATCCCGATTACACCCTCAGGCTCTTCAAGAAGGGAACGGGGTCATTCGGCGAGCGGGAAGTCCACGAGAGTCTCTCAGTTAGAGGAGATACGGGACACCTGAAGCATCCGATGGAGCACTATACCTACAAAACCATCAGCGATTACCTGCAACGGCTTGACCGCTATTCCTCGCTGGCAGCGAAGGAACTCCTGAAGGAAAAAAAACGTTACGGGATCCACCATATCGCCTTTCGTCCTCTCTACACATTTTTTCACATGTATGTCATACGATTGGGATTTCTCGACGGCTACCTCGGATTTACGCTTTCAATCCTCTATTCCTTTTACACCTTTTCAAAGTACACAAAGTTGCGTGAACTTCAGGTTATAGAACAATGAAGGTCGCCCTTGTGAGACAGCAGTATACTGATTTCGGCGGTGCGGAGCGCTATACGTCGGCTCTGGCGGAGCACCTTATCGACTCAGGTCACGAGGTCCACGTCTTCGCCAACGAGTGGAAGGGAAAAAAGAATAAGGCGAATGGTGAGGGTATCATCTTTCACCACGTCCCCATGCTGAAAGGTCTTTCAGTTCTGGAGGTGGTGAGCTTTGCTTACAACTCCCGCCGGATGCTGAAGCGGGAGCAGTTCGATATTATTCACAGTTTCGAAAGAACTCTCCATCAGGATGTCTACCGCGCCGGTGATGGATGCCACCGGGAATGGCTCATACAGCGGAAGAAGATCGATCCATGGCACAAGAGGATGACCCAGGCAATCAATCCTTTACATCTGAGCCTCCTTCGTATAGAGAGGGAGATTTTCCGGGAGGGAAACTACAGGGCGATCATCGCTAATTCAAAAAGGGGAAAGGCCGAAATAATGGCCCACTACGGCGTTCCGTCGGAGAAAATCCGGGTGATTTACACGCCCGTGGACAGGACCCATTTTCCCATGGACCACCCCCCCGAACGGGGGAAAAGAGTCAGGGATTCTCTGGGAATACCGGATGAGACCAGGGTGCTTCTCTTCGTCGGCTCGGGATTCAGGAGAAAGGGCCTTACGGGGGTCATAGAAGCTCTCCCGATGGTGGGCGAAAACACCCACCTTATTGTCATAGGAAAGGACAGGATCGCCCCCTACCGGTCGCTTGCACGAAAAGCGGGCAAGGAAAAAGACGTTCATTTCATCGGGCCTGTTTCTTTCGTGGAACAATATTACGAAGCTTCAGATCTTTTTATCTTTCCAACTATTTACGAACCCTTCAGCAATGTCTGCCTCGAGGCCATGGCCTCCGGTCTTCCGGTGGCTACATCGCAAATCAACGGGGCCTCGGAAATTATAATAGAAGGAAAGAACGGCTACGTCATCGAAAATCCTATCGATCATATTGAGATAGCTGACAAGATAAAAAAGGGGCTCATGCTCGACAGAGATGAAGTCAAAAAGGTCAATTCGACGATGCTGAAGAATTTCACCTGGGAAAAACACATAGAAAAGGTGTGTACTGTCTACGACGAAATAGCGGGGAAATGAAAAAAGAAATAAAAGAGATACTGGTTATCAAGCTGAGATACCTGGGAGACGTTGTCCTCACGACACCTGTCTTCGAATCGCTTCGTCAGTTTTATCCTCAGGCATCAATAACGGCCTTAGTCAACAAGGGTACCGAAACCATGCTGGTGAAGAATCCCAATGTGGACAGGATTTTCGTCCTCGAAAGGGACAAAAACCATATCGCCGACCTGAAAAAACAACTCAGTCTGATAGCCAAACTAAGAAAATTACGCTTTGATCTTGCATTAGAATTGACCAACAATGACCGAGGAGCCGCCTATAGCTTTCTGAGCGCGGCGAAGAGGCGTCTCGGCTACAGGCCGAAAAGGATAAAGATACTTGACAGGCACCTTCTTTTCACTGATCTCGTGAAAACCAAAAAAGGGCTGCATATTGTAGATCGTCACCTTGAAATGATCAGACATCTTAAATCCGATTCAATAATGACAGCTCCAGCACTTTTCTGGAGTAAGGAAGAAGAATTGATGTGTCGCAAGATATTCGAAAAAGAAGGGGCTTCATTCGATGAACAATTCGCTGTAATCCATCCAACATTGCACGCAAAGTACAGAAAGTGGAATATAGTGGATTGTTCTCTGTTGTGTGACTATTTATTTAACCGTTGGAAGGTGCGACCGATTTTGATATGTGGTCCAACGGCAGAAGAAATGGATTTTACAAAACAGGTTTCTCTGAAAGCAAACAGCCCTGTTATCAATCTTGGAGGCCAGCTTACACTGAGACAGCTCATAGCGCTCATAGCCAATGCTATACTTTACGTCGGCATCGATTCGGGCCCTATGCACATCGCTGCGGCATTAAAAATACCTGTCGTTGCAATCTTTGGCCCACAGGAACCACGTAGGTGGGGTCCATGGGGTGAAGGACATATGGTCGTTCAGAAATCCTGGGAATGTGTTCCCTGCAGAAAGAAAGGATGCGACGATAAAGGAACGACGAGTCTCTGTCTCGAGAAACTTACAGTTGAAGAAGTAATTCCGGCAATAGATTTACAGATGAGAAAGATTGAGTCTGTCAACAATTTAGAGGCATAAATAATGTTATGAAGTAATGAGATTATATGACAAATTTAGGCACATATAAGGAAAAACAAGGATTTGAAATATTATTAAAAGAAATAAATAGCCTCCTTCTGGTAAAAGATAAGGTGGTCATTGCGATAGCAGGTCTTCCCGGAATAGGTAAAACACACTTGGTAAAAAATTTTATCCGTTTCGGTTTCGGAAATTTTCATAGACGTGATGTAACCGTAATCGACGACAATATTATTTACACTACGAAATTCTGGAAATTAAAGTGGACTAAAATTAAAGATGATAAGAAATCCATTAATGGGATGGTAAATTCAATTGATACAAAAATCGTTTTCTTTTCAAACTGGATTCCGAGTCGCTTTATAGATTTTGCCGATATAATGATATACCTCGAGCTTAATGAGAGTGAACGTTTAAGGCGTTTACGAAAAAGGTATAGAAAAGCACCTGAAAAATTTCTCATTCAGAAAGAAAAAACGACAATACCTGTTGAACCCCCCTTCGTATTCGGCAAGGACATAACATTAATTAATAATTCTAATGCGTCAACGAGGTGGTCAATAGTCTGGACTATCAGGAGATTTTTCTCTCATTAAAATTGAAACATATCTTGATCTATTGGAGAGGACACGATGGCACGAATAAATCAAGACAAGAAAGTACTTTTCTGTGGACCCATTGACAATCCTTTGAATTCGGGACGCTACATGATCGCCGGAATGGAGGAACTCGGATACGAGGTACGGGGATACGACTACCGGACGGCAGGAGGAAGAGAGGACGACTTGATCCGCATCGCAAGTGAAGAAAAACCGGGTTATGTTTTCGTTCTCAAGGGAGAGAAGCTTACCCTCGATCTCATCGGAGCGCTCAAGTCACTGGGCACCAAGACGATCCTCTGGTTTACCATGGTTCCCCTCGAGGACTGGATGATTCCCTTTGCTAAGGCCCTGGACTTTGTCATGACCAACGTGGAAGACCACGTTGATTACTTCCGGAAAAAAGGTATTCAAAACGTAAAATGGGTTCATCAGGGATTCGCACCGGAATTTTTCGGAATCGACCAGAAGGGGAAAGTGCCGCAAGGCCACTGGTATGCGGATGTAGCAATGATAGGCTCCATGGGAAACCCTATCTATAACAAGAGGTGCGAACGTGCCCTCGTCTTGAAAAAAAACGGCTTCGATGTTAAGTGGTGGGGACCCCATCTCTCACGCGATTTCAGGAACCTGAAATATCACCTTCGGGGTATCGGTCGGATGTGGGCAGGAAGAGAAGTCTACATGAAAGATTTTGCAGATGTAATCGGACACACAAAAGTCTTCATCGGCGAGGACGCCGACATTCCCATTCGGGGAAGATACCTTAGCAACAGGAGTCTCGCCGTTATCGGGTGCGGGGGATTCTACCTCTGCAAACGGACACCGGGTATAGAATTTCTCTTTGATATTGGACGCGAATGCGACGTTTATGACTCGAATGATGAAATGATCGAAAAGGTCAGATACTATCTTAACAACGAGGATGAGAGAAAAGCAATCGCACTGAAGGGTCAGAAAAAAATCCTCGGCAACTACACTTACAAGGACCAGATGAAAAAGATATTCCACTGGGTCGAGGAAAATTCACAGGAGACGACATGAAACGGTTCGGAGTTACCGACTACGACAATTACTGGGAAAGCCGGTTCGCCGACAAGCACTACCAGTTTACCGACGTCCATCGTAAAATCATAACGACGGCCCGAGAGATTCTCGGCACGAGGAAGGCTCGTGTCCTCGACTGTGGCGTTGGCCCCGGTCATGTCTTTCGTGTCCTTTCGGATTACTATGATACCTTCGGTATCGAGATATCAGAAAAGGCCTTTGAACTCTACGATTTCGATACGAACAATATAACCATATGGGATATGAACAACGGTCTTCCCGATTATCCAGAAAAGATGGACCTCGTCATCGCAAGTAGAATCGTCCATCACATGGAAGATCCCGCCCTCTTTGTCAGCCGCGTCAGGGATGTCATAACGTCAGGAGGATGGTTTATGGGTATTGTTCCAAATATCTGCTACTATCATCACCGTTTAAAATTCCTCATCGGGAAGTTTCCCCCCATTTCTCGAGCCCATGTGAACTTTCAGACAGGTCCCGATTTCGAGCGAATGGTAACCGGCGAGGGGTTCATGCTCAACAAACTTACGACACCCAAAACAACGATTAGGGCAAAGCTACGGCCCACACTTTTCAGCCAGGACCTTATTTATGTCTTTCAGAAACAATAGCGGCGAAATGTTGAGGAGATTCGGTGCATACCGAATAGCCTCAACCCATTCCAACGCCGCCTTCAAGATCCCCTTTGAAAACACCTATCTCTTTCTCAAGGTCTACGGCCCCAAGCACCCCCGCCTTACCTATGAGATAAGAAAATTTCTCGATATTATGGGGATGAGACAGCCCGTAGAATACATGAGTCCACGAAAGCGGAAGATATTTGAGGAGGAAACCCTCGCTCTCTGGAAGAATCACGGGTATTGTGTTCCCCTAGTACGAGAGAATCCCTTTTCCGAACTTGAGAACCTTACGACGCTGACGACCACCTTTATCGAAGGGATAACCCTTAGGGAAATCATACAGGATGAAGGTATGGCCTGGTCTATAAAAGAGAAAAAACTGGAAGCCCTCTTTGAAGAAGTCTCAACCCGGCACACCCATGTTTTCGAGTCGGGGGACGTGAGACTCTTTCATATTGATGCAAATTCGAGAAATATCTTGTTTGCCGGTGATGCCGTCTGCCACTGTGACTTCGAGATGGGGAGACCCTGGGAACCGATTGTACAATCTGCTGCACGTGAGATACTGAAAATGCTCATATCCATTGCCGACGATGTGGAATCGGAACGAAGGGAAACCGTCATCAATCTTTTCAGGTCCTGCTATCGGGAAGGGGCGGTATACGATCATATCAGAGAGGGGATAACGGGGAGGCCCTTCCAGGGACTTCATCGCTATCGGGACAGCAGGAAAAAACAGAGGGCGCCGGAGAAGACAACGCTTTACGATATTCTCGCCTCCCTGAGTTGAATAAGGATGCACCCGGAAGGAAAACTGCTTTTTTATGAAGCGGAAACTCTACACCATATATGCCGGATCGCTTTTTCACAGAGCAGACTGCTGGTTTTTTAAGGTAAATCCAGCTCACTCCGAAATGATAAAGATACTCTTGGTAAATAAAAATGCCTTGCACAGGACAGATCTTTCGCAGAATTATTCGGATATCGCCATCTTGTCGTCCGCAGGATATGATATGAAGATTGCGGCAAAAAAAATCAGGGCTCAGGTAGCTGCCGATTACTTACGACGCTATCTCGGGAGATCTCAGACAACGAGGGAATTTTCGGCCTCCTTCACTCTCCGTTCCATCGGAGTTGGCTGCCCTGAACCGATTGCCCGAGGAGTAAATCTTTCCCCCTTCGGTCCCTACGAATCTCTCTATATATCGGAATATATCAGGGACGCCGTAACGGGGAAAGAGTATCTCCTTCACCATCGGGACAAGCAATCACGGAAACTTTTACTCAAAACTGCGGCCCACGACTTGGCAACAATACACGGCAAGGGCCTTTTTCATCGGGACAGCCACCTAGGAAATATTCTCTGCCTATGGAACTCCCCGTCGCAAATTTTGTGGATCGACAACGATCTGGAGAGGATAAAGGGACCACCCAGTAAGTACGAGACAATTGCTCTGGAGAGGTTTCAAAAAATTCTCAGGAAAGGCATTGTCTCGGCGGAGGAGTGGGATTACTTCCTCGAAAGCTATGGTGCATGCCTTCGAAGCAAGAGGGGTGCACCCACTAAAAAGGGAGAGATCGAGTGACAATCATAAACCTCCTTTGCCCTCAGTGTATGGAAATGCTCGAAGAAAGAAAGGGGGGCCTTCACTGCGGGAACTGTCTCCGTCTCTGGGAGAGGAAAAAGGGGATCCTTTCATTTATGTCCGGACATTTCCTGACCGGAGATGGGGGAATTCAGAACACCCTACTCAAGAAGATTTCCGAGATGACACGGCTTGAAATGGAGGATTACCTCGCATCGCATAATTCCGAGAATCTAAAGAAGTTTTCAGACGCTTTGCGGAACAACAGGGCTGATGGCCTCTATTTTCTCCCCATCGGCAAAAACGACCTACTGCTCGATCTGGGTTGCGGTCCGGGATCGCTTTCCATCCCTGCCGCCGGGATGTGCCGACATGTCTTTGCTTTCGATCATTCCCTTTCCGACTTAATGTTTCTCGAGATACGAAAGAAGAATGACAGCATCGCAAATATCACCACCATACATGGAGAACCTACCTCTCTCCCCTTTGGCCCAGAATCATTCGATCATATCGCAATGAACGGCGCGGTCGAATATATCGGAAATTTCGTAAAGGGAAGAGATCCGCTGGCATCTCAGAAGGATCTTCTGACCCTTACCTATCGTCTTCTGAAGAAGGGGGGACACCTTTTCCTTTCCGCCCCGAATAGATACGGTCTGGACTTCTTTTACAGAGAACGCGATGTGACGGGGCTCTACCTCGCCGGTGTCGTACCGCGGGTTGTTGCAAAGTTTATTATGTTCGTGGCTGGGGGAAAAACGTATACAACTTACTCGCATACGATCAGGGGATACCGGAAGCTGCTTCGCGAGGCGGGCTACGAAAACATCATCTTCTATTTTACCTGGCCCGACTATAGAAACCCCAAATATATAGTGCCCGAGGGGAACAGAAATATTTTTACTTACTACAGGGAAAATTTTATGAAAACCACTGGCGCCTTTGAATATCGGTTTTTTAAAACTGCCTCGATACTGGGCATCGAAGATTTTTTTGCGCCGTACCTTATTATAACAGCCGGGAAATAAGATGCTTACGGAACTCTCACGATATCTGGATGAAAACCGAAGTGAACTGGGATTGCCCGAAGTCAATCGAGTTGAGCTTTGCTTCTTCAAGGCGGGAGGGAACCCCTGGAATGAGGGGAGGATAAATTTTCTTGTTTTTAACGGAGGAGAAAAAGATCCGCTTCTCTTCATCAAGGTAATGAGGGAAGAAAGATATGATTCCCTCGACAGAGAATACAGAATTATGGAGATGATGGCAGCTCATAATGAGATTGCTCCTTTTCTGCCCCTCCCGATAAAACATGTCGCTATTTCTGGACACAGCGCAATCATTCAGGGGGCTTGTCACGGCACGAGGCTTCTAACCTTAATGGGCACTCATCGTACCCTTTTTTTTCAGAAGGAAGGGATAGAAAAGGCCTTTCATCATGCTCTGACATTTGCGGCTCCCTTTAACAAAGTCATGAAACATCACATCGGCACAGAGGAATTCAGAAAGACGGCGACGGGGCCCATTGCCTCGTTCTATGAAACCTTTGAAGAATCGAATCCAAAAAACGAGAAACTCTCATCAATTCTAGAAGAGGTAGAGAAAGAGATGGGAGAGAGTCCCGTTGTCGTACCCGCCCACGGAGATTATTCGGCGACAAACATATTCGTGAATCCGGATAACCGTATCACGGTTATTGACTGGGAGACGGCCATAGAAGAAAGTCTCCCCTTTCTGGACCTTTTCTATTTCATGTCCAAATATATTCACAACCTGAAGGTTCGACCAAAAGACCGGTGGAGGTGAGTCCGTGAAGCATACTTCGGCAACAACTGGTTTTCGGGCCTGATAAGAGAAACCGTCGAGGAGTACTGTATTAAAACCGGGTTTGACAGGAATCTGGGACGATCTCTCTTTCCGCTGCATTTTCTTGTGAAGGCGAGAATAAAATTCAACATGCGGGGACGAGAACCAGCAAAAGCATGGATTGATCTGTTCGAGTATTCGGCAAACAACAACGATAAACTCTGTTTCTGATCTGTTGTCTGAATTGTCTTTTTTGCAACCAGTTGTAATAATTGATAGTATTTAGAAGGGTTTTCATTCTGAGAAAAGGAGTCAATGATGAGATCAGAAATAATGAGACGGACAATAAAAATGGCTGCATTTTCGGCCCTAGCAATGATTATCACCTGTTTAGGCGGATGCGGCGATAGCAATGATGGATCGGGGGCCTATCTTGATGAACCCTTTTTTGTGACCGCCACCGTTGAAACAGATTCGATACCCAACGGTGGGGATGCTGCCGACGACCTCTGCATATGGATACACCCCACAGACCTTTCAAAGTCTCTTATAGTAGGGACGGATAAGAGAGGCGGAATCGGCGTTTATGATCTTTCGGGACGGGAAATTCAATATCGTGCCGACGGAAAAATGAATAATGTGGACATTCGCTATAATTTTCCTCTGGGGGGAGATGATGTTGCCCTTGTCACGGCAACAAACCTTGGCGAGGATACCATCGCTATTTACACAATCAATACCGCCACGGGTGAACTCGAGCCGGTTGCGGTGGGAGTAATCGATACAGGCATCAGCGTATACGGATTATGCATGTACCATAGCCCCATAAGCGGAAAATATTACTCTTTTGTCACCTCAACAAACGGCACGGTGCAGCAGTGGGAACTTTTCGATAACGGTAGCGGTCTGGTGGATGCATCGCTGGAACGTACCTTTGACGTGGGGAGTGGTGCCGAAGGATGCGTGGCTGATGATGAAGCGGCCCTTCTTTATGTCGGTGAGGAAAACGACGCCATATGGAGGTACGGTGCGGAACCGGGAGATGGTGAGGAACGCTTACTGGTTGACAGGACAGGCAATCATTTCATGAGCGATGTGGAGGGCCTTACCATTTATTATGCCGGTAAAGCCGGGGGATATCTGATAGCCTCAAGTCAGGGAAACAGCACCTTTGTAATATACGAACGGGACGGAACAAATGAATATGTCACGACTTTTGCCATAGAAGCGGAAAACGATATCGATGCTGTGTCAACTACTGACGGTATCGATGTTGTCAACATCTTTCTGAACGATGATTTTCCCGAAGGTGTCTTTGTCGCCCAAGATAATAACAATTCCAAGGGAGAACACCAAAATTTCAAGCTCGTGCCCTGGGAATCTATTGCAAATTCCGCAAACCCTCCCCTGGTTATAGATCTGTCCTGGGACCCACGACTTGTGGGAAGCTGATAAAAGGGGAATTTATCCTACCTGCGTGAAATGGCTCAGTTACGTACACATATTATTGGCAAAAGAGAGAATAGACCGCTTCAAGGTCCTATATTTGACTAGCAAATACCGATATGATAGTAAGTTGCACATTAAATCGAGGCGGTCTTAATAGATCCTATGAATACAACAACCTCTCTTGAAACCTGCAATCAATTATTAAACCATCTCAGAAAGTTGCACTTCCCCTTTGCGGAATTGAGACCAAAAGCATTGTCTCTCGAAGAATGTTTTCAGGGAGATTATGATTTCTTGTACAACGGTGAAAGAAAATCGACCCTGATACGGGAGATTACCCTCTTTTTGAAGAATCGAGGTGCGTCCTTCATAGTCGGAAGAAAAAGCCTTCACAAACTGCAGGTCAAGATCTACGATTACAAGAGCGGCAAGAACATCATACTGGAATTCTGGTCAGCCTCGATAATTTCACCCTCCATGGGCGGTTTTCACTATTCTTCAGCCCT
The DNA here is from genome assembly GCA_016933215.1 of Deltaproteobacteria bacterium. GTDB lineage: Bacteria > Desulfobacterota > Syntrophia > Syntrophales > UBA2210 > JAFGBH01. The sequence continues at coordinate 23,813 of JAFGBH010000069.1, read as the reverse complement.
GACATGGAAGGATCTTGAAACATTCATCTCTTCCGGACCGGATGGTTACAGCATCAATCCCCATATACGGGCCCTCATCTACATTACACATTTGAAGGCAAAGAAAAAGGATCAGAGAAAACCGGAAACGGTGGTAAGGCTCAGATACTTCAGGGAACAGTGCATCCCGGGAGAATCAAGGCACGGCCTGTTGCCCGAAATTCTCGGGAATCTCGCTGAGGGCAGGGAAAATCTGAGAAGTGGAAACAGAAAGGCCCTCTCTCTTCTGAAAGGAGCTGGCGCTTACAGGCCGGTACATGCCTTTTTGTATGCACTGCGGATGAGATGGCAAGAATTTCTTTCCGGTGGATCACCCCTCTCCCTCATGGCGGTCGTGGGTCCCGATGGCTCGGGAAAAACGACGATCCTCAAAAAGGCAATCCCAACTGACGACAGGTCGCTTAAGTATTGCAAATTCAAGGACCTTTACAGAAAGCACAACGGCATCGATAAGCTGATACGTAAGTACTATCCTGAAAAGGGCCTCAAGAGAAATCAGATAGACGAGAGGGTTTCAGGAGTCCACTTTCTCTGGTCCTCTACCGTTTTTTTCTTTTTCAGGATCCTTTACTTTCGAAAACTGATCATCCTTGATCGCTACTTCTACGATCTTCTCCTGACGGGAATCCGGGATCAAAAACAAAAAGGGCATGAGGTCTGGTGGCACAGGCTCGGATGTTACCTTACTCCGAGGCCAAGATGCCTATTTATTCTGGATGTACCTTACGAGATTGCCAAAAAACGAAAGGATGAAATATCGTCGGAAGATTGGGATCTGATCTTCAATAATTACCTGACCTGTTATTTCTCAAAGCCCTCTAAGTACTTAGCCCTCTGCAACACAGAGAGAACGGTGAACGAAAGTGTCTCGTTCTTTAATTTTGTAAAGGAAGCAACTCTGAAATAGAAAAACGCAATTGTCGTAAGGGAGTATATACCGTCAGTCATTAATTCCGTAATAGTCCCGGTACCATTCGACAAACCGCCGGAGACCTTCTTCGATTCCCACAGTTGGTCTATATCCAATGGTCTCTTCAAGATTGCCGACGTCGACCAAGGTCTCCAGCATGTCACCGGGTTGCATGGGGAGGAGATTTTTCACTGCCCTTCGCCCTGTATACTGCTCCAAAATCTCGATAAATCTCTTCAACTCGACAGGATTGCTGCCTCCTATATTGTAGATTTTATAGGGTGCGAAACTCGAGCCCGTCGCCGACCCTCCTTCTTTCCAATCGGGGTCCGCATCGGGAATTTTCCCTATCAGCTTGAGCAATGATCCGACGATATCGTCGACATAGGTAAAGTCCCGCTTCATCCTGCCGTAATTATATACGTCAATCGGGTTCCCCTCGAAAAGTGCCCTGGTAAAGAGGAAATAGGCCATATCGGGCCTCCCCCAGGGACCGTAGACGGTAAAGAAACGAAGCCCGGTACAAGGCAGATTAAAAAGCGAGGCGTACGAATGGGCCATCAGTTCGTTCGATTTTTTGGTTGCCGCATAGAGACTTATGGGGTGATCCACATTATGATTCACCGAAAAGGGTATCTCTCTGTTTCCACCGTATACGGAGCTCGAGGAAGCGAAAATCAGATGGTCAATCGAAGAGTGTCTGCACCCTTCAAGAATATTGGCGAATCCCACAAGGTTGCTCGAAACGTAGGCATCGGGGTTAACAAGAGAATACCGGACTCCCGGCTGGGCGGCCAGGTGAACGACAACCTCAAAACCTTTTTCCTTGAAGAGGTCTGCGACAGCCTCTCTGTGAGATATATCGGCCTTGAAAAAGGTAAAGGTATCATAGGCCTCTAAGATATGCAGACGAGATTTTTTGAGAGTAACGTCGTAGTATTCATTGAGATTATCGATTCCGAAGACAACAAAGCCGTTATCCAGAAGTCTCTTTGAGAGGTGAAAACCGATGAAGCCGGCCGAACCTGTAACGAGTATTCTTTTCATGGACCGGAAAATTAATGTAATTACAGAGGTATGTCAAGCCTTTTCCAAACCTTCTCTCAGCGGGCAACATAGACGACGTGACCTTCCTCCTCTTCCTCTCCGATCTTACCCTCTTCTATCAGTTCAATTATATGCACATAGGTCTCATTAAGGGCAAGAAACTTGTCGAATTCGGAGAGGTCATCCACAAAGACATCGAGAGAGATCTCATAGGTGGTTTTGGCGCCTGTGCGCACCGATTCGAGGACAAGGGCCTTTCGCTCCCGGTGATGGTCCTTGATCTCGTCCACCCTCGCCGTGAGATCCGTGAAGGGAGCTCCGTGGGCCGGGCAGACAATCGTTACGGGGAGATCCCTTACCCTGTCGAGGGAGCCAAGAAAGGAATCGAGGGGGCGGTAGTCTGGATCGAAGAGGTCGGGACCCAGATTCGGCGTGATATGGGGAAGCACGTGATCACCCGAAAGGAGTATCCCCTCATCGGCGAAGTAAAAGCAGTCATGCCCATTGGCATGGCCCGGTGTGGAGATGACCTCAAAGGTTCTCCCGCCTATGGACCGAACCTCTCCCGCTTCCAGGATCTCGTCAACTTCAAAGGGAGCGGTCACGTTTCTGAAATGGCTGAAGAGGCGCATAATGGAATCAAGGGTCTTCGAGGGAAAGCCGTGGCGAGAGAGAAAATTGGTCATGGTTTCCACCATCAGGGTCGCCTTCCCCATCCTCTCAATATGCCGCTTCCCCTTTTCCGACATATGGATGGTGGCTCCTGATCTTTTCTTAATCAGGCCCGCGATGCCGCAGTGGTCCGCATGAAAATGGGTCAGAAATATATCATCGATACTTTCGATCGTAAGATCAAGCGTTGCAAGGGCTCTCTCAAGCTGCGGCATAACCCCGTGAACATTAAGACCCGTATCGAAGAGAATGCCTCTCTTTTCACGAAGGTAAAGAAAAACATTGACATGGCCCAGGCGAAAGGGCATGGGCAGATCGATCATATAAAAACCCCGGGAAATCTCCCGGATGTGCCGGTCATTCTTTGACATTTATGATTCCCCCGTTAAATCCGGCACACCTCTACAGGACAATGCCACAATTGTCAAGTTTCGAGAGCAGATACTTTTAAGGCTTGACAAATGATTGTAAGTATGTTTGAAGAACGCCTTTATATAATTCGAACGGGACATAGATACTATGAAGAAAAATCTGACAAATCTGAGTAACATCAAGCGCAAGAGGACTCACGGTTTTCGCGCCAGAATGGCAACAAAAGCGGGAAGGCAGGTCCTGAGCAGAAGACGGACAAAGGGAAGAAAACGACTTGCCGTGTAATATTGCGTAACGGGTCTGGTGGAAAAAACTGAACCCCACACCAGATATAATGAAAAAGCAATCCTTCGGAAAAAACGAAAGGGTAAGAAAAAGAAAAGACTACTTGAGGGCGTATCAAAAAGGGGTTCGAGTAAGCTCAAGTAATTTTACCGTTATATTACACAACAATCAGACGGGAACGAAAAGGCTGGGAGTAACGGTAAGCAAAAAGGTAGGGAATGCGGTAAAAAGAAGTAGGATTAAGCGACTCGCACGAGAGTTTTTCAGGCTGAATAAAGACAAGTTACCTGATTCACAAGACATGATAATCATAGCGAGGAGAGATGTGTCCTCGCTAAAATATCAGGATGTGTGTGTAGAACTGGAAAAACTCTTTCGGCAAAGATAATACACATGCAGATAGTAAAAAAATTACTTGTTTTTTTCATACGATCCTACCAGGTAGCGATTTCGCCTTATTTTCCTCAACGTTGCCGTTTTTATCCCACATGCTCCGAATATGCAATAGGTGCCATAGAGCGCCATGGTCCCATAAAGGGGGTCTGGCTTGGCCTTATTCGCATCCTTCGCTGCAACCCCTTTAATTCCGGCGGATACGATCCCGTGAAATAGCTAATTTCCCGGCAAGAGCGGGAAAATACGGAGGCTTTAATGGACAAGAGGACGGTTCTCGCCGTAGTCCTTTCACTCGCAATACTGATGGGGTATCAGTTCTACGTGGCAAAAACCCAGCCACCCCGAACTACCGAGATTGTAAACCAGGAAGCTGTTACTGAGACAGCAAAGGGTGATGAATCACCTGCTGAAATTAAAACCGGAGATGTCCCCCTCTACCAAAAGTCACTGGAAAAAAAGGGAGAGAATAAAGGCGAGGGGAACGACATCAGCATTGAAACCCCGCTTTACTCCGCCACCTTCAGCACCAGGGGCGCGGCGCTGAAATCATTCACCCTTAAGAATTACCGGCAAGATATCAAAAAAGATTCGGCCCTCATAGAATTGATACATGTACGAGAGGGGATGGACTACCCCCTTACCGTTTCATTCCCCGGCTCCAGCATAGACATTCCCACCGACGTGGTCTACGAGGCCGACAGGGAGACAGTGGATATAACCATGTCGGAGGGGAAAGAAAGTCTGGTCTTTTCCTGGTCCTATCCGGGAGAGATCGAAATAGTGAAGACCTATACCTTCCAACCTGAGAAGTATACCTTCGACCTTGAGGTGCAGGTGCGGAACCTCTCGGACCATGCACTCAGAGAGAACGCCCTCCTCACGTGGACCAGGTATATCGATCCTGAGGAAAAGACGGACCGTTATAGTCATGAGGGACCCGTTTCCTATGTCAAAGACGACTTCATCACGGAAAAGGTAAAGAAACTCGATGAAAAAAAGTTCTTCGGGCCCGATGTCTCCTGGGGAGGTTTTGAAAGCAAGTACTTTCTGGCCGCAATGATACCGGAGCAACCATCCCTCACGGGCCTCGTCATTTCAAAGGATGCAAGGGAACTTGTCTCGACAAGCCTGGAAGGTCCAAAGCTCGTCATACCCTCAAATCAGTCGGGTGTATTCCGGTATATCCTCTATCTGGGGCCCAAGGATTACGATCTTCTCAAGGCAGAGAATGTGGGCCTGGAAAATTCAATCAACTTCGGCTCATGGATAAAGTGGCTCTCCATCCCCCTTCTGACCGTCCTGAAATTCATCTACCAGTATGTCCATAACTACGGCATCGCAATCATCATACTGACCACACTGGTAAAGATCATCTTCTGGCCCCTGGGCAACATGAGCTACAAATCGATGAAGGAAATGCAGAAGCTCCAGCCACAGATGGCGAAGCTTCGCGAAAAATATCCCGATGACAAGGCGAAACTGCAGCAGGAAACAATGGCACTCTACAAGGTTCACAAGGTGAACCCCATGGGAGGATGCCTCCCGATGCTGATCCAGATACCGGTGTTTTTCGGGCTCTACAGGGCACTTCTCTACTCCATTGAGCTCCGACATTCAGAATTCTTCTTCTGGATACAGGATCTCTCGGCAAAGGACCCCTATTACATCACGCCAATAATTATGGGTGCCACCATGTTCCTGCAGCAGAAGATGAGCCCCACACCGGGGGGAAACGAGATGCAGGCAAAGATGATGATGTGGATGCCTGTTGTATTTACCTTCTTGTTCCTGAACTTTCCGTCGGGACTGGTAATATACTGGTTATTCAACAACATCCTGAGCATCGGGCAGCAGTATTATATCAACAAGCGGACATAATTACGATGAGGTAGCAGCAATGAATGACCCTATTGAGATAGAAGGAAAAACCATCGATGATGCAATCGAAAAGGCCTGTAAAGAATTCAATCTGCCCAGAGAAAAACTGAATATCGAAATACTGTCGCAAGGGACCTCTGGCTTTCTTGGACTCGTTGGATCAAAAAAGGCCCTTATCAGGGCAAGTGTTATGTCCATCGACATTACGATAGACGGTGTTGAAGAGGAAACGAAGCGAGATCCTGCGGCGCCACCCGAAGAGTCGGCACCGGAAACGTTCGACGATCCAACCATATCGAAAGAGGCACAGGAGATGCTCGAAGGCATCCTCTCGAGGATGGGAATTGATTTTCCCGTCAATGCCGCCAGGGAAGATGAATACGTCGTTCTCGACATAAAGGGTGACGGGAGCGGTCTCCTTATCGGAAGGGGCGGGCAGACGCTGGATGCACTTCAGTATATTGTCAACAAGGCGTTGAACAAAAACGGGAGAGACCGGAAGAGAATCATCCTGGATACGGAAAACTACCGAAAGAAGAAGGAAAAAAACCTGATTGCCCTGGCCGAAAAACTGGGGGCAAAGGCAAAGAGGATGAGAAAATCCGTCACCGTAAGCCCCATGAATGCCCACGACCGTCGCATCATCCACCTCGCCCTTCAAAACGACAAGGGCCTGACCACAAAGAGTCGAGGCGAGGGGGCCTTTCGCAAGATCATTATCGTACCGACAAAAAAAGGAAAGTAAATGATACTGGGCCCCTCGGTGGATGGGCCCCAAACATCAACCCCTACATTCAATAATAATTTACCGTGCAGGAAAAAACCATAGCGGCCATTGCCACGCCCGAAGGAAAGGGCGGGATAGGAATCATAAGGGTTAGCGGCCCTCAGGCGGAGGAAATCTGCCGTGCCCTCTTCAGGCCGAAGAAAGGAAACGTTCCCCTTGAAACCCACCGCCTCTGCCATGGCGAGATAGTCTCGCCCGAGACGAAAACCGTCCTCGACGAGGTCCTTGCGGTTTTCATGAAAGCCCCCCACTCCTACACGGGTGAGGACACGCTGGAGATACACTGTCACGGCGGACCTTTTATACTGAAAAATGTTCTCGGAGAGGTTATCAAGACCGGGGCACGTCCCGCAGAACCGGGAGAGTTCACCAAGAGGGCCTTTCTCAACAACCGCCTCGACCTTTCACAGGCAGAAGCCGTCATGGAACTGATCGAGGCGCAGTCCCCGAGGGGCCTCGAATTTGCCCTTTCACACCTCAGGGGAGATCTCTCGGCAAAGACACGATCACTTCGTGAATCACTCATCGAGATACTGGCGCACCTGGAGACATCCATCGACTTCGGCGAAGATGATGCAGAACCTCTGAATATAAAAGAACTTACGGAAAAAATCGGTCATGTCATTCGCGACATACAGGGTATCCTCTCCACATACAGCGAGGGGAAAATTCACCGGGAAGGTGTCAGCGCCGTCATAACGGGCAAACCAAACGTGGGAAAGTCGAGCCTTATGAACAGGCTCCTCGGAGAAAAAAGGGTCATCGTCACAACAGAACCGGGAACGACGAGAGATTTTATTGAAGAGACGGTCTCAATACAGGGACTGCCGGTCACGTTCGTCGACACGGCGGGGATCAGGGACACGAGAGAAGAAATAGAAAGCGAAGGAATCGCCCTCGTCTGGGAGAAGGCGGAAGCTGCCGACGTGGTCATAATACTCCTCGACGGAAGTGAAGATCTCACAAAGGAGGATCGTGAAATAATCGACCGTAACAGGGGGAGAACGATCGCGCTGGTGGTGAACAAATCGGATCTCCCTCAGAAACTGACCGCCGATTCTCTTCGTAAAAGGATCCCCGAGGTGGAACCGCTCTGGATATCGGCGAAATACGGTGAGGGAATCCCCGAGATGAAAGAGAAGATCCACTCACTCGTTGTTCGTGAGAATGGGGGGAACAATCCCGATATCATCGTCACCGATCTTCGTCACAAGACGGCCCTCGAAGGGGCGTTGGCAAAGTGTATCGCCGCCGGGGAAGGTATCTCAGGTGGTTTTTCTCCCGAACTCCCTTCACTTGAAATAAGAGAAGCACTCGATCATCTCGGCGAAATCCTCGGGGTGACGACCACCGAAGAGGTCCTCGACAGTATTTTCTCCCGCTTCTGCATAGGGAAATAGAAGGAGGTCTGGGGCAAAGAATGAAACGGTACACCCACGAAGAACTCCACTCGGAGATTAAGACCATCTCGGGAGGATATTCCTACCTGAAAGAAGAGTTACTCTCCTATAAAGGGAGGGACATCCTCTGCGTCGTCGGAGAGGGGCATGTGGATAACTCATGCTGCGGCGTGGGCGGCTGCATCTTCATCGACATCCCCGGGTATTTACTATCGTGGAAACACGGAAAGGATGAATCGGGTCTCGATGTCAGCGAGGTCGAACCGATCGTAGATCCCGAGGAGAAAAGCGAGATAGCAAGAATTCTCGAGAGCAGCTATCCCCTGGCACAGATACGTTTTTAACCCGGCCACACAAAAAAATCGATTGGTACCACCTTTTTACACTTAGTCAGGCGGATCGGGGAATTCAGGCTTCTTCTTTTCCAAGAAGGCGAGAATACCGTGATAACATTCACCCGAGGCGATAAGGGTCACGGCCTTTTCCGTCTCCAGATCAAGGGCCTCCCTCTGGGGAATATCGGGGGTGCGCCGTATAACCTCGAGGGCATGGCGTACCGCACGGGGTCCCATTTCAGCAATTCCCCGGGCAAGGGCCTCGGCCTCTTCAAGTGCCTTCCCGTGAGCACTTATGCGGTTCACGATACCGAGTTTCAGGGCCTCATCCGCTGGAATCTTTCGCGCCGTGAGGATCAAATCGGCGGCCCTTCCGGGCCCCACCAGCCGCGTGAGTCCCACGACACCCCCATGATCGGGCATGAGTCCCAGTTTTACCTCGGAAAAGGAGATACAGGCACCGGGGTCCATCACCCTCATGTCGCACCTGACGGCAATCTCCGCCCCGCCCCCGTAGGCATCGCCGTTCAGCGCTGCAATCACGGGAACGGGCAGAAAGACAAGCTCATCTACCGCCTTTCTTACGCGATTTATCAATATATCAACAGGGCCACGGTCACGGTTCATGACCGCTTCGATGAGATTCGCCACCTGCGGGTTTTCAGGATTGATGTCAAAACCGGCGGAAAAGGACCTCTCCCCGGCACCCGTCACCACTAAGGCGCGGGGAAGTTTTTCTTTCAGCTTCGTCAGGGCTTCCTCGAAACTCCCCCACATCTTCTCATCGAAGGCGTTCAGCCTCTCGGGCCGGTCAAAGGTCATGATCACCACATGCCCCTTCCACTCCAGACGTACACCGTAGTCGGACATTTTTCACCTCACTAACTTCTTATCTTCTTTATCAGGCGCGCCTCTCCTCCAGGGACAATCTCCCTTCTGACAGAATACACAGGGGCTCACCACGGGCACCTCTTCAGCCATGAGTGCGACGGCTGAGATGGATTTTTTCGGTATCATCACGGAGTGCGGGGTGAGACGGACGCCGATTCTTCCTGCATCGAGGGCATTGAATAGTACCGCCTGACCCTCAAGAGGCCAGTCACAGTATCCGGGGCTGAAACGAAGACTGTAGGCAAAATCCCGGCTTTTGACCCCTTTCTTCCACTCGGCCTCGAGCACATCCGCCGCCATTTCAATACATTCCGAACCCGCCATATCGAATACAAAGCGTTCGGTCAGCGATTCCCGTGCATCACCAATGCCTTCATACTCACCTCCCAGGGTCGCCACCATGAACGCTGCAAATCGTTTCCCTTTGCACTGACGGGCGATGCGGGAAAGCATAACGCTTTTGATCATTCCCGCTTTCGTATGAATACCACGTTCGTCAATCTTCCCGACGGGAAGGACACGATAGATCACCCTGAAAACGGTATACTTCTCTATCGCAGCTACGGCATCATCCAGGGTTTTTTCTATCTCTTCGGGTACCGCTCTTTCCCCGACGCTATATCCCAGCTTTTCCCGGACACCCCTCCGTAATTTCCTTATAAAACTTCCATCAAACTCTCTCGAGAGAACGGTCTCCTCCTGCATCATGATCCCGCCATGAGTCTCTCTGTTTCTTCAAGGACAGTGATGGCGGATTCGGCATAACCGTCCGCTCCATATGCCTGTGCCAGGACATCGTTGAGTGGGGCACCCCCCACGATGACCAATGTGCCGGGAGATTTGATCCTTACCTCCCCGATAACATCACGCATGACAACCATGGTCGTCGACATCATCGCCGAGAGGGCAAGGACCTCGGCGCCCTCTTGTACCACTGCTTTCACAAATGTCTCCCGGGATACTTCACGTCCGAGGTCGACGACGCGGTATCCGTAAGCCCCGTAAATACCGGCGATAACATTTTTCCCAAGGTCGTGGGGATCACCCTCGACAACACCGATCACAACTGTTGTGTCCTCAACAGAACTCCTGTCATATCCGGGGAAGCGAGAGAGCCTGCCGAGTCCTTCCGTTACCCTATCGAGAGAGAGAAGAAAATCCGGTATCGAGGCGTCATTCGACATCAGATTCTGCCTCACCTCTTCCAGGCCGCCGATGAGGGCGCGACGAACCTCCGGTGCTGTCATGCCCGATGTTGAAGCATCATCAAAGAGTGCATGAAGTGCCCTTTCATCGTGAGCCCTTACCGCTTCTGCCAGATCATGGACAACTGTTTCGTTCCCTTTTTCAACGGTCATTTTCCCCTCCCTGTTGCCCTACCCATACATCTCTGCCGCCTTCACCACGGCAAGAGCGTTTTCCAACGGTCCATTGGGTGGAAATTCACAGCCCGGCGCCAATATAAAACCCCCTCCGTCGGCGAGATCCTCGATCTGTCTTCTGCACTCCTCCATCACATCGTAGGGGGTACCGTAGCTGAGAAGAGGTGTGTCGACATATCCCATCAAAACGACCTGGTCGCCGTATTTTTGCTTCAATTCCTTTCTATCTCTGCAGTCATCGGGAAGCGCTGCAAAGGTAATCACTTCCGGCTCCATGAATCGTATTTGAGAATCAAAATAGACGCCGTCTCCACAGTTATGCACCACCACGACACATCCCCTGCGGCGTACCGCATTGGCAAGTTCCCGAGCAAAGGGCCCCTCAATTTTTTCCCAGAGCTCTTTACTGAGACCGTTCCAGGAGGCAAAGAGGGTATCCAGTGCAACCGCCTGCACCCCGGTATCGCACTGAGCCTCCACATACTCGATTGCCACCTCGGTAATGGCCTCAATCGCCTTGAGCACCTTTGCAGGATAATTCACACAGTCCCTGAAGAGGTGATTCGCCCCCCGCATCATATTCAATACGCCCAGAGGACCGAAGGCAAATCCTGAAACGAGGCCTTTCCATCCCACTTCGCGCACCAGTATTCGGCAGGTTTCGAGCATTGCCTGCATTCGATTCGCCTTTTTGAAATCGATCCTCTTCAACCGCTCGTAGCCGTCTACATCCTTGATCAGGGGGTCGGCATAGTCGGGATGGGGCGTGGAATGCTCCGGATATACCATCGTCTGTCCCCAATCCGCCGCTTCGATCGAGAGATCGAGCATGGGAACGACCGCTTCTCCCCCGATCAGATCGAACCCGGCAAGGAGCGCCTCCGCAGCGGCTTCCGGTTTTTGTGAAAATTCCGGGTAGGAAACACCGGTAAGACGCCGGCCCGCCCCCGATATCATTGGAAAGCAGGGGACATGATCGGGTTCCCGATGGCAAAAGGTGGTGATAAGCCGTTCAATATTGGTAAGCCCGGACAGATGACTTCGTGCGCTGCTTATACCCGCGAAACCATAGAGCAGTCCCTCCGGAATGAGGCCCGGGGGCGGAACGCGCCCCTTAAGAAAAGCCTTCAACAAAAGACCAGCCGATCCTTCACTCATTATAAGCCCTCCTTACTGTACCCGTAACGTGAAGGTCCTAATTTTACTTTTCCAGCCCCTCTATGAGGGCCATTGCATTCTGACCTATGACACGGTGGTTATACCCCCCCTCGAGGATGGCGAAGCAGCCGCCGCCGCTTTGTTCGCTCGCCTCGCGAACCATGCGGCCCATCTCCCGGTAATCATCGGTTGCGAGCACTCCCCCCCAGTCTTCCCTGTGATTGTCAAAGCCGGCGGAGATGCCGATGATATCGGCATCGTCGGGAAGGACTCGTGCCACCTCTTTCAGGTATGCCGATCGATCCGATGTCGAGGGATTGAGGATATTAACGTAATTCGAATGTCCCAGAATATTGACTGTTCCGTCACCGAAGTGAAGGTCGAAATCAAGGATGAATGCCTTTCCTATCTTCCCCTCACGTTTCAGCTTGGAAATGGCGATTGCCATGTTGCTGAAGTAACAGAATCCCCAGGCGCTGTTTGCCGAGGCATGGTGACCCGGCGGCCGGATGAGGGCGAAAGAGGGTTCGGAAAGCCCTATCTCCGCTGCCTGAATGGCACCGCCAGCGGCAAGCGCTGCAATATCGTAGACCCCCTGCCGCTTTACCTGCTCAATATGACTATCCGTGTGACAGGCGGCAATATCCTCCCGTGAAGCGGGAAGGGCATCGACAAAGGCAACCCTGCCGTCTATCGCCTCCACGATCGCCTCTATCCTCCCGGGGGCTGCCGCGGGATCGTAACAGTAGGACTCGTAAAAATCATCGTGGAATATGACTTTCATTTTTTCCTCCATTGAAACTCCCCGCAACACGTTGCAGGGAATCTCCTCTTGGTTAGTAAGTTAGAATTTGTTTTCTGTGTTTTCTGGCAGAAAATAAATTCGTTAACTCACTTATCCCGATTGTCGGGATTAAGGAAACTGTTTATTTTATATTCGCTCGCTAACCCCGCCGCAGAGAGCGGGAAATGCGCTCGCGGTTGAGTTCATTAAAGGTGCAAAGGCACAGATTTTATTCAGTGGCACAGGCACATAGGCACCAAGGCACAGAGAAAGAATAAAACTATTACTTTGTGCCTCTGTATCTTTGTGCCTTTGCATCTCTCTCACTTTGTACCTCTAATCGAGCCGCTTCCTGAAACGCCTCACGGCACCTTCAAAGAGAAGGACACCGAGAATCAGAAGCGACAGGAGCTGAGGCCAGAGCACTTCCATTCCCACACCCTTCAGAAATATTCCCCGTATGATTATGAGGAAGTACCTGGCGGGATTCAGGTATGTCGACCACTGCACCACCTCGGGCATATTCGAGATGGGAAAGACGAAACCGCTCAGCATGAACATGGGGAGTAAAAAAAAGAAGGTTGTCATCATCGCCTGTTGCTGCGTGGCGGAAACGGTGGAGATAAAAAGTCCGATGGCAAGTGTGCTCAAAAGGAAGAGGCAGGTCGAGAGCACAAGAAGCCAGATGCTTCCCACCATCGGTATCTCAAACCAGAATATGGCAAAGATTGTCACGAAAATCATCTGCAGGATGGCGATAATACTGTAGGGAATGGTCTTCCCCAGTATAAGTTCGAAGGATCCTATGGGCGTCACGATAAGCTGTTCCATGGTTCCCACTTCCTTTTCCTTTACGATCGCCATGGACGTCAGAAGAAGTGTAAGGATCATAATCAGGAAAGCAACGATCCCCGGGACATAAAAATTGCTGCTGTAGAGATTTGGATTGTACCACGTCCGTATCCTAGCATCCACCCTTCCGTAGTCCAGTCTGAAAGGATAGAGCTCACCGATGAGCTTCCTGTTCAGACCCTCCAGGACTGTGGATGTATAGGCTATCTTCATCGCCGACATATGGCTTTTCGTTCCATCAACAAGGATCTGCACCGGCGCCGTCTCACCGCTTCGTATCCGGTCACTGAAGTCGGGTCCCACCTTCACCGCCAGATCTATTTCCCCCCGTAAGAGTTCCTCCTCCAGTTCCCGGGGGTTCCCCGTGGCATAGACCACATCATAGGTTGTATTGGCATCGAGGACATCAAAAAGCATCCTGCTTTCCCTGGATTGTGACTGATCAAGAAGCCCCACAGAAATATTTCTCACATCCGTGGTGACCACATATCCGAATACCAGAAGCTGTATAAAGGGAACGATGATCAGAATCGGCCTGTTTCTCTTGTCTCTGAAGAGCTGTATGAACTCCTTCCTGACCAGTTCTCTGATTCTGAGCCACCTCATCCTACAGGCCCTCCCTTCGCAATTTCATGAAGGTCGTCATGGCAAGAATCGCGAGCATGCCGGTGAGGACAAGATAATTGTGCCACAGATAGTCAAACCCCACATTCCTGAGGTAGAGTCCGTTCAGGATGTCGATAAAATACCGTGCGGGCACGATGTAGGTAATGACCTGAAGGACCTTCGGCATATTTGAAATAGGAAAGACAAAATCGGAGAGGAGCATCGAGGGAAGAAAGGTAATAAGTACAGCGCCTATATTCGCGACCAGAAGAGATTTCGTAATCACGGAAATCAGGAGTCCCAGAAAGAGAGCGACGGCAATGTAAACGGAAGCGGCAATCAAAAGCAGGAAGAAACTCGATTTTATGACCACCCCAAAGAGAATCTGCCCCATGAGGGCTGCCACGAGCACATCGGCGAGGGCGATGAGGAAATAGGGAATCGCCTTTCCTGCGAGAAATTCCCCCGCTCCTACAGGGAGCGAAAGGATTGTCTCCATGGTCCCATTTTCATATTCCCGTGCGATAACAAGGGCGGTCAGCATGGCACCGACGATCATGATGATAATTGCAATGATACCGGGGATAATGAAGTTGGTGCTTTCAAGGTCCTCATTGAACCATATCCTGACACGTCCCTCGACAGGGGGATTGATATCCTCCATCCCCTTCCTGTTGAGAAAATCCGAAAGGAGACGGCGATTATAGGTTTCAACAAATCCTGTGATGTACCCCCTTGAGATACCGGCATAGCTGGGATCGCTCCCGTCCAAAAGAACCTGGAGCGGGGATTCCCTTTCCGCCCGCAACTTTTCCGTCCAGTCGGGCGGTATTATCAATGCCATCGCTGCCCGGCCGTGGTCGAGATATCCCGTGACCTCCCGGGTGCTCTCGGGGTACGCGACGATGCGAAAGTAGGGTGACGCATCCAGTTTGGCAATAAAATCACGGCTCGCGAGAGTCCTGTCATTATCCACCACGACAGTCTTTACATTGTCCACGTCGAGGGAGAGGGCATAGCCGAAGAGGAGGATAAGCGATAGGGGGATGGCAAAGGCGAGGTAGAGACTCCTGAAGTCCCGTATCAGGTGGTAGAATTCCTTTCGCGCAATGGCAGCCATCCGTACAAGATTCATCGTTCTCCCCGCGACATCAATTTCACAAAGGCTTCGTTCAGATCCGCTTCAGGATTATCGGGTATCGCTTTTTCAACTATTTCCTGCGGTGCCCCGGTGGCAACAATTGTTCCTTCATTCAGCATCACGATCCGCTCACAGTTTCGTGCCTCATCCATGTAATGGGTGGTCACAAAGACGGTAACCCCCTTTTCCGCCAACTGGCCAATGAATTGCCAGAAGTGGCGACGCGTGATCGGATCCACACCCGAGGTGGGCTCATCGAGAAAAAGTATCTCGGGATCATGGAGAAGTGCGCAGCCGAGGGCCAGCCGTTGCCGCCACCCGGGAGGTAATTCCCGGGTAAGTCTGTCACTGACATCATGAAGGCGGGTAAGATCGAGTATCGAGTCTATTTTTTCTTCCCACCTGTCGGGTGAAACAGTGTAAATTCCGAGATAAAATCGTATGTTTTCCCGGGGAGTCATATCCTCATAAAGGGAAAACCGCTGAGACATGTACCCGATGGATTTCTTGATCTTCTCGGGCTCTTCGAAGATGTCGTGATCGGCCACGAACCCGCTCCCGGAGGTGGGCATAAGAATGCCGCAGAGCATGCGGATCGTTGTCGATTTTCCTGAACCGTTCGGGCCGAGAAACCCGAAGATTTCGCCCCTTTTCACGGAAAAGGAGATTCTATCGACGGCGACAAAGGTACCGAATCTCTTCTCAAGGCTCTCAACACGGATGGCGTCAGAGTTTGAAGTTGTCATGAACAAGCCCCTCATCGGCTTCCTGAATCCGGTGAATCATCGCCTCCTCAAGATCAGGAAATGAGCCTCTCACAACTTCCGGCATTCCCGAATCGAGCAGCTTCGATCGATGCATCAGGGCCAGGCAGTCACACTTTTCACCCTCATCCAGGTAGGCGGTAGAGATCAGAATGGTAACCTCTTCCTCCTTCTTCATCTGAAAGAGGATATCCCAGAATTCCTGACGGGAGACGGGATCGACCCCGTTTGTGGGCTCATCGAGGACCAGGACCTGGGGCTGGTGAACGAGGACGCAGGCGAGGCCGAGTTTCTGTTTCATACCTCCCGAAAGATCCCCCGCGAGACGATCCACAAAGGGCAAAAGGTTCGAAAATCCAAGAAACCGTTCTTTCCGTCTCTCCCGCTCGTCATGATGAATCCCGAAGATGTCCATAAAAAAATCGACGTTTTCTTCGACGGTAAGATCCTCATAGAGCCCGAATCGCTGGGGCATATAGCCTGTGATGGTTTTGGCCCTTGCCCTCGATTTTACGACATCAACGCCGCCAATAAGGATGTGCCCGGAGTCGGGCCGTATCATGGTGGCGACCATCCTGAGAAGCGTCGTCTTTCCCGCACCATCCGATCCGACAAAGCCGCATATCGTACCTCTGGGAATGGAAAGGGAGATGCTATCAACGGCCACAGACTCACCGAACTTCATGGAGACATTATCAATTCGGACAAATCCCGCTTCGGGATCTTCCCTCTCCAAAGGCGTTTTCATTTTGTTTTCGCTCTCTGTCAAAGGGGGATTTTCGTTTTTGCGCTCATAACCAGGCATCGGCGGGCATTCCTGATTTCAATTCACGGTCCGGATTGGAAATGGAAATCTTCACCAGATAGACGAGTTTAACCCGTTCCTTCCGGGTCTGTATTATCTTCGGTGTGAATTCTCCCTCGGGAGAAATGAATGAAACCCTTCCCTGATAGGACCGGTCGGGAAAGGTGTCAATCTTTACCTCACAGGGCTGGCCTAGTTTCACCCTTCCTATGTCAGTCTCCCCGACATATATCTTCAATTCCACGGCCGAGAGATCAGAGAGGGTGAGTACCTCGCGTCCCGGTGTCACCACTTCCCCCAGTTCTATGCTGCGACTTGTTATGACTCCCTGAAAGGGCGCCAGAAGGCGTGCGTGTCCGAGCTGAATATCCGCAAAATCGAGGGCAGCCTTGAACGACAGAAGTTGTGCCTCTGCCGCCTCAATTTCCTTTCTCGTCGTTTTTATCTTTGTTTCGTTGCTTTGTGCCTGTATCAGAACGGCCTCGGCTTCGGAAAATTTCGCCTTCGCCGTCTCATAATGGAGGGTAGCCATCTCCCATTCACTCTTTGAAACGACCTTTTCGGCAAAGAGATTGTCAAAACGTTCTCTGTTTTTCTTTGCCTCCAGTGCCACTGCGCGCGCACTTTCAATACCCGCCTCGGCTCTCGCAACCTCGGCAGGAAGTGTTTTCGTCAGCATCTCCAGGAGTGATTCGAGTTTCCCTATGGTTTCCTCCGCCGCCTTGAGGTTTGCCCTCGCCTGTTCCCGGCGGGCCAGATACTCGGCCCGGTCAAGTTCGGCCAGAACCTGCCCCTTCTCAACGGATGCCCCTTCATCCACCGACACAGAGGTGATCCGTCCGCTTATCTGAAAGGACAATTCGGAAGTGGTGGCCTCTATTGTACCCGAATAGTAAGAATTGTTCTTCTCGGCATCCCTCTGGCCGAAATAGACGAGAAAGCCGGCACCGACGAGAAGAATCAGAAAAATAACGAGAATAATTCCTTTTTTCAAAGCAACCCCCCGCTAACATTGATTGAAATGTCTATATCATTTTAGGGAACAGATAGACAAGGCGAAAAGAATCGCATGCAAAAGGAAGCTCAGCCTTTCCTTCCCGTCAAAACCCCTTCGACCGGGTCGGTTCTCGAACGGCAGAGAAAAAGTTTGCCTATTGTTCTATTAAGGATTATATGAACGCTCTAAATTTTGGATTACGGTCAATGGCAGATGCTCTGTGACAGGAACCCTTCGCAGACCCCCCTGGAGACGCGAAGGAGAACTATAGTAAGCAGGAGGATACAATGTACGAACTCGAAAAACCGGACAATCTGGTAGATCTTTTTGAAAGGGGCGTAGAAAAATTCCCCCATAACCCCTTATTCGGAACAAAAAATGATAAAGGGGTTTATGAATGGCTTACCTACGAAGACGTAGGAAGGAGGGTTGATAAACTTCGCGGCGGCCTGGCCACAGCAGGCATCGGCAAAGGCGACGCCGTGGGCATTATCGCAAACAACAGGACAGAATGGGCGGTGGCCGCCTTTGCGACCTATGGTCTCGGAGCACGCTTCATCCCCATGTATGAGGCGGAGCTCGCCCAGGTCTGGAAATATATCGTGGGCGACAGCAGCGTCAAGGTGCTTTTCGTCGCCAGAGAAGAGATACTGGATAAGGTGAGAGATTTTCCAAAGGACATCCCCACACTGGAGAAGATCTATCTTATAGAGTCTGAGGGGGAAAACAGTATGACGGCACTGGAAAAGCTGGGAGCGGAAAACCCCGTGTCATCATACCATCCCGATCCGGATGAAATCGCCGTACTGATTTATACATCGGGTACCACGGGAGATCCAAAAGGAGTTCTCCTTTCACACGGAAACATGACGAGTAACTCTCATGCCGGCCGCAAGTGCTACCCCGAAATCGCCGACGGGGGTGTGAGTCTTTCCATCCTCCCCTGGGCACATTCTTACGGTATGACGGCCGAGCTCCACACTATTCTCTACATCGGGGGCTCCGTCGGATTTATGGAGAGTGTTAAAACCATCGGCGAGGACATGGCAAAGATACGACCTACCTGGCTCATTGCCGTTCCCCGCGTTTTCAACAAGATCTACGACGGACTCTGGGCAAAAATGAACGAAGAGGGCGGCCTTCCGAAAAAACTCTTCGTCATGGGTGTCGAGGCCGCCAGAAAAAAGAGGGAACTTGCCGAGGCGGGAAAATCCAATTTCATGACGAACCTGAAGTTCGCCATTGCCGACAGGATCGTCTTTCAGAAAATCAGAGACAGATTGGGCGGAAGGCTTGAGGGGGTCATGACCGCCAGTGCCGCCATGAATGTGGAAATCGGCCACTTCTTCTTCGATATAGGGATCCCGATCTTCGACTGTTACGGCATGACCGAGACATCACCTGCCATCACCATGAACCGTTCCGATGACTACCGACTGGGAAGCGTTGGAAAACCTGTGGAGAAGGTAAAGGTTGTTATTGACAAATCAGTGGTGGAAGAGGGGGCCGAAGACGGGGAAGTTATCGTATACGGTCCGAATGTGATGAAGGGATACAACAACAAGCCCGAAGAGACAAAAGAGACGATGACGGCAGATGGCGGCGTAAGAACGGGTGACCGGGGCAGGTTTGACGAGGACGGATTTTTATATATCACCGGAAGGATCAAGGAGCAGTACAAGCTCGAAAACGGCAAGTTCGTCTTTCCCGCGGCACTGGAAGAGGATATCAGGCTCATTACCTACGTGGAAAATGCCATGGTCTACGGTGAGAACAGGCCCTATAACGTATGCATCGTCATACCCGATTTTCTGGTCCTGAAGAAATATGCGGAGAAAAACAACCTCCCCAAAGAACCGGAATCACTGATCAAAGAAAAAGTCGTGACAGACATGATCACCGCTGAGATCACGAAATCACTTACCGGCAAATACGGCGGCTATGAAATCCCCAAAAAATATATCTATATCACGGAAAACTTCACCCTCGAAAACGGAACCCTTACACAGACGATGAAACTGAAGCGGCGTACCGTGGTGAATAAGTACAAGGAGCTGATAGAGGCTCAATATACATAGGGGAAACGTTTAACACAGAAATTTCACCATCTTCGAAAAGGCGGAACATTGGGTTTCGCCTTTTCTAATTCGAGGCTGATGATGGACCGGTCATTCGGGATATAATTCAGGCAGGAAAAAATCTCTGGAATAATATTCAGAAATCTGAGAGAAAATAGAGATGGCGAAACCAAAGGCAAGGAGATCACATCATGATTTATAATGAAGAGTTTGAGACCCTCCCGAGGGAGGTATTGGAAGCCCTGCAGTTCAAGAGATTGAAACAGGTATTAGAGCGTGTTTATCACACCGTCGGTTTTTACAAACGGGCCTTTGACAATGCCGCTGTGTCCCTCGACGACATCAAAACACTCGACGATATGAGGAGACTCCCCTTTACGAAAAAGGAGGACCTGAGAGAAAATTATCCCTTCGGCCTCTTTGCTGCACCCATGAGCAACATCGTGCGACTTCACGCCTCATCGGGCACGACGGGTAAACCTACCGTGGTGGGATACACCCAGAAAGACATCGATACCTGGTCGAGACTGATGGCCAGGTCCTTTGTCGCCGCGGGACTGACAAAAAATGACATCGTTCACAACGCATACGGATATGGTCTCTTTACCGGGGGGCTCGGCGTTCATTACGGCGCGGAGAGGCTCGGTGCGAGCGTGATCCCCATGTCGGGAGGAAGTACAAAAAAGCAGATACTTATCCTTCAGGATTTCGGCCCCACGGCAATCTGCTGTACCCCTTCATATGCCCTCTACCTCGCAGAACAGGGCGAGGAGATGGGGGTTGACATGAAATCCCTAAAACTCCGCGTGGGGATACTCGGTGCAGAACCGTGGAGCGACACTATGAAGGACGAGATAGAAGAACGTCTCAATATTAGGGCCCTCAATATCTACGGACTTTCCGAAATCATGGGTCCCGGTGTCGCCATGGAATGCAAAGAGGGGCGGAACGGCCTTCATGTCTTCGAGGATCACTTTATCGTGGAGTCGATCGATCCGGCAACCGGAGAGGTCGTGCCCGACGGCGAGGAGGGAGAGCTCGTCTTTACCACGCTTACGAAGGAAGCATTTCCTCTGATACGCTATCGAACGAAGGACATGTCCCGGCTGATGAGGGAACCCTGCAGTTGCGGACGATCGCTCACGAGGATGGATCGTATCTCGGGAAGAAGCGACGACATGCTCATCATACGCGGCGTCAATGTATTTCCCTCTCAGATTGAAAGCGTCCTTCTCGGTATCGAAGGACTTGAACCTCATTACGAACTCATCGTGGATCGGGAGGACGCCCTCGATACGCTCGAAATTCGCGTGGAGGTGAGTGAGAATATCTTTTCCGATGAGGTGCGAGCCCTCCAGAATATTGAAAAGAGGATCTCAAAGGATATCAAGGATTATCTCGGTGTCACGACAAAGGTCAAACTGGTACAACCGAAGAGCCTGGAGCGATTTGAAGGGAAGGCCCAGCGCGTGATAGATAAACGGACACTCTAAGGACGGGAGCAAGGAGGAGGTTTTTTCATGAAGGTAAATCAGATCTCTATCTTTTTAGAGAACAAACCGGGCGGACTTGAAATCGTAACGCGGGTGTTACAAGATGCGGATATTAATATCAGGGCACTCTCACTCGCCGATACGTCCGATTTCGGCATCCTGCGTCTCATCGTCAATGACACGGATAAAGCTGAAAAAGCCCTTCAGGACGAGGGCTTCACCGTGCGGCGCACGTCAGTAGTCGCCGTTGAGATACCCGACAGGCCGGGTGGGCTTCACAGCATCATGCAGGCCATCTCGGGCAGGGGTGTCAATGTCGAATACACCTATGCCTTCGTCGAGAGGAGCGGTGAAAATGCAATCATAATATTCCGATTCGACAAGACCGATGAAGCGATCAATGTTCTTCTGGAAAAGGGGTTTACCGTTTTGCCGGGAGAGAAACTCTACCGATTGTAAGGCAAAAAAAGAGGCACAAAGATCGAATTGTTTCACTTTGTGCCTCTTCCAATTTTAATTCTTCACGATAATCAGCTTTCCATCCCGTTCTGCTGTCGAACAGACAGGGCGTGGGTAATACGGTCGATAATTATGGCGAGAAATACGATGCAGATCCCCGCCTCGAAACCTCTTCCCACCTCAATCCTGTTGATCGCCAGAAGCACTTCCAGTCCCAGTCCCCTGGCGCCGATCATGGAGGCAATCACAACCATGGCAAGCGCCATCATTGTTGTCTGATTGATGCCCACCATGATGGAGGGAACGGCAAGCGGCATCTCCACATCGAAGAGCCTCTGCCAGAAATTGGCCCCAAAGGCACGGGCAGCTTCCACAACACTTTCCGAAACCTGTCTAATACCCACATTGGTGAGGCGGATAACCGGCGGAATGGCGTAGATGAGCGTCGCAAACAATGCCGGCACCTTTCCCAGACCGAAGAGCATCAGTGCCGGAATGAGGTAGACAAAGCTGGGCATCGTCTGCATGGCATCCAGTACTGGCCGGATGATAGACTCCGCAAGGTCACTCTTGGCCATTATTATTCCAATTGGAATGCCCACTGCCAGAGAGACAACGACTGCTGACGTGGTAAGTGCCAGCGTCATCATGGAGAGTTTCCAGTAGCCGAAGGACCCTATAAAAACGAGGAGGAGCGCCATGGTAAGGCCCATCCACCATTTTTTCATGACCCACCAGCTCACAATACCCACAACCAGTACGACGGACCACCAGGGCAGCCAGAGGAAAAAACGTTCCACCGAGAGCAGCATTACTAGAAGACCGTTACCGATTGCATCGAAGACGCCGGCAAAGTTCATCAGGAGCCAGTCCATAAAGGTGTCGATCCAATCGGCGAGTGGTATCGTAAGAAATTTAGGAAATTCGGCCATTGTTACCCTCCGTCTTCTCCTGAATCATATTCTCAAAGATGGAACTGATCTGTATCTCTCCAATGAATTTTCCGACTTCGTCAATAACGGCGATTGGATAATCGGCCTCCGCCGCAAGGGGAAAGAGCTCCTCAAGCACCACGTCAGGACCCGTAGTCGCTATATCAGTTTCCATGGAGTCTTTGAGGTAACTGCCGTTCTCCTGAATGAGGCCCTTGAGCCGTTTCATCGTTACCAGACCGAGGAGTTTCCTGTCCCGGCCGACCATAAAGGCATGATCCTCTTTTAATGATCGCAAGGTATGAAGCGCTGCCTTCGGGCCCTGCCATTCGTAGAGAAGGGCTTCGGGTTGCTCCATGATCCCCCCGGCTGTCAGAACCTTTGCCGGTGAGGCATCCTGGACAAATTCACGGACGTAATCATCAGCAGGATCGGTGATCACATCCTCGGGAGCACCGACCTGGATTATTTTTCCGTCCCTCATGATGGCGATACGACCCCCCAGTTTCAATGCCTCATGGAGATCATGGGTCACGAAGACGATCGTTTTCTGCACCTTATCCTGCAGCTCGATAAGCTCATCCTGCATTTCACGGCGAATCAGGGGATCAAGGCCGCTGAAAGGCTCATCCATGAGGAGTATCTCCGGATCGGTGGTCAGCGCCCGGGCAATTCCCACGCGTTGCTGCATTCCTCCGCTGAGCGCGCTGGGGAGATAGTCTTCCCATCCCTTCAGGCCCACCGTTTCAATAGCCTCCCGGGCCTTGGCATATCGTTTTTCCTTGGAAACACCCTGCACCTTAAGGCCATAAGCCACATTGTCAAGAACGCTCCGGTGAGGGAGAAGACCGAAGTACTGAAACACCATGCCGGTGGTATGACGTCGAAAATCCCTCAGTTTTTTCTTGTTGAATTTCAAGACATCTTCGCCGTCGACAAGGATACTGCCGCTCGTCGAGTCAATGAGGCGAAGGAGCATGCGAATCAGGGTTGATTTTCCGCTCCCCGAAAGTCCCATGATAACGAAGAATTCACCCTTCTTGACAGTAAACGACACATTTCTGACGGCCACCACGCAGCCGGTCTTTTCCAGAATTGTGTCCTTGGAGGCGTTCCGCAGGTCAGACCCCATGATTTCATCGGCCCTTTTTCCGAAGACCTTCCACAATCCTTTCGCCTCTATACAGATTTCGCAATCGTTATTTTCAACACTGTTTTCTTCCACTTCTATATCCTTATCAGCCCTATTTCATCGCTGCCTTGACCTTTTTTGCCACATCGGCGGGCACCCAGGTCGTCCAGAGGTCTTCGTAATTCTTGAGGAACCAGAGGGCGGCATCGTCGGTACTT
>JAFGBH010000068.1 GCA_016933215.1 Deltaproteobacteria bacterium | reverse complement strand
CCGGGCTATTTCGACCTTTGTAAACATCTCGGCGAGTTTAAACTGAATGGATTGGTAATTTGCAAGAGGGGAACCGAAGGTATGCCTCCTCTTCGTATAGTGAAGGGCAAATTCCAAGGCGGAACGGGCGGCACCGACACCGAAAGAACCGATTACCGGCCGTGTCCGATCGAAGGTCTTCATGGCAAGCACAAATCCCTCGCCCGGTTCGGCAAGGATGTTCTCCTTCGGCACCCTGGTATTTTCGAAGTGGATGCCCGCCGTATTCGAGCATCGCTGTCCCATCTTGGGAATCGCTTTTCCCACCGAGACCCCGTCCCAGTCCATCTCCACGACAAAGGCACAGATCCCAGCGTGCTGCAACTTTGGATTCGTGGTGGCAAAGACAGTCATATAGTCGGCGATCCCGCCGTTTGTTATCCAGTACTTGGTACCGTTAAGGATGTAGTCGTCGCCATCCTTCGTAGCCAGGCATCGCATGCCGGCCACATCCGATCCCATCGTCGTCTCCGAGGTGCCGAAACACATGAGCTTGAACTCTTTAGCCATTTCGCCCAAATAACGCTTTTTAAGTTGCTCTTTATTGGAGAGGATGATCGGCGCCATGCCCAGGGAGTTGTCGAAAATGGATGTTGCCAGGCCGGGGCATCCTGCAGCGATTTCTTCCACGGCGATGGCACCCTCTACCAGTCCGTATCCCTTTCCGCCATACTTGGTGGGTATGTCGGAATTCATGATCCCCTCTTCAAAGGCCCGGCGAAGCACAAAGAGAGGAATCTCATCGAGTTCGTCATAATACCAGGCAACGGGCACTATTTCCCTGCGGGTAAATTCCCGTACTCTTTTCTTCAGATCCAATTGCTCCTTCGTAAGAGAAAATTTCAGCATATCTCCCTCCTTCTCTGACACAATTGTTTTATCCCGAGGGGATTTTAAAGAAGCATATCTGTTGATTCGACGAATAGGGCAGGAAATGAATGATTCTTAAATGATGGAGAGTGGGAAGAATTTCGTAACAGAATGCTTTTAAATCCCCTACACTGATCACATCAAGACCATGCATACTTCGCATCAATCAAGACGTTCATCGGGTTGAGATATCTTCAGACATTCTATTTAAAATATACGTTGTCACAGCAATTTTATGGGTAATCTTATAGGTAAAGTACACCAGGAGTCAATAACCATTTAAACAGGAAAACAGTGAGAGCAAAAAACATACAGCGGAGCGATTAAAAGGTGTACCCGATGGAAAAATGCAATCTCCCCGAATCTTCACCGGGCTTCCGATCAAGCTTTGCTCCGTAGAGGAGGCCCACGGGCCCGATGGGGGTGATATACCGAAGCCCGGCCCCGGCGGAAGAGCGAAGAGTATTGAAGTGAACATCCCCAAAGGTATCCTCGACGGTCCCCGTATCATAAAAAAGTGCAAGCTCGAAGTTGTACCCGAGATTGATTCGCGCCTCCATGCTGCCCGAGAGTGCCACCCGCCCGCCAAGAGATTCCCCCTCGTCATCAAACCGCAGCATGTTTTCAGCGAAACCGCGCACATCATTCGTTCCTCCCAGAAAGAAGCGCTGATCATCGGGAATGTTCGCCCCATCGCCATATGCCTGAAGGAAACCGCCGCGGCCGAGGAAGGCAAGGGTGAGCCGGTTCAGAGGGGTGAAAAAATATCGTGAATCAAGTCGGTATCGTAAAAAGTTGTCAATAGAATTCCGGAGACCCGTGGAAACATCGACGGAAAAAGAGGAGAAGAGTCCCTTCCGGGGGCGAATAAAGGAATCCCTGCCGTCATAACTTATTGACGGGGTGGTGACCAGAATACTCCGCGGCGCGAATTCACTCTCGTCGGCTGAAGATAGAGATCCTTCAGATCCATCCCGCAGGAACTGTTCTCTTCTTTCATAACGAAACCCGAGTCCCGTCGTCAGACGGTCAAACCAGATTCGATTCAACACCAGCGAGGAACCATAAACCTGGGTTCCGAAATCTTGATTGAATTCCTGTTTCCTTTCAGTAAAGAGGGAGAGAGTTGCTGAAATACGGGAACCAAGGAACCTCGGTTCCTTTATCCCCATGTCGGCCCGATAGCCGATCTGACTCACATCCCCCCCTACCCAGGCATCCTTGTTTGTCCCGAAGAGGTTGTGGTCACCACCCTTGGCATGGGCAAAAAAGCCACGTGCAGAGTCGTATCCACCCTCCGTTTGAATATAATAGGGCTTTTTCTCTTCCACCTCCACAAAGAGATTCACGCGCTCTTCCTTTTCCTTGAGCCCTATGGTTTTGAATTGGACGCTCTGAAAGATATCCATGTCCCGGATGTTTCTCTGCCCCTCGAGCATTCTTGCCAGGGAAAATGGTTCTCCCAGTTCGAGTTCGATTTCGTTTCGCAGAATTTTCTCTTTTGTGCGGAAATTGCCTGTAGTGTAAATATTCCCCATTTTTACAGAGGGCCCTTCATCAACGTCATAGGTGACAAGGGCCTTCGAGCGATCCTGACCGATCGCCACATCCCCTTTTACCGTGACATGGGGATACCCTTTTTCAGCAATGAGCCCCGAGAGGGTATTTTCATCGGGCCCTTTCATATATTTCCTTAAGGGCTCCCCGACTTTCAAGCTGATGGCTTCCAACGCCTCGTTTTCAGAAATTGTGGTGATCCCCAGTATCGAGACGGATGAGACCATTGTCCGGATTCCCTCGTCGATGGTGAGATGGATCGCCACATCTCTCCCCGCACTGCTCAGTTCCACATCCTCTCGAATCGCCGCTTCCATGAAACCCTCTTTGAGATAAAGGGCCTTTATGGCCAGAAGGTCGTCCTGAAGAACCTGCGGAACATAGGTGCCCTTGTTCCAAAGGCCGCTAACCCGTGTGAGCATCTGGTTCCCTACCTTTTTTTCCTCTATCGACCGAACCCCTTCAATACTGAGTGATTTTACGATCGAGCGCGGCCCCTCGTCGATAACAAACCGGATGACGCGCACTGATGAGCCTTTATGAACCCGTTCTTCTTCTTCAGCCTTCACGGTGGCTTTCAGGTATCCTGTATTTGTATAGCGTTCCTGAATCTTTTTGAGGCTTTTTCTGAGGCCGCGATTATGGATGTTCCCTTCCGCAAAGAAGACGAGGTCTTTCTTCAGCGTAAAATCCCAGAATGCTTCATTGCCGGAGAATTCGATTTCGTAGCGAGGGCCTTCGGCAATCGTCACGATTACCGATACATACCGGGATTGGGAATCTTGCATTACCGAGTAATTGACCTCGGCGTCAAAAAACCCCTTGGAGCGATACAATTGCACAAGATTTTTGATATCCTTTTTCAGATCATTTTCGATAAATCGTGACGCGCTTCCGGGGAGAAACGACACATGCCAGACCTTCATTTTCAGTGTAAGTGCAAGTCGCGAAAAGGCCTTATTTCCTGTTATATCCAGTTTCTCTAAATGGGAAAATTGACCTTTCTTTATATGGACGTGAATAATGAAATTCCCATCATCGGAATCTTCTGTGGTCGTTATCGTCACCATCGGAGCATGATAGCCTTCTCTTTTATACAGTCCCTCTATGAGTTCACGCTGCCGCGGAACTTCGTCAGGGATGAAGACATCACCGGGATAGATGCTCATCACGTTGAGGACTTCCCGCTCAAAGAGTGGATATACCCCTTCAAAGATAATGTCCCTGATGAGACGAGAGGGCTTGAGCGTAAACATGATGACCATTTCTTCCCCTTCTTTCGAATCCACATCAATCTCACGGAACTTCCCGGACAATCGTAATGCATCGATGGAAGAGGTAAGCCTGTCGGCAGAAAAGGGATCGCCTTCCTGAAGAAATATCAGGTTCCGGGCCATTTCGGCGAGTTTGGCCCCGTCACCCCGCTGATCGATTATTTTCACGATTATTTCAGAGATGACCGGCGTAGTATCTAAAGGAGAACCGGAGGCCCTTTCGGGGGAAACCCCGAAGGCAGGGGAAATCGACCAGCCAAGAAACAGAAAAAGACAGATGAGAAGTATATGAAATTTCCTAATCTTTTTCATGCCTATGTCCCACTTTTGGTCACTGCTAACGAAATTCAAGCCGTAATAATAATCCCCCGCCGAATATCCCCCTCGTATCCTGAAATCCGCTCAAGAGGATATGTTCAAGAAATTTATACTCGGCGATTGCCCGCTGAATCATCTCTCCGTCCCGGGTCTCCGCGGAATATTTCACGGTCATCCGTCGAGACAGTTTTTTACCAAGCGTCACCTTGACGCGTTCCGATGCCGCTTCATTCTCCTCCATGCCTGTTTCTACT
Source organism: Deltaproteobacteria bacterium (assembly GCA_016933215.1). Classification (GTDB taxonomy): domain Bacteria; phylum Desulfobacterota; class Syntrophia; order Syntrophales; family UBA2210; genus JAFGBH01. Next base: position 5,411 of record JAFGBH010000068.1, on the reverse strand, counting down.
TCGAAGATATCAAGGCCCGTCGACTTCCTGATGTCTTCTCCGAAGGTGGCCGCCACCATTTCCGCGAGCATCTCTTTAGTGGATTGGGCCGTTCCTCCCTTTTCCCCCGTAAGTTCCTGCGTCGTTTTTCCGAAGAGAAGGAGGGACAAAATATCGCCGTCTTCTTCCGGCGGTTCGGAGATGAGCTTGAAATTGAGCCGCTCCGGTGTACCGGATATATTCAATGATATTAACCACTTTCTTACTCGAACGTCACCGGCCATATCGATGGTCGGCTCAATTTTGTAGGGATTCAGAAAATCGATGACACCTTTTTTCACCGCAAAGGCCTTTTTCTGATAGGTGATTGTGCCCGAATCCACTTCGGCACGGCCTCGTATTGCGGGATTGTTAAGAGTTCCGGCGATGCGGAGGTCGGGAGTGACGTCCATCTGGGCAAGGTTGTTATCGATAACAAAGGGATTTCGCCCTTTCACTGAAATATCGAGGCTCATATTCTTCAGGAAGGGATAGGTTATTTCCCGGCGCTGGGGTGGTGTTTCCTGCCGCTTTCTTTCCGTAACGAGATTAATAAAACTGAGGTTCACATCCCGGTAATATGTGCCTTCCAGGAGAACTACCTCTCCCCGAAGAGTTGATTTGTCCGCCGTCCCCTCGACCTTCAGGTCCGCATTTAAAAGCACATCCATCGTGTCGGGAAGTTGAAGCGGCAATGAGGATGCGGTCAACAGGATGTCCAACCGAGACGGCCGAAATCCCTCCATGGCGACAGAGCCAGCAATATCAAACATTCCCGAATCCAGATACCCCTTCACGGAGGCAATGGTCACCGTCTGCCGTTCAACCTCTATAAGGCCGGTCACATCGTGGAGCTTCTGTAACAATCCGGGAATGGTAAGGCCCACGTTCACAAGTTCGATCCTGCCTTTAAGGGCAGGGGCATCCGCAGTTCCTTCCATACGAACGGAGAGGATCACATCCCCCGCGAGATCGTGTAAATCTTCAATAAAGGGCTTCAGTGCCTCCAAGGGAAGCTTTCCATCCGCCGCAAGCTCAAACGAGCCGTCCAGCTTTCCCTTTCCTTCGATTTCGAGGTGCCCGTCCTCAAGAAGTTCAAGACGAATGGGGGGTATCTCGACGGTACCCTCTCCGTAGGTTGCCTTGAGGCCGCGAGCATAGAGGAGTCGATTCCCCTTGAAAATGAGGGAAATCTCGGGCAAATCTGCGGAAACCTTTGTTTTTTCCGGCGTCCCCGCGTTTCCATTCATGGCGATTATTCCCGTTGCCGATCCCCTGAGTTCCGGAGTTCCGGCAACCACGAAATAGGGTGCAAGCTCGGTTTTATTGAAGCGGGCCGAGGCAGAAAAATCCTTCGTGAGAAGGTGGTATGAGCCTTCCACATCAAAATTGAGTTTTCCCATGATTGTTGCAATCCACTCGTGGACATCAAGGTCTATGATAAAATCATTGAACTCTTTTCCCTCTATCCGAACATCATGAAGGGTAACCCTGCCGGCAATACGGGGGTCTTCCAATGACCCTCCGCCCGATAGATTGAGCATCACCCTTCCTTCGGCAATCTCCTGGTCTCGAAGGACATCAAGGGAATGAAGGGCGATATCTCCCGAGGCAAGCTCAAACGCATATGTCTTGTCGAAGGCGATCCACCCCGTGCCCTCAATCTCCTCTTGCCCTGCCACGACGATCCGGAGCGGTTCGACGAAAATTCTTCCATTATCGAGGCGGGAGAAGAGTGTTAATTTTTCAATCTTCTGAACCCCCAGATCCAGCTCAGTTGCACTCACTTCTACTGTTCCTTTCGGCTCCGTGACCGTTCCATCACAGTGGCCGCTCAATGATACCGTGCCCTTTATTACATTAGTGAAATTCTCGAGAAATATGGCCCCGCTTTTGAAATCCAATTGAAAGGCGGGATTCTTGACAAAAACAAACTTATCCAGAAGCTGTACCGTGCCGGAGGCCTCCAGCGCCGAATTTCCGTTTTTTACAGTAAGGTCATGAATACGGAGTACTCCAGAGCTATCCAGGGCGACCTTTGTCTCGATATCTCCGACGGTAAAATCACCGAGACGAATTCGATCGCCTTTTATGGCGCTCTCTATAGCAGGTTCCTGAATGGTTCCGGTCAGGTGTGCTGAAAGGTGTGTCTCCCCGGCGATATCCTCCACACCGAGAGAGGAAAGCGTATCCGACAGGTCAGGCGCATCCAGAGTCAGATCTGCTGAAACTGCCTGAGACCGGAGATCCACCCGTCCTTTCCCGTCCATCGAGATCATCCCTGCCTTTGCTGTAAGTGCTTCCAGAATCGCAACGCTGCCCTCTAAAGTTGTTTTTACCGTAAGATTTGCATCTATAGGGGCACGATCGTTTCCGACGGCCACCTGCGCTGCCGTCATCTCACCGGTAAGGCGCGCGAAAAGGGTCTCCGGTGAAAATCCTCTCCCTTCTAAAGAGAATGCCGACGTTACGATTCCCCTGACCTTTCCGTCTTTGATCAGCTGTTCTAAATTAACGCCCGTTTCTTTGAACGACCATTGATAGGCGATGGTGTCAGGAGTTGAGAGGGAGTCGAAAAATCCCCCCGGAAAGGCGGTCCGGAAGTCCATCGTGCCCTCCATGTCAAAGCTTCCGGAGGCAATATTCCCGCGAAACGTCGTGAGGGAGACAATGCCATTTGCTATCTCCATCTCACAGTCGAGGTGATCGAAATCGGTATCGATGGAGGAGGTCTCTATGGTTCCTTTTTCGGTTTGAAGTACCAAGGTTCCCTCCTCACCCAACATGTCGAAAGTGGCAGAGAGATCAATCATCTCAAGAGCAGTGGTAATACCGGAAGCACTTGCAGTGTAGCGAAGAAGCCCGTCTTTCATCTCAAGGTCTTTGACGATGATATTGAAGGGTATCCCCCCTTTTGCTTCCTCGTCATCGCTCACATCCTTTTCTTTTCCCGATTCCTTCCCCGTCGTAAATACACGCACCACATTCAAACTTCCATCTTCGAAAACCCGAATATCGATGCGCGGTTTTTGAATGATGCAGGAAGCAATGGTGAGCCTGTGCTGCCATAATTCGTCCCACAAAATATGTATAAAGAGTTGATCGAATAGAATTATCCCCTCTCCGTCAGGGTCCTTAACTGTGCCGCCTGTAAACTCCATCTCACCACTGACGAGGGAGAACCGAAGGGAGTTCCAGGTAATCGAACCGGGAATCCGTTCATTCAGTTGTGTCTGGACAAAACGCTGCCCGTAATCGATTTTGAGCGAAAGAATCGAGATTGCTATGAAAAACACGACCAGAGCGAGACTCATCCCCGTGATGATGGCCATATATTTAATGAGTTTGTGTATCTTCATCATTTTACATTTGGCCTTTCCTATGCAGGAGATTCCCCTGACTCATGATCATAGACTCAGCAAAGGGAGAAAAACAGGACACATTGCGATGAATAGTATAAATCAAGAAGGCGACGATGACAATTTTCTTCTTTGCATAAATGATGGGAGGTTACTCCGGAGATTGATTCATGCTTTTTTCAATAATAAAACCGAGAAGAAGAATACCTGCCCCATGAAAATATTCGTCAAGGATTTTATAGAATTATGTAAATTGTCGTTGTCAGTCCTTGATTTTTTACTGACTGGTATCGAAGATTTTTTAGTGATAATTTTGAATTCTTGGACTTATGCGATTCTGAAGTTTGGCAGGCGGAAGGGCATAAAATTATCCAACACGGATTTGATTCTTCTACATCAGCGTAGTCCTTCCTGAAAGTTTTAAGTTTAAGATCTTTAAAATGATACCGGCTTTCTTCTCGCAATAGTTGATTCTATTATTTCTTGAAATCATTATCTAATATGTCGAAATGTACTGGTACTTTCAGATGGTAATAAAGGACTGGTCCTGCTTAAACTTATTATCGTAGCAATGACAATTTATACCTAAATTAAGCAAGTAATATAAAGACTTGCTTAATTATAAAATAAGGTCGATAATAAAAATCAATTAATCTTCTTATGACTATTGCTACTACTTTTCCACTGCAAAAAGCTTTATCCTTCTCTAAATAGTATCCTCAAACTGGGTTGCATCTGTCAGTAACGGGTATGTGATAGGCGTTTATAGCGTGTCTGTAATCGCCATCACAACGGTCATAATCAAGACAACAACCAAAGAGAAAGGAGAGCTATCCATGAAACACCCTATTCTAAGCTTTGAACCATTCTTCACCTGGGGATGGCGATCGAAGATTATGTACAAACCCGGCGCACGGGAAGAGTTGGACTTTGAAATGGAGAATCTAGGGGGCACGAAAGTTTTCCTTTGCACTGACAAGGGGCTTGTTCAGGCCGATGTAGCTGAGATGGTCATCGAGACCATTAAGGCCTCAAGGCTGGAGTTGGTAGGTTTCTATGACAAGATTGTTCAGGACGCCCGCATTGACTTGATCAACGAGGGGGCTGCTTTGTATCGGAAATGCGGGGCCGACTGCATGGTTTCCGTGGGAGGAGGCAGCGTAATGGATACCGCCAAGGCGATCAATATTTTGATCGGCAAGGGTCTTGACGATTTTTCACCTCTGGCGGACCAGGTTGGATTGTTCGAGGATGCAGAACCCCTGCCGCCGCATATTGCGTTTCCCACAACAGCAGGCACAGGAGCCGAGGTGAGCTACGGCATGGTAGTTTTGGGTGATATAACCAAGGGGAAAATAACCTGCGGTCACCCCTATTGCAGCCCGGACATCGCCATGCTGGATCCGGAACTTACGGTGAATCTTCCTCCAAAGATTACGGCCTTTACCGCCATGGATGCCATGACACATGCAATTGAGGCCGTTATCAATGGTAGTGCGAACCCAATTTCGGATAGTTTGGGACTACACGCAATCAGAATCATCATGACATATCTCCCAGAGGTAATGAAAAACGCGGACAACGTAGAGGCGAGGGGGTATCTCCTGCTTGCGAGTAGTATGGCAGGCATATCTATGGCCAATGCCTTGCTTGGTGCTGTCCATTCCACAGCCCACGCCCTAGGTGCCCTTTACGGGATTCCACATGGTTTGGCCAACAGCATCATGCTGCCCCATGTGATGACTTTCAATCTTGAAGAGGACCCGACCCGCTTCATTTTCATTGCCGATGCTATGGGGGTTAAGATTGACGACATGACTGCCGAGCAGGCGGCGAGAGCTGCTGTCGAGGCACTGAAAGACCTGCAGAAATCCGTTGGTCTGACCGAAACCCTTAAGGATTTCGGTGTTCCGGACGATCGCGAAGCACTTCAGCCGCTTATCGATCTTGCCATGGGGGATGCCCAAACTCCCTACAACCCACGCTATTTGGAAGAGGACGATGTGTATGACCTCTATTTAAAAGCCCGGTAAT
>JAFGBH010000067.1 GCA_016933215.1 Deltaproteobacteria bacterium | reverse complement strand
GTGAAAACCGCTTCCACTTCGACATTACAGAAAAGGGATATTTTTTCCCTGATCTCTTTTGTAAGGAACTCTTCGGTACGACAGAGGAGGATATCGGGCTGGATACCTATCTCCCGGAGCGCCTTGACGCTGTGCTGTGTCGGCTTTGTCTTGACCTCTCCCGCCGTTTTTATATAGGGAACCCAGGTGAGGTGAATGAATATGGCATTCTGCTTTCCTATTTCATTTCTGAACTGCCGTATTGCCTCGAGAAAGGGGAGACTTTCGATGTCACCAACCGTACCGCCTATCTCCACGATCGCCACATCGAATCCCTGGGCCGCTCCCCTGATATAATCCTTGATTTCATTCGTGATATGGGGAATTACCTGTACGGTACCTCCCAGATACTCTCCCTTCCGTTCCTTTGATATGACGGAGAAATAGACTTGTCCCGTGGTTAAATTGTTTCCCTTTCCCATGGGCGTCTGGATAAAACGCTCGTAATGACCCAGGTCCAGATCTGTCTCTGCACCATCGTCGGTCACGTAAACCTCTCCGTGCTGAAAGGGATTCATCGTGCCGGGATCGACATTGATATAGGGGTCCAGCTTCTGATTCGTTACCCTCAAACCGCGACATTCAAGAAGTGCCCCGATTGAAGCACCTGCGAGCCCCTTTCCGAGGGAAGAAAGGACGCCGCCCGTTACAAATATAAATTTTGTCCTCATGACACACACCTACCTTCGACTTTCCACATAAATCGTATGTAACAATAATACCGCACCGTTCTCACCTGAAAGAACAATCACTCATTAAAGGCACTTTCCTTGATATCAAGGAAAAACTCGGCCTGAATCGCCCCACGCGGACATACATTAACACAGGTATAGCATAATGTACATTTGAGCGGATCGATTGTAAAGATCTCTCCGTTACGGGTAATTGCCCCCTGAGGACAGTTCTCTATACATTTGTCGCAAAAGATGCAGGTGCCGCAACTCATACACCTGTCTGCCTCATCCTCCTCACCGCCGAAATAGAGGGTATTCATCCGTCTCTTTGGCACGAGATTTTTCTCGGGATAGATAAATTTTGTCCCCTTGAGAATCGCATCAATTTCAAGAGCCGCAAGCCTTCCCGATCCTACGGCATCGGTAATGAGACCCGGCCTGCGTATGTCACCGCATCCGTAAACCTTTAGATCACTGCTCCTGAAAGATTTTTCTGCTGTAACAATATATCCCCTTTCGTCGATCAGAACGGAATCGGGAAGAAAAGAAGTGTCCGGCATCTCTCCAATGCTGAAGAGAACCACATCTGCTCTGAGTTCCGTTCCGTCATTAAAGTAGACCGTTTCTTCATCCAGTTTCTCTATAAATTTCGGCCAGAGGATATCCGTACCCAGTTCCACTGCCGAGTCCAGCTCATGTCCGAAGGCAAGAGGCTTCTGGACATCCAGGGCGGTAACCTTTTTTGCACCCAGTCTCCATGATTCACAGGCGATATCCATACCCACGTTACCGGCACCGATGATTACGACTTCACTTCCCGAGAGATCCATATCCTTCCCCTCGTTGATGTCCATGAGAAACTGCAACCCCGAAATAATTCTTTCCCCGCCCGGATATTCTATTCTCCTGGCTACGTGAGCACCGGTGGCAACAAGGACGATATCGCAGTCGCTACAGATTTTATCAAACATCTCCCGATCGACCTTCGTATCCGTACTAAATTCAATCGGGAGTGAGACAATTCTCTCTATATCGCGATCGAGGACCTTATCTGAGAGTCTTTCGCGGGGAATGGCCTGCCTTACCTTGCCGCCCAGATTATCCGATGCGTCGTAGATCCTGACTCTATATCCCCTTCTTGCAAGCTGCCAGGCGGCTGAAAGACCGGCAGGACCCGCCCCGATAACGGATACAATACGATCCTTTTCCTCTTCCAGTATATCGGGATTGAAATCGGGATAATGCTCTTTTGCCATTTCCTGCAAGTGAAGCGGTTCATCAATCATGCCCCGGCTACAGGCGTCCATGCATGGTGCAGGACAGGTGGTACCGCAGACAGACATCCTGAAGGGGGTATATTCGTCCATCAAACGCTGGGCTTCTGCAACCTTTCCGTCCTTGATAAGATTTAAAAAAACCGGTGTTGGGATCCCTGTGGGACATGCAAACGTGCAGGGAGATGTAAGATTAAGGTGCATCGGCATATCGGTCTTAACGTTCATCCCGGGTGTATACAGCTTCGCGAAGGGCCGATGTCCCCTTTTCGTTATCTTTACAAACTGGCCCGGTACCATGCCGATGAGATCGGCATCGAAATGTCTCGAATATTTGGCAAAGACTTCCTGTAAGAATTTTTCATCGTACTCATTGAGTTCCGCGAAAATGGCACCGGTCCCAAGCTGGTATTCTTTGACCTCACCTCTCACGAAAATAGCACCGCCGTGAATGCCTGTCCCCACACTGTATCCCACGGGCGATATCTTTCTGTTTTCCATGTTGAGCACCACGACCCTGCCGCCCGCCATATACTCGCCGCAGTAGTCTTTGGCCGTTCCACCTATGATAAGCCAGGGCACGGAATCGAGGTATTCTTTCATGTGTATCCCGGCACGGTACTCCACATCGCCCTTGATGAATAATTCCCCTCCCCGCATCGCGTGGCCGGGAATCTCACCTGCTTTGCCATGGACTATGATTTTCCCCTCATTCATCGTATTGCCCACGCCATCCTGAGCATTGCCGTGCACAACAATTTCGGGACCGTTCATAAAGGCGCCGAGGTCCTGCCCCGGCGTACCGTAGATATCAAAATGTGCCCTACTCTCCAGACCTCCCCCAATGTAGCGCTGTCCCAGAACATCCTTGAGGACAATCTCTTTTTCTCCCCGTACCAATGACTTTCTGATCTGTCTGTTAAGGGCCTTGTAGTAAAGCCCTTTTGCCTCTATCGTCAGCATATCAGGCTCCGGCGTGTTTGATTCCGAGAATTCTCAATTCTTCTTCATGGAGCCCTACCCCGCGAAGTCTGTCTCTGTTTCCCCGTAAGGCCTCGATTGCGCTTATTCCCATAGAACCCATGAGCTCTTTTATCTCCTCTCCCCAGGCATGAAGAAGATTGGTAAGAGCGCGCGCTGCGTCATCCACATCAATTCTCTCCGCCAGACCGGGCCTGTTCGTGGTAATGCCGTAGGGACATTTTCCAGTGAAACAACGTTGGCAGACATTGCACCCGAGGGCGATTAAGACCGGCGTTCCCACATACACCGCATCGGCACCGAGACATATGGCCTTCAGCACATCGGAAGAACTCTGTATTCCACCCGACGCCACGAGGCTGACCGTGTTTCTGATCCCCTCTTCCGTAAGCCTCCTGTCAGCGGCAGATATGGCAAGCTCTATAGGTATGCCCGTATTCTGACGGATCTGCAGCGGTGTGGCACCGGTACCTCCCCGAAATCCGTCAATGGCAATGATGTCGGCTCCCGCGCGTGCAATCCCGCTTGAAATGGGAGCCACGTTGTTGACAGCTGAAATCTTCACTGAAACGGGAAGTTTGTAATCGGTTGACTCTTTTATGGCATAGATGAGCTGCCTCAGATCTTCTATGGAATAGATGTCGTGGTGCGGCGCCGGCGAGAGCGCATCAGAACCTTCCGGAATCATTCTTGTTTTCGAAATGGCCTCAGAGACCTTCTCGCCCGGAAGATGACCTCCGATTCCGGGCTTGGCGCCCTGCCCAATCTTTATTTCCACGGCGGCAGCCGATTTCATATAATCCTCACTGACACCGAATCTCCCCGAGGCTACCTGAACGATTGTATTTCCGCCGTAATTCCTCAGTCCTTCGTGAAATCCACCCTCTCCTGTATTCCAGTAGGTGCCAATCTTTCTCGTTGCCTTTGCCTCAGCTTCCTGCACCCTGAGATTCAGGGCACCGAAGCTCATGGCTCCGAACATGATCGGAACTTCCAACTTGAGTTGTGATGCGACCTCGCCTCCGTACCGCTCTGCTTTACGGCCGAGATATCGCCTGATTTCCATCGGTTCCCTCAGGGGATCGATTGAAGGATTGGTAACCTGGCAGGCATCGAACATCATGTGATCAAAATACCGCTTCTGCGGGCCTGTTGCACCTGTTCCCACCAGCAACACACCACCTTCGGAACTTGCCTGGCGCCAGATATTGCTGACCGGTTCGGTTCTCCAATAGCCATGAGAGGTATGCATCGGCTCTGATACAACGTGAATAGCACTCTGGGGACACATCTTGACGCAACGCTGGCAGGAATTACACGCCGTCATGTTCGCCCAGGGGCGATACTGAATATTACCGTTTTCCCCCTTGAGCGGTTTAAGCGAAATCTCACCGAAGGTACATTCCTCTACACAGATCGTACAGCCGTTTCTATAGTCGCACCTCTCGAGATCAAACTCGGGATGAAAGGGTGGTCGTATCTTCCAATTGTTTTTCATATCTGTCTTCTCGCTCATAGTTGAAGCTTTCCACAACAAGTTGCGGGGAATCTCCGACTGTTAAGGAAAATGTTATTTTTTATTCGCTCGCTAACCCCGCTGCAAGCAACGGGGATTGCGCTCGCTGTTCAGTTCAAATCACTGCGGGAAATCTATGATAACAGGTTCACCGCCCTTTGGTGACCATATACGCTCCACATCCGGAGAAAGGAGCCTGATACTGCACTCCTCGGATGATGCATAGTAGGTGTTTCCGTCTTTAGCACAGACTACCGGGCGGAGCTTGTTTCTGTCGTTGAGGACGATTGCACCTTTCCCGTGGGTCAGAACGATTCCGAAGGGTCCGTTTACTATGGCAGGGCCGTAAATCTGTCGGAGATACCGCTTCTTTCCGTCATTTGTGCGGTCAATTTCCTCCCAGAGTGATGGTGCCATCACATAGCAGGCATCCTCTTTTGTCAGACCATCCAATCGTGTCAGCTTATCATATATATAGGTTATGACCTCCGTATCGGTCTGGTACATGCAGTAATATCCGAACATTTCGAGCCATCGGACATTCGTTCCGTAACTGGTAATTTCGCCGTTGTGAACCACCGCTTTGTCAAGGATAGTAAAGGGATGGGCTCCTCCCCACCAGCCCGGCGTATTGGTTGGAAACCGATTGTGGGCGATCCATGTGTATCCCTCGTAATCCTCTATCCTGAAATAATCCGCTATATCCTCAGGATAACCGACGCCTTTGAATACACCCATATTTTTGCCGGAAGATAGGACAAAGGCCCCGTCCATCTTGTTGATGGTCATGACCGTCTCGACGATATAATCCTCTTCTGTCTGTTCCGGGCCAATAAACTCCTTGAGTGGTTTGAGAAAATATCGTTTAAAATAGGGGCCCTTGCTGATGCGATCATTCGGATAGACCGGTATCTGTTCAGACTGATAGATAGACGCTCTGGTTTTCAGGTACGCTTCAACATGAGGGATAACGGGACTATTCTGGTCTCCATCGTACATAAGGTGAAAGGCGTACTTGTCTCTGTTTTCGGGATATAAGCCATAGACTGCAAAACCGCCCCCGAGACCGTTTCCCCGCTCACGCTGAATCCTAATTGCTTCCCTTATAGCGCTTCCGTCGATTAATTTTCCGTCAGTATTTATTATCCCGACGATTCCGCACATATCGGCCCTCCATTTATTTATCCCGACTGACCACGTTTTTCGTGACCTGTCCAGGCACGTTTTCTGATGTCGGAAAGCCACAAAAAGTTCGAATAGAGTATCCTGGCACGGTTTATCAAATCCACCTCGATCTCTTCATAACCTTCTAATATTTCATCGAGTCCTGGTCTCCCTTCGAACCATTGCAGGAGCATTTCCCGCGTCACTTCAATATGAAACTGAAGGCCGAAGGCGTTACGATATCGAAAGGCCTGATTTTCGCAGTCCCACCCCGCCGCAAGGAAGGAAGCTCCATCAGGAATAGCAAAGGCATCCTCATGCCACTGAAATACGCGTATCACGCCGGGGATACCCTGGAAGAGCAGGTCTCTCTTCCCCTCCTCGGTAATAAAGACTTTTTTCCAGCCCAGCTCTTTCTTGTCAGCCTTTCCAACCCACGCATTACATGCTTGCGCGATCAGCTGTGCACCGAGGCATATTCCGAGGAGGGGAACATTACCTTCTATCGCTTTTCGTAAAAATCCTATCTCCTCGTCCAAAAAGGGGTACCTGTCCCCATCATGGACACTCATGGGTCCGCCCATGGTAATAATAGCATCATACTCCAAGGGATCCTTCGGAAGGACTTCCCCCTGAGAGAAATTCACCTTCGTAATATCTATATCCTGCGATGAGAGAAAATCTCCCAGGGTTCCTGGTCCTTCAGACTCCACATGGGTGATAATAAGTGCATTTTCCACCATGATTAAAGAATCGGCAGGTATTTATCCAGTTCGTAATTACTGACGTGCATGCGGTAGTGATCCCATTCAATCTTCTTGTTTTCAATAAACTTGTTGAAGATGTGGTCTCCCAGGGCCTCTCTTACCAGATCGCTTCTCTCCGTCATATGTATCGCCTGTCCAAGGCTTCCCGGAAGCGATTCTATACCCCTTTCCTCACGCTCTTTTGCAGACATCTCAAAGATATCCTCCTCAATCGGATCGGCCAGAGAGTAGTCTTCTTTCATACCTTTCATGCCCGCCGCCAGCATAACCGCAAATGCGAGATAGGGATTGCAGGCGGGATCGGGACAGCGGAACTCCATGCGCGTTGCGTTCTGTTTGCCAGGCTTGTACATCGGAACACGAATGAGAGCGGAGCGGTTTCTCCGTGCCCATGAGATATACACGGGGGCCTCATAGCCCGGCACCAGCCTTTTATATGAATTGACCCACTGTGCTACAACAGACGACAGTTCTTTGGCATGTTTGAGGAGACCCGCAATATAGCTTTTTCCCTCTTTCGACAGGAAGTATTCGTCGTTCGCATCATAGAAGGCATTGCCCTCCTTTCCGAAGAGGGACTGGTGCACGTGCATGCCGCTTCCGTTTTCGCCGAAGATGGGTTTCGGCATGAACGTGGCGTAAACACCATGCTGCATGGCCACTTCTTTAACGGTCAGACGGTATGTCATCGCCGCGTCGGCCATTGCAAGGGCGTCCGTATAGCGCAGATCGATCTCATGCTGGCTCGGAGCAACCTCGTGGTGGCTGTACTCCACGATAATACCCATGGATTCAAGGGCCCTGATCGTATCGCGTCTGAGATCGCTTGCGACATCCAGGGGCGTCAGATCAAAATATCCTCCGTGATCGAGGGTCTGGGGGTTACTCGAGGCATCTTTGAAATAAAAATACTCCAGCTCCGGCCCCACATTCATGGTATATCCCATATCGGCGGCCTTCTTCAGATTTCTCTTCAGTGCATACCGAGGATCTCCTTCGTAGGGCGTTCCGTCCGGTTTCAGGATATCGCAGAACATACGGGCGACATTTTCTTTTCCGTTTGACCGCCAGGGCAGAAGAGCAAAGGAGGCCGGATCGGGCATTGCCACCATATCGCTCTCTTCAATCCTGGCAAATCCCTCGATGGAGGACCCGTCAAACCCCATCCCCTCTTCAAAGGCGAGTTCCAGCTCCCGCGGGGCGATGGAAAAGCTCTTGAGAAAACCGAGTACGTCCGTGAACCACAGGCGGATAAACTCTACATTCTTCTCTTTCATCTGTTTCAAAACATATTCCTTGTCCTTTTTAGCCATTGTACCTTCTCCTGTTTTTTTCCTATACAAAAGCAACTTTGGTGCCAAAGGCAACAAGTTGATATCCCACGAAGTATTTAACTGATTTAACTGGTTTTATTGTGGTATCATTGTCAACATACTTGATGGAAACAACCCGAGAATACTACAATTATGTAGGATTATGCCTTAGCAACTACTTTTATGTACGAAAGCGCTTAGAATCTATATTGTATTTCTGAACCCGCAATCCGATGATTCTTTCCGAGGTATTGAGAATTTTCGCCGCCTTCGACATGTTTCCCCTGGAGGTCTTAAGAGCATCCATAATAAGGTCGCGCTCATATCGATCTACCTCGCCCTGAAGTGTACCATATTGTATTGTGCCTGAATATGATGAGGTTTGTAACGTGGGAGGGAGATGATACCCGTATATGACGCCCTCGTTGCTAAGAAGGACCGCGCGCTCAATACTGTTTTCCAATTCCCTGACATTCCCCGGCCAGTGATAACTCATAAGCATATCGATGGCATGGGTACAGATTCGCTGAATCCTTTTATTATTCGCCGCTGCGTATCTTTCAACAAAGAAATCAGCTAAAAGCAATACGTCGGATTTTCGTTCTCTCAAAGGCGGCACATAGATGGGAAATACATTGAGCCGATAGTAGAGATCTTCCCTGAATTTTCCCTTTTCCATCAATGTTTCCAGATTTCTGTTTGTCGCTGCAATCACCCGTACGTCAACTTTCATAGTCTGTGTGCCTCCCACCCGCTCAAATTCCCGTTCCTGGAGGACCCTTAAAAGCCGTATCTGAACCATAGGAGGAAGATCACCCACTTCGTCGAGAAATATTGTTCCCCCATGGGACAATTCGAAACGCCCTTTTCTCATCGACGTGGCACCCGTAAAGGCCCCTTTTTCATGACCGAAGAGTTCGCTTTCGAGAACCGTTTCGGGAAGGGCGGCACAATTCACCTTAATGAGGGGTTTACTTGCCCTCATACTGTTAAAATGAATGGCATTGGCAATAAGTTCCTTGCCCGTACCGCTCTCGCCCCTGATTAGAACGGTTGCTGTGCTCTTGGATACCTGGGCAATGAGCTGATATACCTCCTGTATGCCCTTGGCCTTGCCTATGATATTTGAGGGACGAAACTTTTCTTTCAATTCGCTCTGCAGACGCAGGTTTTCCTGAATCAGAAGTTCGCGTTCTTCCTGTGTCTGCTGGCGAAGCCGAACTGCCTGGGCGACCATCGATGCAATGATCGAAAGGAGCCGTACATCCTCTTTTAAGGATATAGTTTCGCTAAAGAGCCTGTCAGCACTGAGGGCCCCGATGACCTCCGTTCCGATCTTTATTGGCACGCAGATGTAAGAAATGTCTGTCTTGTGAAGGTCTTTTCGCGAGCCTGTCCTGTCAAGGAAAAGGGGCTCATCGGAGATATGGGGAACAATGGCGGGCTGCCCTGTTTCGACCACCTTGCCGGTAACTCCTTCTCCGATCTGATATCTTCCCTTTTTCTTCTGCATCTCGGACAGTCCATGGGCTATCTCGATATACATCTCTCCGCTGTTTCGATTGAGGAGTGTCAGTGTCCCCCGTGTCATGCCCATTTTCTCTGCCAGGGCATTCATCACGAGGCCCACAACTTCCCGTATATCCAGACTTCGGCCAAGTGCCTGACTTACTTCGTAGAGCAGAGAAAGTTCCCTCATTTCCCTGCTCTTCCGGGTTGTTGTATTTTTTTTCTTCCGTTCTATCTCCATTTTCCTCTTTTTCCATTCCTCCGAAATCAGCCTGTCTGGTATTGAAGCGCCCTGCAATCCCGTATAAGCGGGATCTCCACTTTTGTTACGACACGTTGCGGGGAATCTCCGACTGTTAAGGAAAATTTTATTTTTTATTCGCTCGCTAACCCCGCTGCAAGCAACGGGGAATGCGCTCGCT
>JAFGBH010000009.1 GCA_016933215.1 Deltaproteobacteria bacterium | reverse complement strand
GGTTTATAAACCTGCCCGCCAGTTCAATTTCGCTTACTATCTCAACCCCTTTTTCCACGGCACCTTTCAGGAGCACACTTGTGGGGGGAACTCCCGGTGATGGAACGATAAGATCAACTCCAGAGAGGAGGTCTGTCGAATGACTCCCCATTTTCAGATCGACCTTCAAATCTGCCAGTTTATCGATAAATGGTCCCAATTCCGACTCCGGTTTTTCATCGCATAGTACGACATCGGCTCCCCTGCCGACCAGAAACCTGGCCGTTTCAACACCCGTCTTTCCTAATCCTATAACCAGAGTTCTCTTTCCTTTAAGATCCATGGCACACAGCACCTATCTGAGCTTCAATGTACTCACGGCAATAAGAGCAAGTATTATTGAAATAATCCAGAACCGTACAATTACCTTCGGCTCTGCCCACCCCTTAAGTTCGAGGTGGTGATGAATGGGCGCCATCCTGAATATCCTCCTTCCGTTGGACACCTTGAACCAGCCCACCTGAAATATGACTGAAATCGTCTCAACGATGAATATCCCTCCCACAATGGCAAGTATGATCTCCTGCTTCGTCATGACCGCGATTGTCCCGAGGGCACCTCCCAATGAGAGGGAACCCACGTCACCCATAAAGATCTGGGCAGGATATGTATTGTACCAAAGGAATCCGACACCGGCGCCTACCATGGCGCCGCAAAAGACGGTCAGTTCACCCGTTCCCGCAACGTAGGGTATCTGAAGATATCCCGATATCTTTATATTTCCCGCGAGATAGGCAAAAAGAAGGTACGTCCCGAAGCATATTGTGGCGGGTCCTATTGCCAGTCCGTCAAGTCCATCCGTAAGGTTTACGGCATTGGCCGCACCGACAATGATAAAGGTGGAAAGGACAATGTACCCCCATCCCAGGTCGGGGAGAATCTTTTTGAAGAAGGGAATTGTCACGTTTGTGCTAAATCCGGGGTTCAAATACAACACAATGCTGATAGTGAGTGCTATTGCCACCTCTGCGATCAATCGGGAAGTGCCCGAAATGCCCTTACTGCTCTGATTGTTCAGCTTCCGGTAATCATCCATGAAGCCGACAAGACCGAACCCCAAGGTGACTGTCAGCACAATCCAAATGTATTCAACGTCTAATCTCGACCAGAGAATAGTGGAAATGGCAACAGAAAATATGATGAGGAGCCCCCCCATTGTGGGCGTACCCTCTTTTGACAGATGTGACCCTGGACCGTCTTCGCGAATCTGCTGGCCGATATGAAGCAACTGAAGTTTCCTGATCAGCCACGGCCCCAGAATAAAAGAGATGAGAAGGGCAGTAATCGTCGCATAAATCGTCCTCAGCGTTATGTATCTGAATACGTTGAAGTAGGAAAAAGTATCGCTAAGTGGATATAAAAGGTGGTAAATCACGCACAGCCCTTCCTTCTACATATTATAGGAGGCTCTCGGAAGATATAAATTTTAAGATCTATACCACATTATGTTGTGTCTTACAATAAATTAAAACACTATATAATGTGTTCACAGGAGATTTAGATCGCCCCTCCAGTCAGACTCCCAAAAGAATTTTTGAAGCAACCTATGCATCCTCTTCGCCGAATCCAGCAACAACAGCCTTAACAAATCTTTCCATCTTCATTCCCCTGGATCCTTTTACGAGCAACCAATAAGGGGGGCGTAAATACCCACGAAGGTGATGGAGAACCTCATCGGGAGAATCAGTGAAAAATATATGATCCTCTCTTACACCCCCTCTTTTGAGACCTCTCGCCACTGCCTCGGAAAAATTTCCCCTGAGAAATACTGTCTGCACCCCCGTTTCTGCCATGATCTCGCCCGCTTCCTCGTGAAGTCTCTCCGATGTATCACCAAGTTCAAGCATATCTCCGAATACAACGATCGACTCATCTTCGCCGCGGAGTTCCTCGACGGTCAGAAGGGCCTCCCTGAGGGAAGCGGGATTTGCGTTGTAGGCATCATCAACAAGGTATGCCCCATTTCTCAATCGATGAATGCTCATTCTCCCAGGAATCTGCCGAAATTCATTCAATCCTCTGCAAATATCGTCATTTGCTATACCTGACGCCAGGGATGCAGCAGCGGCGGCGAGGGCATTATAAACATTATGAACACCGGGGGCTTTTATTTCGACCATCCCGCTGGTTTCTCCAATAGAAAGGTTAAAGGCCATAACCCCTTGACCCTTCATCACGACATCTTTCGCCCTTACCTCGGCTTCCCTTCTCATCCCGAAGGTTATCTTCCTTCCCGGCCATTTGTGAGCCAGTCCATCTGACATTTCATCATCGCCGTTTGTTACGGCCACGCCACTCCTCTTCAAACCGAGGAGGAGATCTCCCTTTTCGTCTCGCACGGAATCAAGGGAACCGAAACCCTCCAGGTGTGCAGGACCGATATTTGTAACAACGCCGATATCGGGTTCGGCAATCTCGGTAAGCCTTTGTATCTCACCCCGTCTGTTCGTCCCCATTTCGACAATAGCCATCTCGTGTCCCGAATTCAGCTCAAAGAGGGTAAGGGGAAGCCCTATGAGGTTGTTGAAGTTGCCTCTATTCTTTAAGACATTCATCGAAATTCCGGCGATCGCTGCCAGCATCTCTTTTGTCGTCGTCTTTCCGGAACTCCCCGTTATCGCCACCACAGGTATGGAAAAGTGTCTCCTCCAGAAATGTGCCATATCACCGAGGGCCTTCAGGGTGTCATCGACAATGATTGTACTAATATCGTCAGGGAAAGAGGCAGCCAGTTCTCTTCTCTCTTTGCTGCACAAAACAGCCGTGGCACCCTTTTTAAGGGCATCTGCAATATAATCGTGTCCGTCAAACCTCTCGCCCACAAGAGGAACGAAGCAACTTCCCTTTCCTATGGCCCTTGAATCCGTTGATAATCCTTCAATTCTCCTGCCGGATCTTCCTCCGATCAGCATCCCGCCTGTAGCCTCGAGTATCTCATCTGTACTGAATGCAGGCATTTTCATAGTCTTCATCGGTTTCCTTACCACCTGCGCCTCGCCAATGCCGCTTTTGCCACAATCCTGTCATCAAAGGAGATTCGCCTTGTACCCAGTATCTGGTAATCTTCATGTCCCTTCCCGGCAATAAGAACTATATCGTTGATTCCGGCTATCGAGAGGGCAAGCTCAATGGCCGAGAGGCGATCGGGAACAACGGTGAATCCCTTTTTATCAATGCCGCTCGCTATCTCCTCGGGATTAAATTTCGTCACATAATCTTTCACTATGCCTCTTTCTATATCGTCGATAATTTTCAGGGGGTCTTCCGTCCTCGGATTGTCCGATGTAACTATGGCAATGTCACTGAGGTCCGTAGCTGCCTTCCCCATGAGGGGACGCTTGGTCCTGTCCCTGTCCCCACCGCATCCAAAAACGGTGATAATCCGCTCCCTTTTGAAATCGGCAAGATTCTCAAGGACCTTTCTAAGGGCATCCTCCGTATGGGCATAATCGACAAACGTTGGAGGTTCCCGAAGTCCGCTTACCTTTTCTAACCGACCGGGAATATTCGACAACTCCTCTATGCCTGCCTTGATGGTCTCTTCCGGAATATCAAGGCAAAGCGCAGCCGCTGTTGCCGCAAGGATGTTGTATAAATTAAACCTCCCGATAGCCGGAGAACGAAGGGCAAAGACTTTTTCACCGGCCTTCACTTCTGCGTCTATCCCATTGATGGAAAGTTCAAAATCGCTGACCGATACATCAGAGGGGGTATCGATACCGTAGGTCGTAACCGGTTTTCCTATCTCGCCGAGTAGTCGTGCCCCCCAGGGATCATCGACATTTATGAGTATCCTGGTATCTTCCTTCAGCTGTTCATGAAAAAATTTCTTCTTTGCATGATAGTAGCTTTCCATCGTCTCATGATAATCGAGATGGTCCTGCGAGAGATTCGTAAATATACCGACGTCGAACTCACAATCCCTCACCCTTCCCTGATCTATCGCATGTGACGAAACCTCCATAACGGCGTGCGTTACTCCTGCGTCAGTCATTTCCCTCAATATTCTTTGAAGATCGAGTGATTCAGGCGTCGTTTGCGGCGCCTCATAAATATTCTCACCGTATCGATAATTGATGGTTCCCACGACGCCGCATTTAAGGCCCGCCTGCTTCAGGATCGATTCAAGAAAATAGGTTACCGTTGTTTTTCCGTTCGTTCCCGTAACCCCGAGAAGTGAGAGCTCCGACGAGGGATTTTTGAAGAACCTTTTTCCCAGTTTTCCCAATGCGCGACGGCTATCGGGAACCCTTATAAACGTGGCTCCCGCCTTCTGCTCCGGCGACACACCTTCTTCGTGCACAATATACCGTGCACCTTTTTTTACGGCATGGGGAATAAAACTGTGACCATCATATAAGAGTCCTCGAATGGCAACAAAAAGGGAGTTCTTGGCACAGCCTCTCGAATCGTAACAAATATCTGTTATTTCACCAGAGGTATCTCCCGATACTTCCTGAATATCACTACCTTCCAGTAGATCTACGAGCTTCATATCAAATCCATATATACGCAATCGCCTGTTTATCCGGCCGTTGATGCCTGCACCGTTTATCCTTTGGTGTCTTTCCTCTTTGCAGCGACATCCTATAGCGCTGAGTCCTTATTTTACGAACTGGCTATAGGTTCCCCTATAAAACGATTCGATTTCGCTCGTTGGTTCGTCAGACAAACTCGGGTATCTCTTATATCGATAGAGAAACTCATCAAGAATGGCGAGAAATACCGTAACCAGGAAAAAGAAAAAGAGAGAAACTTTGGGATACTTTAGAATGTAAAAAATCGGTATCAGAACCCAACTCATTACCATTTTAAGCATTTTATACTGTTCATGGCGATATCGATAGGCCTTCAAACTTTTTTGTCTGAAAGAGGGAAACGAGGTTCCCACTCCCACATGCCCGTTCTGAACCCACGAACCGACAATATTCGATATTCGGCCATGGAAACCATCAAGGTTTTCAGCCTTTAATGGTTCGGGCATCCCTTGCACTCTCAATCCCGCGGCATGACTGTTCTCAATTACTCCAAATGAAAGGGTACAGAAAATTGCCGCCATGATTACACCTATTGCGAAGAGACTGAGGGTAGCGCCTTGAGAGTGCCTGTCTGAAAGGAAAAAAGTTTTCATATCACGACCTCCTAAGTTACCGTGATCCGCCGAGTGAAAACCGGCATCTGCTAATGCTGATGTCGCATGGTACCCGGCCCTTCAAAATTTATCTTTTAAAAGCCCTCATTAAACAGCACATAACAGGGCTGATCTGTTTCTGCAGAAATACCGGGGGCCAATTTCTGGTCCACTGCCCATCCGCTCCCCACAAGTCTCACATCTATTCCTCTGTCCTGCGAAACCTTCAAGACTTCCCTGACGGACATTCCCCTGAAATCAGGTACCAGCGACTCGTCGACATCCTCGTTCCGGGGAATGACTTCTGACATTGATGCCTGAACTATTTCCATCTCAGGAGTTTGCCGCTCGGCTACAACATCCGGCAGGTTTAAATGTCTATTGTAACAGCTGACGATTCGCTCCGAGATATTCCTGAAGACCGGTGCGGCCGCCACTCCACCCCATCTCTTGATCTTAGGTTCATCCAGCATCACGAGGACAACCACCTGGGGATCCTCGGAGGGAAAGAATCCTACAAAGGAAGCTGTTACTTTTTTTGAAGAATATCTGCCGAGTGTGAAATCGAATTTCTGAGATGTTCCAGTTTTCCCCGCTACTGATACATTCGTAATGCGGGCCTTCTCTCCCGTGCCTCCCTCACTTCCGACAACATCTGTCAGTATCGCCGTAATCCTCTTCGCCGTGTCCTCTGAGATAACCCGCCTTACCACCTCGGGAGTATACTGCTCCATGATTTCACCCTGTCTGTTCACGACCCCTTTCACAATATAGGGTTTCATGAGGATTCCGTCATTTGCTATGGCAGACATGGCGGTTATCAACTGTATCGCTGTCACGGAGATGCCCTGCCCGAAGGCGATTGTAGCAAAATCAACGCGCCTCCATTGAGAGGGATTTCTGAGTATTCCCTTGGCCTCACCGGGCAGATTGAGGCCCGTTTCCGAACCGAACCCAAATTCGGTGATATATTTATAGAATTTCTCTTTCCCCAGCATCTCGGCAACCTTAATTATGCCAATATTGCTCGAGTACTTGAGAATCTCCGGGAAAAATAGTTCCTCATGGCGCTTCATCTGCGCCTCGTGGATCACCCGGTCCCCCACCACATATGAACCGTTTTCACAGTTTATGACATCCGTCTCCGATACGACCCCCTCTTCCAGGGCCGCCGCCGCCACAAAGGGCTTGAATACAGACCCAGGGTCGAAGCAATCGGTAATGGCCCTGTTTCGTCTGGAAGAGGCGGGGTATTGTGAATAGGCGTTCGGATTAAACCGCGGAAAGTTTGCCATTGCCAGTATTTCACCCGTTTTCGGGTTCATGACGATAGCATTTCCCCCTTTCGCCCCTGTATTCTCCACGGCCGCCTTCAAATTCATCTCAACGATATACTGAATCTTACTGTCCACGGTAAGAACAAGATTGCAATCCCCACCATTATTTGGAATGGCAGATCTTTCATCCAGATAGATCCTGTTGCCCTTGGCATCCCGTCCCCAGACAACTTTTTGGGACACATATTTAAGCCGACCGTCGTATTTAAGTTCTAACCCCTCGAGACCAGTCGAGTCGTGACCCACAAAACCGAGCAGATGGCAGGCCAGTTCCCGGTGAGGATAAAACCGTTTTGGTTCCTGTATCGTACAGACACCGTCCAGGTCCAAGTCTCTTACCTGCGCCGCCTGAAGCGGTGAAATCTGTCTGGCAATCCAGCGAAAATTCCCCGGTTTTAAGAGTTTTTTTCTGATATCAGGCTCTTTCAGACAGAGGGTGGATGATAACTTCCCTGACACCTCTCTGTCCTTCTTCACCATCGAGGGATCGACGTATACGGAGTCGGCAAGTACCGTCACTGCAAGTTTCTCCCCATTCCGATCAAAAATGAGCCCCCTCTCTGGGCAAAGTTTCAGGCTTCTCGTGTGTTGCTTGTCGGCTATTGATTTGAGTTCATTACCGGACACAATCTGCAGCTGAAATGCTCTCGATAAAAGGGCAATATACAGCACGAGAAATAAAACCAATACGGACGTTACTCTGAATCGTAGCCACTTTTTTGATTTCTTCGTCATTTCAGAAACACTACCTGATCTCTTTTCGGGTAACACATTTTTAATTTTATGCGCGCAATGGTCTCGATCCGCTGGGGTGATGTGAGCGTTGCTATTTCCACCTTCAGACGTCGGTTTTCTTCATCAAGTTTATTTTTGTTTTGAATCTCTTCGGCTATTTGATAATTGATCCGGGTTACCTGAATATGAAACCACACGTACACAAGGGCTATCGCCATGAAAATCAACGTTGCAAAGATAAAATGCGAAAACCTCAAGCGCAGTTTTCTGTCGTCGGCTTTCATCATTTTCAAATCCTCATGGCTGCTCTTAGCTTGGCGCTTCTCGCCCGTGGATTGGCATTCAATTCATTTTCACATGGCGTAACCGGCTTTCTCGTCAACACCTTCAGGGTCCTTACCTTATTACATCGGCAGACGGGGAAATCGGGGGGGCAGATACAATCTTTTTCGCCCAGCCTGAAGAAATCCTTTACAACCCTGTCTTCAAGAGAGTGGAATGAGATAACAGACAGTCTTCCTTCTTTTCGCAGAAGTTCAACCGCATCATCGAGAGATTTGCGAAGGTTTTGCAGTTCTTCGTTGACGGCGATCCTGAGGGCCTGAAAGGTCTTGGTCGCGGGATGGATTTTGGGTCTCGATCTGACCCGCTTCACAGAAGCAATAAGCTCCGCAAGTTCCGTCGTCGTCTCAAGGGGAGACACTTTCCTCTGCCTTGCAATCGCACGCGCAATTCTGCCTGCCTCTCTTTCTTCGCCGTATTTTTTTATTATATCTTTTAATTCCCCCTCGGAAGTAACATTGACAATATCTGCAGCCGTCCGCTTTCTCGATCGATCCATTCTCATATCGAGCGGGGCTTTTTTTGAAAAGCTGAAACCCCGTGTGACCTCTTCAAGCTGATGTGATGAGACACCCAGGTCCAGGAGGATTCCGTCGACTTTCGCTATATCGACATCCTCTAAAATCGACTTCATCTCCACGAAATTGCTATTCACGAGTATCGACCGGCGACCGAAAAATTCGAGCTTTTTTCTCGACGATTCGAGGGCATCGGAATCACAGTCGATACCGATCAGAATTCCATCGGGTGATGTTCTTTTCAATATCTCATAGGCGTGCCCACCGCCCCCCAAGGTTCCATCCACATAAACACCCCCGGGCCTGCAATCGAGAAGATCCACCGCCTCGTGAAGCATCACCGGTATATGGAATGGTGCGTTCATTATATCTCCAGCAAATCTGCTGCCTTATCAATAAAGTCCTCTGACCTCCCTCTCGACACATTCAAATCTTCTTCAAAACTATCCCTGTTCCAGATCTCTATCGTTTTCACCATCCCTGCCAGAACGATCTCTTTCTGAAGTCCCGCGCGTTCCCTGAGGGCGGGCGGTATGAGGAGCCTCCACTGTGAGTCGAGCTTACAGTCAATGGCGCCTGACATGAAATACCGCTGGAATGCCCTGATCTCTTTTTTCAGAATTGAATGCTTCTTGGCCTTTTCTTCGATGGCACTCCACTCGCTATAGGGTATGGCGAGAAGATAATTGTCCAGGCTTGTAACGACGAGCCTCTTGTCGCTTCTTTCCTTGAATACTTCCCGAAGCCTGGAGGGAAAGACAATCCTCCCCTTCTCGTCTAAATTGTGGTAGTATTGACCCCTGAATACAGCCATAATAAACGAGTTACCTCCACTATCCTCCACTTTACTCCACTTTTGGTGACTATAAAGGCGAATTTTTGCTTTGTCAAGAAAAATTTAGGTGGTTATTATTTTCTTTTAATCTGATACTTTATGACCGCTTTATTGTGGTCGAGAAGATTGGATGAAAAGTGGTGGGCTCCATTGTTTTTTGACACAAAATAGAGATAGTTTACCGGCGCAGGATAGAGTGCCGCAATTATTGCATCCATACCGGGATTACATATCGGTCCCGGGGGCAAACCCCTTATTATGTAAGTGTTATAGGGAGTTTTTCTCATGAGATGTCCCCTTGTAATATTCCCGTCAAAATCCTCGATATCATATATGACCGTGGGATCACTCTGAAGTTTCATCCCCCTCTTCAGCCTGTTATGAAAAACCGCCGAAATCAGTGGCTTCTCTTCCACGGATCCTCCTTCTTTCTCGATAATGGACGCCAGAGTGAGAACCTCTCTCATACTGAGACCGATCTCACTCATCCGCTCCGACATTTTGAAGGTGATCTTGCGCCTCAGCTGGGTGACCATAAATCTGATAATTTTCTCCTCTCCCATGGAGCGGCTCAGGACATAGGTATCGGGAAAGAGATACCCCTCAACACTTTCACCTTCAATACCGAGCGATGAAAGGAGTTCTTCGTCATAGGCTGAATCGACAAACCTCTTTTCATCGGCAAGGCTGTTCGCCGCAAGCCGGGCAGCAATCTGGCGCAGGGTAAATCCTTCCGGAATGGGAACACGGTAACCCTTTACCTTCCCCTCAAGCAATTTATCCAGGATATCGCCAGGAGACATGGAGCTTATTAGCTCATATTCCCCGGCCTTGATACGTTCTGGGGCCTTTTCCAGAAGGGCAAGAAGGTAAAAGGCCTCTTTATACCGTATAAGTCCCTTCTTGCGAAGTATGTCTGTCACATCGCGGAACGATGCCCCTGGCGGAATTTCGACGGCGACGTACCGGTCGATAAATTCCACGGGACTTTCGACGTAATTAAGGAAGATCATGGAGAGAAGAAGGAATGACGCCGTTGCAATGAGAAAAAAAGCGAGGAGGGGTTTAATTCGTTTCCGAATCATCAGGCAGTCTCCCCGTTTTCATGCGATCCAGATATCTCTGGAGTATTATGGCGGCTGCCAGCTTATCGACCGATTTTCTCCTCTTTTTACGACCCATATCAGCCTCTATGAGAATATCTTCCGCCTCTTTCGTAGAGAGACTCTCGTCCCATTTAATAACGGGAAGGGACAGCCGTTCTTCGATCATTTCGGAAAACTTCGACACCCTCTTGCACTGTA
The DNA here is from genome assembly GCA_016933215.1 of Deltaproteobacteria bacterium. Classification (GTDB taxonomy): domain Bacteria; phylum Desulfobacterota; class Syntrophia; order Syntrophales; family UBA2210; genus JAFGBH01. The sequence continues at coordinate 13,079 of JAFGBH010000009.1, read as the reverse complement.
TACCTTCTTTGCCGTCGAGGGTGAGGGGATAACCGATGACAATCTTCTCGACGTCATACTCACGGGCGAGCCTCTCAATCTCAGCCATATCCTTTTCGATGGTTTTTCTCTCAATTGCTACGAGACTGCGTGCCACAACACCCATCTCATCGCAGATGGCCACCCCTATGCGCTTTCTTCCATAATCGAGACCGAGTATTCTCATGGCGAAAATTCAACTATCACAATGGCGCCGGTAGAGGCAACCAAAAATTCCATATCTCACGGGACAGTCCCGAGCTTTTCTGTTGTACTAACCTGTCAATTTTGCTATTTCTCATGGCATATTTGGGAAATGATATTCCAACCCTGAAATTTCAGACTTGAAACTTGAATTATGAAGCATATCATTCTCGGCACAGCGGGACATGTCGATCACGGGAAGACAGCCCTCATAAAGGCCCTTACCAATGTCGATACGGACAGGCTCAAAGAGGAAAAAGAAAGGGGGATAACCATTGAGCTCGGGTTCGCCCCCCTTGTCCTTGAAAAGGGTCAGAGAATCGGTATCGTTGATGTACCAGGACACGAGAGATTCGTCAGAAATATGGTTGCCGGGGCAGGCGGAATTGACCTCGTGGTATTGATAATTGCCGCTGACGAGGGCATAATGCCCCAGACGAGAGAGCATCTCGATATCTGTGAACTTCTGGGAATACAATACGGTCTCGTTGCCCTGACCAAAACCGATCTGGTTGACAGCGACTGGCTCACCCTTGTGACGGAGGAAGTAGAGGACTTCCTCTCGGGCACATTCCTGGAAGATGCACCCATTATTCCTCTCTCGTCTCTAACGGGCGAAGGGCTTACCAATTTCCGGTCGGCCTTGCAAACAGTTATCACCTCAGTGGAAGAGAGACCTGATTCGGGTCATTTCAGGCTCCCCGTCGACAGGATATTCACCATAAAGGGCTTCGGAACAGTGGTAACGGGATCTCTCGTCTCGGGAAAGATAGCTACGGGAGAGGCTGTAGAAATAATGCCTTCAAAAATCAGGGCAAAGATACGGGGCATACAGGTTCACAACGAACAGGCAGAAGTAGTAGAGGCGGGAAACCGCACGGCAATAAATCTTCAGGGCATCGAGAAATCGGTCATAAAAAGGGGAGATGTTATCACCCGGCCCGACGATTTCGTAGCCTCGCAACGTCTGGACGTATTTTTCAGATATCTTTCAAGCGCGAAGAAAAACATGAAAAACAGGGCCCTCGTGAGGTTTCATACGGGAACGACTGAGATCATTGCACGAATCATACTGCTCGACCGGGACGAAATAGAGCCGGGCGACACCGCCTATGCCCAGGTTGTTCTCGAACATCCCACGGTAACCGAGGCAGGAGACAGGTTTGTCATTCGAAGCTACTCGCCCATAAGTACCGTAGGTGGTGGCGAAATCCTTGACCCGCTGACGAGAAAACTCAAGAGAAGCTCCGAAGCGGGGCAGAGCGAACTGAAACGTTTACGGCTCGGAACAGAAAAGGAAAAGACGGATACTATTCTTGAAAGAGCGGGCCTTGGCGGAATTTCAGAAAGGCAGCTTTCGACACGAACCGGAATCCCCCCAAAAGATCAGGAGAGCATCCTCAACGAAATGTTGTCGAAACGAGAGGCCCTCATTCTTGACAAGGATGAACGCAGAGTCGTGGCCTTCTCCCTCTTTAAAGACCTCCAGAGCGAAATCGTAGCTGCCCTCACCCGTTACCACGAAAGATTTCCCCTCAGGGAATGGGCCGGAAAAGAGGAATTGAAAAATGCGCTGGGAACATTTATAGAAACGAGGCTTTTCAACAGGGCACTCCAGGACCTGGAAAATGAGGGGGAGATTGTATCGGAGAAGGAAAATCTCCGCATCTCCAGGCACAGGGTTATCATGAAGGACGGGATGGAAACACTGAAGGAAAAGATACTCGGAATCTATGTAAAAGCAGGCCTTGCACCTCCCTCGATGAAAGAAGTCATGGAAAGCTTCCAGGGAGACAGAGAAGACGCGCGGAGTGTCCTTGCCATGCTCGTCGGAGAAGAGTCGTTGATAAAGGTATCAGAAGAGCTTTATTTCCATGGAGAATCCATTGATAAACTCAGGACCAGTTACAAATTGTTCCTTATTAAAGAGGGAAAGGCCACACCCGCCACTTTCAGGGATCTTACCGGCCTCTCACGCAAATATACCATTCCGCTCATGGAATACTTCGACAAGACCAAACTGACTATTCGTGTGGGAGATCACCGGGTGTTGCGGGAAGGAGAAACGGCGTGACGGCCTTTATCGAAGAATTCGATATTCAAACCTATGATAAAAAAGGTCCATCGAAAGTCAAGGATTCTGTAATACGAGAGGTGCCACTTGACATATTCCTCAATGGCAGAAAGGTAATAACCATTGCCTGCACGGGGAACCATATAGAGGAACTTGCCCTCGGATTTCTGAGATCGGAAGGCGTTATTGAAACTCTTGATGATATTGATGAAATAACAGCCGACAGGGAAAATTTCCGTGTTGACGTCAGAACGGAGAGCCGAAATTCCGGAGGTTCACCCAACGATGATTCGGCCATTTCCATCATGTCAAGCGGTGGAAGGAGAAAAAGGAATGTTTCGATTGAATATCCCCTTGAATCCGACCTTACACTCACCGCGGACAAGGGACTGGGCATAATGAAGGCGTTGCTTGCATCGTCTCTGCTTCACCGAATTACCCACGGGGCTCACTGCTCGGCCCTGGCCGATCCCGATGGGATTATTGCCTTCAGGGATGACATAGGACGCCACAATACCGTTGACATGCTGGGAGGGTATGCGTTACTTGAAAACATCGACTGCGAAGACAAGATACTGGCGACCACCGGCAGGGTTTCCGAGGAGATTGCCTCAAAGGCATTCCATCTCGGCATTCCCATTATTATCTCCCATTCTGTTCCGACGTCACGGGCCGTCATTTTTTCCCGCGATGCGGGAATCACGCTAATAGGGTACGTTCGAGATGAAAAAATGAAAATTTATTCTAACGAAAGGCGTGTGATATTTTGAATAATAAATCGATCTATATCAAAGACATAAAGCCCGGCAACAGGGTCAGCGACACCTTCCTCGTCACGGAAAAAAACATGGCCGTCTCACAGAAGGGAAATCCCTATCTCAGCCTCCGACTGAGAGATAAAACTGGTGACGTTGACGGACGGGTCTGGGACAATGTGGATGAGATGAACAATATCTTCCAGAAGGGAGATGTCATACGCATTCATTCACGGGCAGTAAGCTCCCGGAATGTGATACAGCTTTCAATATCGGAGATAGACGCCATTGACGAGACGGATATTGACCCATCCGACTATTCTCCCGCCTCTAAATCGGATACGAGAGAGATGTACGAGGCCCTCACGGGGTTCATAGAAACAGTCGAAAACCCCTACCTCAAGAACCTCTTGACTTTGATATTCAGCGACGGGGAAACCGCAGAAGCCTTCCAGACGGCCCCGGCGGCAAAGGGGTTTCATCACTCATACATCGGCGGGCTCCTCGAACACACCCTTTCCGTAACCCGTCTTATCGATCACGTGGCCCGACATTACGGCGAAGTGGACAGGGATCTCCTCATAACGGGCGGCATTCTCCACGATATAGGAAAGATAGTCGAGTTTTCCTATCGGAAAATGATAGACTATACCGACGAGGGGCGACTGATAGGACACATTGTCCTGGGTCTTGAGATGGTTGATAAGAAAATTAACGAGATCGAGGATTTCCCCGCAGATTTGGCCCTTGAGCTGAGGCATATACTCCTGAGTCACCACGGAGTTCTCGAATACGGCTCACCAAAGCGTCCGAAGACCGTCGAGGCACTTATCGTCAACTACATTGATGACCTCGATGCGAAGGTCAATGCCTTTCGTGAATATATCGACGATTCAGATGACGATTCGAACTGGACACCCTTTCACCGCCTGCTCGAAAGATTCATCTACAAGAAAAAATAAGGCGTCCCCTCGATAGAGAGGGAACGCCTTGTCTTATCGTCCGGCCTTCAATGTTCTATTTTCCGTAACCTATTCCCTTCGCCGCCTCTTCTATAATACCGAGTACCGACTCGTCCTCTATGGTTGAAGGAACGGTATACTCCTCACTGTTTGCTATTTTCCTCATGGTGGCCCGGAGAGTCTTGCCCGAGCGCGTCTTGGGAAGGGCCTTAACGATAGCGCATTCCTTGAAACAGGCAACGGCACCGAGCTCGGAACGGACCATCTGAACCAGTTCACGGGAAATCTCGTCGTGATCTCGATCCACACCGGCCTTCAAGACGGCAAATCCGATTGGCACCTCTCCCTTAAGCTGATCGTTTGCACCGAGAACGGCACATTCCGCCACATCCTGATGCTTCGCCACGATCTCTTCCATTGCGCCCGTAGAGAGTCTGTGTCCCGCAACGTTGATGACATCATCGACACGCCCCATGATAAAGAGATACCCGTCTTCATCAACGTATCCCCCATCACCGGTTAGATAGTATCCGGGAATTTCCGTCACATAATCAAGATACCGTTCATCATCGTTCCATAGCGTGGGGAGGCATCCGGGAGGCAAGGGAAGTTTCACCACCACATACCCATCCTGTCCGCTGGGGAGGCCTTTTCCATCATGGTCGACGATCTGTACATTATAACCGGGAACGGCCTTGGTGGGAGAGCCGGCCTTGACCGGGAATGGCTCGATCCCCATACAGTTGGCCGCGATACCCCATCCCGTCTCTGTCTGCCACCAGTGATCGATAACGGGGATCTTCAGCATGTCTGACGCCCAGTGATAGGTATCAGGATCCAGCCGTTCGCCTGCAAGAAAGAGATACCTGAAGGAACTCAGATCATATTTCTTTAGATACTCTCCATTGGGGTCCTCCTTTTTTATGGCACGAAATGCCGTAGGAGCTGTAAAAAGGACTGAAACGTTATGTTCGGAGATTACCCTCCAGAATGCACCGGGGTCCGGCGTTCCCACCGGTTTTCCCTCGTAGACTATTGTCGTACATCCCGTAAGGAGCGGTGCATAGACGATATATGAGTGTCCTACGACCCAGCCCACGTCCGAGGCCGCCCAGTATACCTCGCCGGGATTTATTCCGTAGAGGTATTTCATGGACCACTTCAGGGCAACGGCATGTCCTCCATTGTCGCGCATGACACCCTTCGGTTTTCCCGTGGTACCCGAGGTATAGAGAATATAAAGAGGGTCCGTTGCCGATACGGTGACACAATCGGCCGGCTTCGCATCCTTCATCACCTCCGCCCAGTCATAGTCGCGGCCGGGCTGAAGTTCTGCCGTGACCTGGGGTCTCTGATAGATAACACACTTTTCCGGCTTGTGTGTCGCGATATTGATCGCCTCATTGAGAAGTGGTTTGTAGGGAATTATCTTCTTTGCCTCTATACCGCAGGATGCTGAAACCATGACCTTCGGTTTTGCATCTTCGATTCGTATCGCCAGTTCATTCGGCGCAAACCCGCCAAACACCACGGAATGAACCGCTCCGATCCTCGCACAGGCAAGCATGGCAACCAGCGCTTCGGGAATCATGGGCATATAAATAATGACGGTATCACCTTTCACAACGCCTAAACTGGCGAGCACGCCGGCAAATCTCGATACCTCATCAAGGAATTCACTATAGGTTATCTTTTGTATGGTATTGGTGACAGGGCTGTCATAGATAATTGCAACCTGGTCTCCCCTTACCTCCTCCACGTGATAATCAACGGCATTGTAACAAGTATTCAGTTCCCCTCCGGTAAACCATCTGTAGAAGGGCTTCCTGCTGTCATCCAGCACTTTCTCCCACTTCTTCTCCCACTTGATTTCCTCGGCAGCCTCTCCCCAGAAAACATCCGGTTCGTTAATCGATTGTGCAAACACCTTTTCATAGGATAATTTTTTCGACATGCATTCCTCCTTATTTTACAAGCTCACTGGAGCTCTGTTATTTTCTCTCCCCAAATATTGCCCTTCCTATCCTTACGATTGTTGCCCCCTCTTCTACTGCAACGCCATAGTCATCGGTCATTCCCATGGAAAGCACACCCATTTCAATCCCTTCTATCGCCTCATCCACAATTCTGTTTTTAAGATCCCGAAGTTTCACAAAATAGGGTCTGGCGTCTTCGGGACTGTCAAACCAGGGCGGCATGGTCATGAGTCCTTGAACGGAGAGGTTATCCAATCGAGAGACCGCTCGCACGAGATCAATAGCCTCGTCCTGCGGTACACCGCTTTTCGTTTCCTCTCCACCCGTATTGACTTCGATGAGAACTTTCATGATCGCCCCCGACCCTTTTGCCCGCTTATCGAGCTCCTTTGCGAGGCCGAGCCGGTCGACGGAGTGAATCATATCAAAGAGTCTGACCGCGTATTTGGCCTTGTTGGACTGAAGATGCCCTATCATATGCCATTCAAGATCGTGCCCCATCGTTTCGATCTTCCGCTTCGCCTCCTGGACATAATTTTCACCCATGATGGTGATACCGCAGGCAATGGCCTCCATAATCCTTTCATCATCGACTGTTTTGGTAACGCCCATAATCTTCACATCGCCGGTGTTCCTCCCCGATTTCGCTGCAGCTTTGGTGATGGTTTCTCTTATTCTCGCAATGTTTTTCTCTATTTTTGACATACCCTCTACCATCAAAAGGAGATCGCACCGACTTCCTTCAATGCAGCCACAACCTCAGAAAGGGGAAGACCGATCACGTTCGTATGGGAACCCCGTATCTCTTTCACAAAGGATGCCGCCTTTCCCTGAACGGCATACCCCCCCGCCTTGTCGTAGGGCTCTTCCGTTCCTATATACCACTCCAATTCATCCGCTGACACCTCCTTGAAAAAAACGGAGGACTCAACAAGGTCACTTTTTACAACATTCACACTTGTTCTTACAACAGAAAAACCGGTGAGTACCCTGTGTTTCTTCCCGCTCAACCGCAGGAGCATCTCCCGGGCCTCCTTTTTTGATCCGGGCTTCCCCAGATGCTCACCATCAATTACAACTATGGTATCCGCTCCGAGGACCCATGCATCGGGATTGCTTCGGGCAACGGCTAGCGACTTCTCCCTCGAAAGCCTCAGGACATGATCGTTTACCGATTCCCCTTCAAGAAATTTCTCGTCCACACCGCTCGGGATAACGTCAAAATCGAATCCCATAGATTTCAGAAGCTCCTGGCGTCGCGGTGAGGCGGATGCCAGTATGAATGATGGCATTGCTACAAAGGCTCCCTTTTCCTTGTCAGTATCGATACGATTTCGCCACCATAGAGTGTAATAACGGCCATGTAAAACACCCAAATTACAATATACATCAATGCCTTGAGAGAACCATAGACAAACCCCACGGGATTCCCCCCGAAGGAAAGATAAAAGGCAAAGAGGTGTTTTGCTATCTCGAGAAAGAAGGTACACACCACTCCCCCAGAGAGTGCATGTAAAAAGGAGACCTGCCTGTTGGGAATAAATTTATAAATCAGCGTGAAAAAGAGCATGATGACGGAGAGGGGAAGTATATATCTGATAAGAGTGCTGTGGAGTAAAAGGTGACCCACATTCCATTTTTCAATATGAACCGCCCATGCATTCAGTCCTATGGTAAAGAGAATGGCGGAGAATCCCAGGGGTATGATGGCAACAGCCATGAGAAGGGAACGAAAGGGGTGTCGTTTTCTCTTTACCCTGAAGATCGTGGTGAAGGCGGTCTCAAGGGACGAGACAAACATGGTGGATATCCAGATGAGAAATCCGAAACCCAGCCATCCCATAAAGGTGGTTGTATCGGAGATGCGCTTCACCTCCAAAAGTAATTTCTCCTCCACATAGGGGTGAAGCTCCTTTATAAAGTTGGCCACCGTCATGTAGGCTCCCTCCGAGGAACCCAAAATCAATCCACTGACAAAAAAGATCAGAAAGAGAAGGGGAATCACTGAAATGATAGAATAGAAGGCCACGGCGGCCGACAGATTCAAACAATCATCCTCGAAAAACGATCTGAAGCTCTCCGTTACGATTTTGAGTTGCACCACAAATTTCCCTTTTGCTTATCTGAGGAAACTCCCTTGAGCCTTACAATGACCGGGGGCCCACCCGCAAGCCCCGCCCTGTAGGCGGGGTCAAGGGGCGCAAGTAAAAAAGGAATATATTATTCGCCTTCGGCTTCCTTACCGGGAAGCCCCGCCCTGTGGGCGGGGAGCTTCACTATGTGATACCGAGAAGCCTTTTCGGGTTTTGACTCACCAGGAGATCCTTGATTCCGTCTTTCAGCGGGAGATTATCGAGTTCATTCATTATCCTTACCCTTGATATAAGCGGGTAGTCACTTCCGAAGAGACACTTCCCCGCGAGGGGACCGTTCATATGGCGGATCACCTCATCGGGTATCCTCCTCGGGGCCCACCCCGCAATATTGAAAAAGACATTTGGATTACGAAGTACCACCGACATACCTTCATAAAACCAGGGATATCCGAAATGTGCCATCACGATCTTCATGCGGGGAAAATCCACCGCTACATCATCGAGATAGATCGGCATGCAATACTTGATTTTTGTCCCCGCATGGAACTGGGTTCCGGTGTGAAAGAGCACCGGAATTCCGGCATCCTGCGCTATTTCATAGAGCGGATACATGACGGGGTCGTTTGGATTGGCTTTAATCAGATGCGGGAGCACCTTGAGTCCCTTGAGTCCGAGTTCATTGATCGCTCTTTCCAACTCTATCGTGGCTTTTACTCCTTTGTGCGGATCAACGCTGGCGAAACCGATAAATTTATCGGGATACTGCCCCACCGTTTCGGCTACAATATCGTTTGACACCCTGTAATTAAAGGTGGTTTCCGCATCGATAGCAACAATTACCGACATATCGATTCCGGCATCCTCCATGTCCTTCAAGGTAGCAGTGATACCGGGAAGTTTCATATCCTTGAACATAAGCTGATACCCGAGTGCCATCTCTTCGGGAAGGCTTTCAATCGCTTCTTTTGTCACGAGCTGTGAATGCGTATCTATGATCATTGTTCCTCTCCTTTCTCAATCTTAACAACGGCTGATATCTGGCACACTAACCCACCACGAAAGAAACCGTCAACATATTTTAATTACATTACGCCTTGACCCCACCAACAAGGCGGGGCTTGGGGGGCGCGCCCCCGGTCAATAACTACAAGCTGTTCGCGAAATAAGCTCAAAGAATGAGCCGAGAATTTCACATAGAATACTGAGAATTATTTCTGAAGGAACTCACCATTCATACAAACTCTCTGACCGGTATGCCTTCGCCTGAAAGGTACGATTTTATCTGACTCACCGTGTAGTCGCCATAGTGGACCATGGAGGCGATAAGCGCCGCATCTGCGCCGGCCTTTACAAATACGTCCCTCAGGTGTTCCGGTTTCCCCGCGCCACCCGAGGCGATGACCGGTATGGAAACTGCTTCCGATATCAGGGATGTCAGGGTGAGCTCGTATCCCTCATTGGTTCCGTCGGCATCGATGGAATTGAGGCAGATCTCTCCCGCACCCCGGTCCTCCGCCTCCTTCGCCCATGCCAGGGCATCGATTCCCGTGGCAGTTCTTCCCCCGTTTATCCAGATCTCGTAGCCGGAGGGAATCGCCTCACTTTTTTCAACTCCTTTTGCGTCCATCCCGAGGACGATGCACTGATTTCCAAAATATCTCGCACCCTCGGAGATCAGCCCGGGATTCAAAACCGCGGCCGTATTGATACTGATCTTCTCTGCTCCCGCATCGAGCACACGGTACATATCAGTCAAATCCCTGACTCCTCCCCCGACGGAAAAGGGGATAAATATATTCTGCGCTACCCTGTCAACTACATCGATAAGGATTTTTCTGTCATCGGATGATGCCGTAATATCATAAAAGACGAGCTCGTCAACACCCTGTTCATAGTACTCTTTCGCCATTGCAACGGGATCGCCGATATCCACGTTCCGCTTGAACCTTACACCCTTCGTGGTTTTCCCCTCTCTGACATCGAGACAGATGATGATTCGCTTGCTCAGCATTACCCTGCCCAGCCGTCCCATTTACTGAAATTTTCCAATATGGAGAGTCCCTGTCTGCCGCTTTTTTCGAGATGAAACTGCGTGGCAACGATATTATCTCTCCCGATAATTGATGCAAACTGTATCCCATATTCCGTCGTCGCAATGACATCTTCATCCCGTGCCGGTTCGGCATAATAGGAATGGACGAAGTAATACTGCGCCTTTTCGTCAATACCGTCAAGAATGGGATGTTTTTGCTTTATCTCCAGTGTATTCCACCCCATGTGAGGAATCTTGAAGGTCGAACCTGGGAAACGCCGTACCCTTCCCGGTATGAGATTCAGGCAATCGGTATCACCCTCTTCGCTTTTTTCGAGAATAATCTGCGCACCGAGGCAGATTCCGAGGAAGGGGGTCCCGCTTGTTACCACCTCGCGAATCACCTCATCCAGTTCCAGCGATTGTATGGTTTCCATGGCCTTTCCCGCGGCCCCCACGCCGGGGAAGATGACCCTCTCCGAGGAGAGAATCTCAAGCGGCTTGTTGGTAATCCTGCAGGGCACTCCAAGATGAAGAAGCGCCCGTCTTACCGACCTGAGATTCCCCGCCTGGTAATCGATAATTGAAATCATTCCGCTCATTTTGTGTCCATATCCAGTGATTTCATAAGTCTATCAACGATGACATCAACCCCCTCTCCGAGAAGCGATTCTATGGGGATTTCATCCAGATACCGGTCATCCCAGGGGACGTTATATTCGTTAACAAGATTATTAATCTTGTTAAATTTATTTCCCAGAACCTCTTTCTTTTCAGCGGCAGTGAGAAAACCACTGAAATCCACATGGAGAAGCAATATATGGCGTATCCTGTGATCGCTGCCGAGGAGAGGAATGATCACCACAGGGGCCTTGTCGGTCTTCCCGAGACCGGCATAGACCTCTCCGAGATTGATGATGTTACGCTTTGTTCCCTTGAGAGGTCCCGGTTTCCCCTCGACCCTCGATTGCATCTCGAGGGAGACACCACCTCGTTTGCTGAGAGATATCGTGGTGAACTCTGCAGGTTTCCCGTCATAATTCAGATCGCTGATATCGTAAAGGGTGAAGCCCCTGATAGCTACAACGGCCTTCTGAAGTCTCCGCAGGGTAAACCCGTCATAGCTCGTAAGATTCTCAAGCGAAAAGTCGAGCCCCTTCAGGAAGTCGAAGAAAACACCCCGTTGCATTTCTCCCTTTCTGCTCGTTCCGACAGTGACCGTTTTTGCCTGATGCCGTATCGCATCGATGGGTCGTGCCAGCTCGTCGATTGCCCTTCCGAGAGATATATCAAGCATGTCGAAAGGTGACGATGAGGGCCTTTTTTCTTCATATTCCAGCCAGAAATCTTCTATCGGAAGCTTTCCGACGGTGTACTTCAGAAGGAGGGTAATATCCGATGCCACCTCGACGCTCATGGAGGAGAAAACGCCCCTGTTTTTGCGCCTCTGAAACTCCGAGGAAAAATCCCCAATGATCCGGTGAAGCTCCGTGTCCCCTATCTTCTCGAAGAGAGATTCCGCCCCCCCGTTCATTTTGCTCAGCCTGAGGGACAAACTATTTCTGAATTCACGGAAAAAATCTCCGTCTTCATTAATGCTGCATGCCGCATAGTATCCCCAGAGATGGCCGGCAAGCGAATTCAGGATCACGGAGACGGGAAAGGATGACCGGGGCACAAAAATAACCGAGTCGGCGATACTGTCAAACCACGGTTCCCCCTCATCGGCAATAACCACAACCGATGCCGCGTGGGCCTTGAAAATTGCCACGTCCTTGACGGTATCTTCGATAACAGTCTCGGGATTTCCCGCGGCGCAGACGACAATGAGAGGTTCGGAAGAGAGGTCGATATGTTTTTTATCCTCAACGATGTCGGAGGATATGGTCTTGTAACAAAGCTCGCTCAGCTTTATCCGTATCTCATCGGCGGCAACCTTGTTGGGACCGCTTCCGACGACGGCCCAGTATTGTTTTCTCTTTACAACATCCCAGGCCGATTCCTTGATGCTTTCGCTTACCGATAGTACCTCATCCATCCTGTCGGGAGCGGCTTCCAGTTTCATGAGTTCAGCCGCTATCTGATCGTTCGACATGGCTCCCGCGATATGAGCAAAGTTGAGGGCCAGAATAAAGCCCGCTGCGATCTGGGAATAGAAGGCCTTCGTCGATGCTACCGACATCTCGATATCCCGTCCGTCACTTGTATAAAACACCCCGTCCGTCATATGGGTAATATCCGACTGCCTTCGATTGACGATTGAAATCAGGTGGGCGCCCCGCTCCCGCGCCATTGCGACGGCACGGTTCGTATCCGTCGTCGTTCCCGATTGTGTCACGGCAATGACGAGGGTATTTTCAAGGTCCTCTTCAAGAAAAAATCCGCTCAACTCGGAGGAGGTCTTTGCCTCGACAACTATTCGGGTTTCCTTCAGATATCGGGAGAGGGCATCGGCTATTGCTGCACCTGCCACTGCGGCAGTGCCCTGACCCACAACAAAGATATTGTTTATGCGCCCTTTAGCAAGGGCGTCATGCAACCCCGGCGAAATCACATCCTCTCCCAGATTGAACGTCACATCGGGGATACCTCTACCATCGGAAGCAATCCTATACTTTCCCCTCAGCGTCTTTCTTACCGAGAGCGGTGCCTCTCGAATCTCCTTTAAAAGAAAATGCGGATAATCCTTCCGGTCGATATCGCGGGTGGTAATCTCCGCTTTTTCTATCCGCTCGCGGGATATCTCAATCGGTTCTCCATCGTAACCAAAGGCTTGGATATTCGCCCCATCTTCTCCCTCTTCCCTCATCAGGACAAAAATCTGTCCCTTTGTCCGCTGATCCCCCTCGACCCGCTCACTTTCACCGTCCATTTTTATAAAATAAGGGGTGAGTTCCACGAGACCATACAGTTCCGATGAAAACATATACTGGTTGTCACAGAGTCCGATATAGAGAGACTG
>JAFGBH010000008.1 GCA_016933215.1 Deltaproteobacteria bacterium | reverse complement strand
GCTTGCAGCGGGGTTAGCGAGCGAATAAAAAATTAAATTTTCCTTAACAGTCGGAGATTCCCCGCAACTTGTTGCGGGGAGCTTCAAAACCTCAAAGAGGTCATCACGATACATAAAGGGAGGGAATGTATTATGGCACGGGAAGGTTTTGATGCAAAGCTTCAAGAGGTTGCATATCCTAAAGAGCTGGTTTTTCATGAAACGTTGCGCCGAAATGTAAAAAGATTTCCAGACAGACTGGCAGTGGTGTTTCAGGACAACCGGTATACCTATAAAGAGTTCAACACGAAAGTAAATCGTCTTGCCAATGCACTCATCGGGCTGGGGGTGAAAAAAGGCGAGAAAGTGGCCCTCTTCGGTCACAATTCCGATGTATGGCTGATGGCTTCATATGCCGCCTCAAAGGTGGGGGCCGCCTTTATCCCCATGAACTTTCGCCTGGTTGGACCAGAAGTCGAATATATCGTGAACCATAACGATTCCGTTGTACTCTTCATTGACCATCCGCTTTTGGATGCCATCAAGGATGTAAGATCGAATCTCGATGTACGACAGATTATTGTTATGAGGGGAGAAGCCCCCGAGGGAATGTTGAGGTTTGGCGAGCTTCTCGCTTCGGGATCGGAAGAGGAACCGGATGTCGACGTCTGGGAAGGCGATATGGCTGTCCTTGCACAGACGGGGGGAACAACCGGAAAACCCAAGGGAGTCGTTCACAGCCACCGCTCCGTCATGGATGTTGTCTACCAGATAAGTTTTGTCCATCAGTACCGTGAGACAGACCGGTGCCTCCAAGTCATGCCCGTTTATTCCTCTGCCGCTCTGGCATACGATGCGGGAGCGACCCTCTTTCATGGGGGAACACTTTTCATGTACCCGCTGCCCCCCTTTGACCCCATGGATGTTCTGAAAATAATCAGCAGAGAAAAGATTAATCATACGACCATGGCCCCCATCATGCTCTTTTTCATTCTGGCGATACCGGAAGAAGAGCGAGCGAAATACGATGTGAAATCATTGCGTTCCCTTCTTTCAGTGGGCGCACCCACCGAGCCCGATCTCAGGGAGTCTGCCTTGGAATACTTTGGAGAGATTATCTATGTTGAATATTCGGCGACGGAGTTTGGCGTTGCGACGCTTTTGAGGCCGGAAGAAATTCTGAAATATCCCGAGAGTTGCGGACGGGCCGCCTTGAATATGGAAGTCAAGATAGTCGACCTTGAGGGAAAGGATCTTCCCCGCGGTGAAATCGGAGAGGTCGTAGTAGCCGGGACTCTTGTGAGCCAGGGGTATTACAAGAATCCCGAGGCAACTGATGCTGCATTCCATGGTCGCTATATGGGTATCGGTGACATGGGCTACATGGATGAAGAGGGGTATGTCTATATTGTGGACAGAAAATCGGACATGGTCATAAGCGGCGGCATGAATATCTATCCGGCGGAAATAGAGGCCGTCATGATTGAACATCCCAAGATAATGGAAGTCGCCGTCATCGGTGTTCCCGATGACAGGTGGGGTGAGTCCGTAAAGGCTGTGATCATTCTCACTCCCGGTGAGGAGGTATCAGAAGAGGCGATAATCGAGTGGTGCAAAGGGAAAATGGCGAGCTACAGAGTCCCGAAATCAATTGATTTTGCAGCTGATTTTCCAAGAACACCTGCGGGCAAGGTGCAGAAAAAGGTCCTGCGGGAGAAATACTGGGAGGGCTACGAGCGAAAGATATAACCGGTTGTTTCCAGAGCAAGTTTACAACTTCAAGCATTTATCGGTCATCTGATGCCGGGCGAAACATTATAAAATAGCGGGGGGAATAGTGCATGCGGGAAGTCGCGATTATCGGAGCGGGAATGACGAGATTTGGAAAATTTCCCGATAAGGGAATTAAAGAGCTGGTGAGCGAATCCGTTCGGGAAGCTATAAACGATGCGGGTATTGAGAAGAGCGACATAGAAGCGGCGTATGTGGGGAGTGCCGCTCCCGGCATCATGACGGGACAGGAGCAGATCAAGGCCCAGGTGACGCTGAGCGCAATGGGAATAGAAGAGATTCCCATGTATAACGTCGAAAATGCCTGTGCAAGTTCCTCATCCGCCCTTAATCTCGGATGGACTGCGGTAGCGGCGGGGATACATGACTGTGTTCTGGTGGTAGGATTTGAGAAGCTCTTCGACAAGGACAAATTGAAGTCTTTCATGGCTCTGGGAACGGCAGTAGACATTCAAAATGTCGAGCAGTTTCTGAAGGACCTCCAGAAAAAGTACGGTTTCAGTGAGGGAATCCTCGGGGAAGGAAGCGGAAAAAACCGCAGCATCTTCATGGATATGTATGCCTACTATACGAAGTTGTATATGGAAAAAACGGGGCTTACTCAGGAACACTTTGCGAAGATTGCCGTGAAAAGCCATAAAAACGGAGCGCATAATCCCCACGCCCAGTATCAGAAAGAGGTGACCCTCGAGGAGGTTCTCCGTTCGGGTGATGTGGCCTATCCTCTCACGCGGATGATGTGTGCCCCCATCGGAGACGGAGGTGCCGCGGTGATTATCTGTTCGAAGGAGAAAGCCGCACGATACACCTCGAAACCCGTCTGGATTGAAGGATCGATTGTGGGAAGCGGCAAATTAAGCATGGATCTCGGTGATACGCTTACCAAGCGCCTGGCCCCGAAGGTCTTCGAAATGGCAGGTATCGGACCGGAAGATGTGGATGTCATCGAGGTTCATGATGCCACGTCGCCCTCGGAAATAATTACACTTATCGAACTGGGAATTTGTCCCCTGGATGAGGCAACCCGATGGGTTGATGAGGGATATCTCGAGGTGGAGGGGGAAACCCCGACCAATACGTCCGGCGGTCTTGCCTCGAAAGGACATCCCATCGGTGCCACCGGGCTGGGGCAGGTCTATGAGATTGTTCATCAGTTGCGGGGGAGTGCAGGAAAACGTCAGGTACAGGAGCCAAAGGTGGGCATGACCCATAACGGAGGGGGAATCCTCGGGGTTGACGCGGCGGCGATGGCACTTCATATATTTAAACGATAGTCGTTCACTTAAAATGCCTAAGGAGGGGAATGGTGCTCGGTGACAGAAAATACTGGAATATGGATGTCGAACCGGGATTGAACACGTCCGGGATAAGAGAACTGCAACTGCAGAAACTGCACGATGCCCTGAAGTGGCAGTACGAACACACGCCCTTCAACCGTGCACGTTTCGAGAAGGCCGGGGTAAAGCCGGAAGACATAAAATCCTTCGATGACTTTGCCGAGGCAATCCCGGCAGCGGGACAGGAGGAGATACGAGCGGTAATTTCCGAGGTCGGGCTGGACATGGAGAAACTGATGCTTCATCTCTTTGGCGAAGAGCGGATGAGAGATCTTTACCTTCTTACCACGACGTCGGGAACGACAGGAATTCCCACCCCCTACCCGAATTTCGGTGCCGCCCTTGATGATGCGCAGGAGATAGCGAGCAGGGCCGCATGGCGTATGGGAATACGGCCGGGGGATCGAATCGGCCTCTGTTTCGGCCTCTCCATGCACGCGGCCGGGACCCCTCAGATATTGTGGTTCAGGAATTATCCCGGCATAACAATTATTCCCATCGGTGCCGAAGCGGGTACCGAAAAAATCCTTCAGTTCATGCATCTTTTCAAGGTAAATATCTTTAACGGAACACCGTCGCTCGCTCTTCATCTTATCGAGCGGTGCCCGGAGGTCCTGAAGATGCCCGTTAAGGATCTGGGATTAAAGATTCTCATGCTCGGTGCGGAACCGGGTGCGGGGATACCCGAGATCAGACAGAAGCTGGAAAGGGAATACGGGGCAAAGGTCTTTGATCTCGGTGCGGGGTATGGCTGTTCCTGTGATTATCCGGTTTACCAGGGAATGCACTGGCTCGCCGATGACCTTGCCTACTACGAACTTCTCGACCCAGAGACAAAAAAATCGATTCCCCTGGAACATGGTGCAACGGGAATCATGGCGGGCACATCTCTTCATCCCGAAGCCGCCGTGTGGTTTGATATGCGCTTTACCATGAATGACATTCACCAGGTCTTTACGGAACCTTGCCCCTGCGGATACAGCGGATTCAGATACAAAATCGTGGGAAGGGCTGACGACATGCTGAAGATAAAGGGCGTACCCGTTTATCCCGCATCCATAGAAGGGGTGATCCATTCCTTCCCCGACGAACTGACGGGTTCTTTCCGTATCGTGCTTGACGAGCCGCCGCCGCGGGTAATGCCACCGCTCAAGTTGAAAATAGAATATGCTGGGGAAGTGAAGGAAGAACAACTGCCGGTTCTCGAGCGGGAAGTGACCGAACGAATGCACAGGCTTCTTAAAATCCGTCCCGCCATTACCTGGCTCAAGCCGAACACTCTTGAAAGGGCAACAAAGAAAACGCAACTTCTGGAAAAACTCTACGAGAAGTAAGTAATTTCGTAACATAGACTCTTCATGAACGGAAAGGGGGGAATATGGACCATCTCGCTGCGAAGTACGGCCTTTCTTCTGATGCGCCTGATCTTGTCACGACAGTTCCTGCACTCGGAAAGCTGAAGAAAATAAGACCATCCTATATAAAAAGGGCAGAATCCGCCCAGGTGACGGGGCGACGATTCGCACGAGAAGAAATCCTGCCACGAGTCCTCGAAATTGATAAAGAATGTACCAGGGACCCCCGCTATTTTGACTGGGATCTCTGGAGAAAGGCAAACGACGAGAAACTTACCGTAGCGCTGATACCCCGGGAAATGGGCGGTTTGGGCTATACGGCGCTTGGCGCCACGGTTCTCTGCGAGGAGATGACGAGTGCCTGTATGGGTATCACCGCCAATATCCTCTTTAATAATTTCGGGCTTCTCGGTGCCCTGGTGGAATTCAGGACGGGGATCGTCCTTCGAATAATCAGGGATATGGTGAAGGCACAGCGTCGGGGAGAACCCCTTTTCTGGGCATGGGCTATTACGGAGCCGAGTGCCGGAACCGATGTTGAAGACGAAAGGGCCATGGCAACGATGCGGCCTTCCACCCATGCTGAAAAGGTAAGCGGGGGATATAGGATAAATGGTACCAAGTGTTTCATCACCAACGGAAGCCTCGCACACTATGTGATTGCAACGATTCCTCTGGATCGTTCAAATCCGCTGGAGTCTATCGCGACGTTTCTTATTCCCACATCTTCAGAGGGTTTCAGCGTGGGTAAGGTGGAGCGGAAATGCGGCCAGAAGGCCTCCCAGACGGCAGAGCTGATCTTTGAAGATGTTTACGTTCCCGAAGAAAACCTGTGGGAGCCTCCCGGCAGGGGCCTTCGCCACACACGGGAAATCCTCTCCACGACGAGAGGTTTTATCGGTGCGTCTGCGCTTGGCGTTGCCAGGGGAGCCCTGGAGAGATGCATCGAATATGCAAGCAAGAAGAAGATCGGAAACCACTTCCTCATCGATGAGGATTGGGTCCGGTATGCCATTGCCGATATGATAAAGGATATCAAAACGGTACGGGCGGCATGTTATAATTTTGCGATTTCTGTCGATACATACCATGTCATGGGGCTTTTCGAGAGCCTTCCCGTTAAAACAGCGTTGAAGATGATACCGGAGAGGATTCTTCTCAGTGAATTCGTGCAGACCATTGGCGGACTTTCCCTTGTGGAGTCACTCGCGGGGAAAATCAAAAACAGAATGGTTTCAGATGCGACGGTGGAGCGTTTCGTTAAAGAGGGTTCAGCGGTGAAAGTCGCCGGAACCGATCTGGCCATGAATGTTTCATCCAGGGTTCTCGATATCGTCGGTCTTGAGGGGATGTCACACCGATACGGAATGGAAAAGTGTTTCAGGGATGCGAAGGTCACGCAGATTTATGAGGGGAGCAATCAGGCCTGCAGGCTTGATCTTTTTCACCAGGAGATAGGCTCGCCTCAGTGAGGGAAGGGAAAACTATGGCTGTTCATGAAAAATACAGTGAAATCATAGACGTATGCCGGAGATTTGCGGCAAGGGAAATCGGAGCCGCTGCACTTGCCTATGATCTGGAAACCGACTCGCAGGGGGTAAAAGCACTCTGGACCAAAAGCTGTGAAGTCGGTATTCCCGGACTCCTCATTCCCGAGGAGTCCGGCGGGGCGGGCCAGTCTGCCCTCTGCTGTGCACTGGTTTTAAATGTTCTTGCTGCGGAATGTGCCGGCATGGCATCACTCTTTGCAGATCACTTTGTCGCCTGCCATACCCTTATTCGTGCCGGAGGGAAAGAGAGCGAGCGTTGCCTCCAGGCTATGGCAAATCCCGCTATTGATGATCCCGCCATTGCTGCGGTTGTCTTTCCTTCGGAAGAGGAGGAAGACCCCGTTCGAATTGTCGAGAGTGAGGGCAAGCTTTTGCTTTCCGGAAGAACCGCACTTACCGGTAACACATCGTTAGCACAACATTACGCTGTTTTTGTAAAAGAGAGAGACGGTAAAATTACTTGTATTCTTGTCGAAGGGGGAACCCCCGGTGTTTCTGTTGGTGAGGGGGCAAATCTTCCGGGATTGAAGGTAAACCCCTTTGCCCCGGTGACCTTTAAAGAAGTAGAAATAGGAGATCGTTTCCTTGTGACAGAAAGGGGCAGCGGGCGGGAACTGATGGAAAGCGCACAGAACCTTTTTTTCGGATTTGTGGCGGCTATCGCAATGGGTACGGCACAAAGGGCATATGAAAAAGCCGCAGGCTATGCGAGGGAGCGATATCAGTTCGGAACGACAATTATCAATCATCCCGAAATTCAGAGAATGCTCGGCACGATGCGTATGAAGCTTGGCGTGGGAAGGGCAGCATATATGGATGTATTCGATGGCGGGGAGAGGGATGCTGGTTTGACCAAGGCCTTCTGTACCGACGCGGCCCTGGAGATTGCCGTCGATGCCGTTCAGATTCACGGCGGTTACGGCTACATGCATGAATATGGAGTTGAAAAGATCATGCGCGACTGCAAGGTACTGCAGCTTCTTGGCGGAAGGAACGGTTCTCTTATAATAGAGAGTATTGCCCGGGAGTTGCGGTAAAAGAAAGCGCGAACCGGCGAGGCACCATGGCACATTATCTTTTTACCAAAGAGGAACTGGAAGAGCTGTCCATCCCCTATCCGGATCTCATAATAAGGAAAATAGGCAGTCGAGAGTATGATAAGGCTCGTTCGCTTTCTCGTGAGATGGCGGAATCGCGGGTTGTTCTCCATGATTTTTTTGCCGACTCATGTGTTGTCCTCTGGAGCTGGATAGGCGAGCAGATGGGTGAAGAGGTTATGGAGGACATGTTTCGTTATGTCTTTGAGCATTCTGTTCGAAGGCAGCTCTTTAAAATCTCCGTCCTCTTTCAGGTCTACCCCCGTTTTGCAATTTCCTTTCTGGCGGAGGCGGGATGGCGATCCCACAGCTGCTTCGGTACCGGTGAATATCCTGCGCGCTTTTCCATCACCGAGGATGAGGAAAAATTTACCTTTCACCTCCACCCCTGTGCGAGCGGTGAGCGGCTTCGGAGAAAGGGGTGGTATGAGCCAATGCGCGGGGGAAAACTTGCCGAAGGAGCATACGGCTTTACACACAATCATAAAGACTTTCCCTATTATTGTATGCACTGCCCCTTTCACAACGAGATTCTTCCCTACGAAACGCTCGGGCATCTCATGTGGCCCCTCGATGAGCCTCAAGGCCCCGATCATGAGTGCAGGTGGCATATCTACAAGGATGTGAATGCGATACCGAAGCGGTATTACGATACGCTGGGACTCGAAAAGTTGAAGGTGCCGTCATTGCGGGCAAAAAGGTGGCGAAAGCGATATTTCACCGAGGAAGAACTTCGGGAGATGGCCCGCCCCGTTACGGACCGCATCATTGAAAACCTCGAAAAAGGGGATGCGAAAGAGGCAATACGTCTCTGCCGCGATGTCAAAGATGAATTCCTTTTTCTTCACGATCTCTATGTACATATGCTGGTTACCACCTTTACCTTTATCTCTGAGAGGAGAGGTGAAGATGCCCTTGAAGAGGCACTTCATGTTCAGTTTCAAAAGTGTATCAGGGAACAGCTTGTTGAAAGGATAAAGGTGCTTTCCCCTCCTGAGAAGATAAGATTTCTCGCCAGGAAGATCTTTGGTCCGGACAGATGTGACGGAACGGGAGTGCCGAAGGGCAGGTTTACCGTAAGTGAGAGTGATAAGTACATAGAGTTTGTCCTCCATCCCTGCGGAAGCGGCGGACGTCTTCTCAAGGGCGGGGGCTATGAACCGATGACGGGATTCAAGAGATGGCGAGAGGTTGTCGAAGATGCCTTGGTTATCAATCTTTGCAAAAGTCTTCCTCTTCCCGATTCGGTTCTGAAATTCGCCTTTTCCCTGACGGGCGGTTCGGTGACGCGGAGGAAGCCCTACGCTCAGGGAAGGACAAAAAAAGCTTACCCATGGTCATTTGAAAGCAGGGATATTCCCTACTACTGCTGCCAGTGCGGCATGCTTCAGACGGAAGTGGGGAGTTCCTGCCTGAAGATTTATCCACCAAAGGGAAAGCATGCACCCTGTATATGGCAGTTAGACAAAGACCGTCTTATTTGACTAGGAATCTTTCCCCTTTTTAGTTTTACCTTTTTTTTCTACCATCTTCTGATAAGGAGCATTTCTGTCAAAATGAGGGTAAGTTCCCTTCGACAGCGGATGGGTCGTAAATCATGAGTAACCTCGCTATAGCCAATTTTTTCATTCAATGATTTGAGTTTGTCGTTTGAGGAATTTTAGATATAGTTATTAAAGACTTAGCACTTTAAAGGAGGTTTTTTATGAAGGATGTAGTAATTGTTTCAGCGTGCAGAACAGCTATCGGTGCCTTTGGCGGGTCTCTGCGGGATATGAACGGAGCCAGGATCGGAAGCGTGGTCATGAAAGAAGCGATCAAACGGGCGGGCATCGATGCCGGCATAATCGACGACGTTCGGTTCGGGTGCTGTTTCGAACCTGTTGATGCTTTGAATGTGACGCGCACCGCGGCGCTGATGGCTGGGATTCCCGATAGCGTTGCCGCCGTGACCATCAACCGGGTCTGCATTTCGGGTATGGAATCGGTTCTGAGCGGTATGGCGATGATTAAGACAGGTATGGCCGACATTATACTGGCCGGGGGTGTTGAGCACATGTCCGGAGTACCCTATGTTTCTCAGGACGCCAGATGGGGATTGCGCCTTCAGGATAAGAGTCTCGATGATGCCCTGATACACGGGCTCCATTGCGGATCACATCTGTTGCCTCATCCAGAGGAGGGACCGGTAAAAGAGGGCATGCCCCTGGATATGTTTAAAGGTAAACCTTACATTATGGGGCATACGGCGGAGTTCATCGCGCAGCTTCATAACATAAGTCGTGAAGAGATGGACGAGGTGGCGCTGAGAAGTCACAACGGTGCTGAAAGGGCGACGGTAGAGGGAGAATTTAAAGAAGAAATCGTGCCGGTAGAGATACCTCAAAAGAGAGGAAAACCGCCTGTAATATATGACAAGGATGAACATTTCAGGCCTGGTCTTACCATGGAGGACCTGCAGAAACTGCCGGCCGCATTTGTGCCGAAGATCGGAAAGGTAACGGCGGGAAATTCATCGGGTATTAACGATGGGGCGGCCGCTATGGTCATAATGTCCGCCGAAAAGGCAAAAGAACTGGGATTAACACCCCTGGCAAAAATAAGGGCATCGGGTCGCGGGGCCTGCCATCCCTCGGTTATGGGTCTCAGTCCGGTTCCTGCCGTAAGGGATCTGTTGAAGAGAAACCCCGACCTCAAGCTGGATGATTTTGAACTGATCGAGCTGAATGAGGCCTTTGCCGCCCAGTATATCGGCTGTGAAAGGGAGCTTGGTCTGAACCGTGAGATTACCAATGTGAACGGTTCGGGTATCGGACTCGGTCACCCGGTGGGCTGTACCGGTGCACGTATCATGGTGTCCCTGCTTTACGGCATGAAAAAGCGCGGCAATACACTGGGGCTTGCCACACTCTGTGGCGGCGGTGGCGTGTCTTGTGCGAGTGTACTTGAAATGATATAGGTAATTGGATAGTTGAAAGGGTAGCAGGGGGAGGGGATGTATTCTCCCCCCTGCATGCCCGATATGAACGGAAGGGATAAAATATGTCTGAGAACAATTCGTTTCAGAAATTCAGAGGCGCGTCAAAATACGTCCTTGATGAAGAACTGGCGAAGATCGTGAATGTGTCGATGGCACTCGAAATGCCGCTTCTTCTCAAGGGAGAGCCGGGAACGGGAAAGACCATGCTGGCACATGCCATTGCGGAAAACCTTGCCATGCCACTGATCTCACTCAATGTAAAATCGAGTATGAAGCTGGTTGACGCACTGTACCAGTACGATACCCTGACACGCCTGAATGACAGCCGTTTCGGGGATTCGACGAGAGACGTGAGCAATATCGAAGATTATATAAGGATGGGAAAGATAGGACAGGCATTTGTGTCCGATGTGAGGACAGTGCTTCTCATCGATGAGATCGACAAGGCCGATACGGATTTTCAGGATGATATGCTCGACATTCTTGATCAGATGGAGTTCGATATCATGGAGATCGACAAGACGGTGAAGGCCAAGAACCGGCCCGTTATCATTATTACCTCGAACGCCAAGAAGGATCTTTCCGATCCGTTTCTGGGCCGCTGTAATTTCCACCACATTGCATTTCCCGACACCGATATGATGAAACGCATTATTGCCGTGCACTTTCCCAACCTTGATCAGGAAGTGGCTGATGCCTGCATCGAGGCATTCTATCGTTTTAGACGGGTTGACGGAATCGAGAAGAAACCCGCCACGAGGGAACTGATCAACTGGATCAGGGCGCTCAAGGCCGATCCTGATTTTGATGTCTCTTCACTCAGTCGGGGCGATGTCCCCTATCTGGGCGTGTTTTTCAAGAAAAGCACCGACCTTGCAATGGCGAGTAAAATGATTGCCCGGTCTCAGAACTGAGGAGAAAAGAATTGTTTATCAATTTTTTCTATAGCCTGAGAGATCACGGAATTCCCGTATCCCCTACGTCGTTTCTCAGGTTCCATAAGGCGCTCAATACAGGCCAGGTATTGTCGTTGAAAGACCTGTATACCGTTGCCCGTTCCACCCTCGTGAAAAGCGAAAGGTATTTTGACAGTTATGATCAGATCTTCGCCCACTACTTTGAGGGGGCGGAAATGCCTCCAATTACCGACCTTGAACTCGACGAGATTGCACGAGCGCTCCTGGAGGAATGGCTTAAAAATCCTGCTCAGATGGCCGATGCCCTCGGCATTGATGAAAGTAAACTGAGAAAATATACTCCCGAGGAGCTGATACAGTATTTTCTGGACCGCCTGAAAGAACAGACAAAAGAACATCACGGGGGCGACCGTTGGATCGGCACGGGTGGCACTTCGCCCGTCGGTCATTCCGGTGTACATCCCGGTGGCATGCGGGTCGGTGGTTCCGGAGGGGGCATGTCAGCTATAAAAGTGGCCCTCGAGCGGCGTTACCGCGATTATTCCCAGCAGGGACCCCTCACGCAGTCGCAGATTGGAGAGGCCTTGAAAAAACTGCGGCGCATGGTGCCGTCGGGCCCGAGAGATGTGGTCAATATAGATAAAACCATTTACGAAACCATGAGAAATGCCGGTGAGATCGAGATTGTTTTCGACAAGCGGCTCAAGGACAGACTCAAGATAATCCTCATGATCGATAACGGCGGGTGGTCGATGGACCCCTATGTGCATATCGTGCAGGTGCTCTTTGATTATGCCCGCGATCAGTTCAAGGAGCTGAAGACCTACTTCTTTCACAATACGATTTACGAGAAGGTCTGGGAAGATTACACCAGGTATAAAAAACCCCAAAAGATTATCACCTTTCCCAACAAGGACCCCGAATCGAGGATTGTTATTGTTGGTGATGCCAGCATGGCCCCCTATGAACTCATGTATGAAAGCGGGTCCATTTATTTCGAGGAAAAGAAGAGCAAGGCCAGCATCGACAATTTGAAGTTCCTCGCCAAGACATTCCGCCACACTGTCTGGCTGAATCCACGCCCACGCAACCAGTGGTCGCACACCTGGACCATCGATGCCATCCAGGAGGTCTTTCCCATGTATGAACTGACACTGGACGGACTGGACAAGGCCGTCAACTACCTGATGCTCCGCAATTAAGACCCCCTTGTCATTGGAGGAGCGATGCGACGCGGCAATCTCTTCCTCAACGGTCCGTAATCCAGTTATTTTGTATTTTTCTCTGTGCCTTTTCTTTTCTTCCCCTTTGTGCCTTAGTGCCTTTGTAACTTTGTCCCTCTTAAATAAATTGACAAACATCCCTAAGAATGCTTAATTATTGATGCTTTTAATAGGGAAAATTCTTTTTTAAACAACAAATAATCGTTAACGGATAAAAAAGGGCGGCTGTCATAGCCGTTATTCTAATGCTTCATTTTTATTATCGATTCTCCTGCTTTTTAGATTCATGGTATAAAATGAAACTTAAAGAAGGTTTATTGAAGAAAAGACATACAACATGGCATGGCGGCTTCAGATAGCCGCCCGCTTCTTAACTCAAGCGTTGGACCTACTATGAAAAAGATACCAACAATCGGTTTTATAAGCGCACCGGCCTGGTTTGATCCGGCACCTTCGGAATTTCCTGAAGTCGTCGAAGAAACTGTTCAGACACAGCAGGCACCGCTCCTTATACCCGAATTCGATTATCAACTTGAAAGTATCGCATCCGTTCAGAGCGAGCTTAATCTGTGCGCCCGAAGCTTGAAAGCGATGGGATGTGATCTGGTGGCGCAGGTCGGGAGTCCCTTCGCATGGGCCTCTGCTGAGTCCGAGTCGGAAGCACGAAAGCGAGCAGAATCAATGTCGAAGGCTGCGAATATTCCATGTGTGATGACCGGTCTCGCCATCGTGGACGGACTCAGATCGTTTGGCATACAGAAGATCGCCGTCAACTGCACCTATTACGACACCGCTTGGCGCGATGGTTTTGCAGCCTTTTTGAGACTATGCGGTTTCGATACGATACATGTCTCAACGCTCTCAGACCAGGGGCTCACCGAATCTGATGCGAAAATGGAAGACTACGGATGGTCGATGACAGATGAACTGGCGATGAGATCAATTCTTGCAGTTGCGGATGCTTCGCCAGATGCCGAGGCAATGGTGGTAACCGGCGCCGGGACGAGAACGCTGGATATCCTTTCCGATCTGGAATCAAAGATCAAGTGTCCGATAATTGCTGCCGATACGATTCTTTACTGGGCAATTGCCCGTGAGTTGGATCTGACGCTGAAACCCGCAATGGGTTCCTTGTCAAAGCTGGCAAAAAAATACTGAATCATCGAACAACGGTATTCACTTGGATATGGCTTAGGCTCACCTTCCATAACAGGTCATACTCTGTAGGAGAGAAAAATAATGAGACATCGCTTATGGCAGCGACTGACCGTTCTTGTCCGTTTTCTTCTTATACTTTTCTTTACAACCGGTTGTATCCTGTTCCCGACCGGAATCTGCTTCAGCGGACCAAATGCCGATTATTCCTACCGGATACCCCCCGTGATAGATGACGGCTGGAAAACGGAATCTCTTTATAAAACCACTATCGATGCTGATAAACTCATTGACCTGATTCGTCATATCCGGAACGGCGACTACAAGAATATCCATGGCGTGCTCCTCGTAAAGGACGGGAAACTCATGCTCGAGGAATATTTTCATGGTTTCGATCGTGAAAAACCTCATCAGATCCGTTCCGCCACCAAATCGATCGGCTCCATACTGACCGGGATAGCCATCGATCATCGTTTCATTAAGGATATAAAGGAGAAAATATATCCCTACTTCAAAGAGTACGACATCGGACAGGAATGGGATGCGAGGGTCAGGGATGTAACATTGGAGTCGTTATTGACCATGACGTCGGGATATGCCTGTAATGATCATGCAACGCCGAAATTCGAGTGTGAAAAGGCGATGTACGGGGCCGATGACTGGGTGGAGTATGCCCTCAATCTCCCGATGGCCCATAAGCCTGGGGAACATTGGGCCTATAACAGCAGCAGCCTCATGTTGGTGAGTCAAATTATCTCAAAGACATCCACAATGACCATCCCGGATTTTGCGGAGAGGTATCTCTTTGAACCATTGGGGATCAATGAGTTTCACTGGGGGTTTTCCCCGAAAGGGCGGGCATGGATTGCCGGAAATGCGAAAATGAAACCGAGGGATATGGCGAAGATCGGCCTTCTCATGCTGGAGGGCGGGAAATGGAAGGGCAAACAAATTGTCTCAGAAAAATGGATAGGAGAATCGACCAGGGAGCATGAGAAATCAGAAAATAACTGGGGCTACGGGTATCTGTGGTGGGTGGGCGAACAGCTAATCGGTGAGCAAATTATTACCGGATACTGGGCGGCCGGTAATGGTGGAAATTATATATTCGTCTGTCCGGGATTGGACCTGGTGGCAGTTTTCACGGGGGGAAATTATAATAGTATCCTGGAATTACAGACCTTGGGAATGCTGATCAATTACATCATTCCCGCCATGCTGCCGCCGATTTTGCCCCGGGAGATTATAAAACTTGATCCGGCGATTCTTGACTCCTGCGTTGGTGACTACCAGTTGCGGCAGGGTGATATTCGCGTATCGGTCTTTAGAAAGAGCGATACACTTTATTGCACAATACTGGAAAGAACAATGCGGATGTATCCTGAAACGGATGATCTTTTTTTTATCCCCGATGACATACTGGGTAACTGGACATTTAAAATCGAGAGAAATGAAAAGGGTGACGTGACCTCCGCGACAGGTTATACCGCCTTTCAGGCCATGCCGTTCCAAAAGCTGAAATAATGTAAAAAAATACTTCCTTAAGATTTTCCTGTCAGGCTGTTTTATCATGCGAAGCTTTATGGCGCATGTACGGGCAACTTATTGTATCAGGCAGATGCCCCGATATCCTGGATATGTTCTGCGATATTCTCACAGTGATCTGAAATTCTTTCGAGATGTATGAGGATGTCGACAAAGATCGGTCCGGCTTCCGGCGTGCAGAGTCTTTTGTAGTGTCTTTCTAGATGACGGCCTCTGGCATCTCTCACTACCCGGTCAATGAGGTCTTCGCGTTCAATGATTGTCTCGATCGTTTCGCCGTCTTTCTTTCTGATCAGCCCGATTACATCGGCAATGTTTTCAAGCACCAGTTCCGTTATTTTCCTGAGATCGGACATCGCTTCTTCGGTGAAGAGAATTTTCCGCCTGTGTTTTCTCTCGGCAAGATTGGATAGTGTTAGGGCATGATCGGCAATACGTTCAGAATCATCGGCAATCGCCGAAAAGGAAAAGAGCTTCTGGGATACCTCGATCGAGAGGGTATCGAAGGATATCTTGCAGAGGTAATCTCCTATTTCGTGCCTGAGATTGTCGACGACGGATTCGATATACTCGATACTGGTTTTCTCGCTATCACTGAAATCCTCTATAAGTCTCACACTCATCCCGACCATCTTCTGGGCGATGACTGTCTCCCGCTCGAGTTCCTTTCTCGTGCAATTCAATGCCTCATGAACATTGAAAAGTTGCCTTTCGTCAAGAAACTCCGGCCAGATTGGGAGAAGGTCGCCTTTTTGCGGGATCATTTTCTCGACAAGGCTGGCAAAGGGCTTCAGAATCGGGGTGAAGATGAGGACGATGACACAATTGAAGAGAAAATGGCCGAGGGCTATCTGCTGGGGGGTCTCCGAAGAGAGAATTTTTACCGCATCGAGAAAGGGGGGGAGAATCAAAAGACAAAATACCGCGCCGGTAAGTTTGAAGAAAAAGTGAGAAATGGCACATTTTTTCCCTTCCACATTTGAAGTTAGACTTGCGAGGAGTGCCGTGGCCGCCGTACCGATGTTGGCTCCGAAAACTATGGGAATAGCTATGTCGATGTAAATCAGGCCGTGAGAGGCAAGGATAACCAGAACGGAGATGGTTACTGCTGAGGACTGGATGAGTGCGGTTACGGCAAAACCGATCAGAAGTCCGTAAAGGGGATGTTCTATTCCCCTGAAAAATGAGATGAATGCTTCACTGTCTTTGAGCGGCTCCGTTGCATAGGAAACGAGGCTCAATCCGAAGAAAATGAGACCGAAATAGAGAACTGCCTCCCCTGCGGGTTTCCATTTTCCCTTTCCCAAAAGCCAGAGGAGACTGCCGAAGACAATAAAAACGGGGGAGATATCGGTTATCTTCCAGACAACGAGCTGAACGGTAAGGGTCGTTCCGATATCGGCGCCGAGTATGATGCCGAGTGAGTGAAAAAAGCTTATAAGCCCTGCGCCGACGAGTCCGACGGCAAGAACTGATGTGGCGGAACTGCTCTGGAAAAGAATCGTCGTGAAGGCTCCCGTTACAATGCCGTAAATCGGTCGCTTAACGGAAAGGGCGAAATGTTCACGAATCCTTGTACTGGTAAAATTTCTCTGAACCGTTGTACTGAGCCAGAACATTCCGAGAAGGAAAAGGGTGAGGCCCGTTGCGAAAATCAGAAAAGTTTTTAGTATCATTCTCTTTGCCGGTTCCGTGTATGTAATGTAAAATCAATGTCTCAGGGAGCTCGATGAACTGAACAGCGAGTGCATTCTCCGTTGCTTGCAGCGGGGTTAGTGAGCGAATCCAAATAATATTTCCCTTGACAGTGGGAGATTCCCCGCAACTTGTCAGAGCAAAGCTGAGATCCCGCTTATACGGGATTGCGGGGAGCTTCAATTAACGAAAAATCGTAAGAAGACGCCTGAAACATTTGTAGCACAGCCGCCGTTGATTGAGAAGAGGAATTAATCTTATAAAATCTGACTCATGAAAAGCTTAGTACGTTCCTCGGTGGGATTTTTGAAAAAGTGTTCGGGAGTTCCCTCTTCAATCACTGCCCCGTAATCCATGAATAATACCCTGTCGGATACCTCGCGGGCAAATCCCATCTCATGGGTTACCACGATCATGGTCATTCCCTCTTTTGCGAGTTTAATCATGACTTCGAGGACTTCCCCAATCATTTCGGGGTCGAGGGCCGACGTGGGTTCGTCGAAGAGCATGAGTTTTGGTTTCATGGCCAGGGCTCGCGCGATAGCAACACGCTGCTGCTGACCGCCGGAGAGCTTCCCGGGATACTCATTTGCCTTGTCCAGTATGCCGACCTTGTTCAAAAGCTCCCTTGAAATCTCCGTCGCCTCTTTCTTGGACCGTTTTCTAACGACGGTCTGGGCCAGGTTGATATTGTCAAGAACCGTTTTGTGGGGGAAGACATTGAAGGACTGAAAAACCATGCCGATCTCTTCGCGCACCTTATTGATGTCCGTCTCGGGATTGCTGATGTCCAAACCATCAACGATAATCTGTCCCGCATCAATGGTCTCCAGCTTGTTGATGGAACGGAGCAGCGTACTTTTTCCAGAGCCGCTTGGCCCGATAATGACCATCTTTTCGCCGTCGTAAATATCCAGGGTAACGTTGTCGAGAGCCTTCAGCTGCCCGAAGAACTTGTAGACGCTTCGTATCTGGACCATGATGTTGCGATTTTCAGTCGACACTTATCCGCTCCTCCATAAGGCTGACGAGTTTTGAGAGAAAGAGGGTGATGACGAGGTACACAAGGGCAACCATGGTGTAGGTTTCGAAATAGGTAAACGATTCCGAAGCAAATTCCCGGCCCCTCCGCAAGAGATCCGATACTGCAAGGATCGAAACGAGGGACGAATCTTTTAAAAGGGCAACAAATTCATTTCCAACGGGGGGAAGAATGGTTTTGAAGGCCTGCGGGAGTATGACATGTATCATCGCCTGCGGGTAACTCATGCCGAGGGATCGTGCCGCTTCCATCTGGCCCTTTGGGATCGACTCGATTCCCGCCCGGAATATCTCACCCATGTAGGCACCGTAACACACTGACATGGCAATGACGGCACTCACCATAGCGGGAAGATTTACCACCCGTCCCAGGGCAAAATAGATGTAGAAAAGCTGAACTAAAAGGGGAATACCCCGGATGACTTCCACATAGACTGAGGCGATGCCGTTTATTATCCTGTTTTTCGATATCCTTCCGAGACCCGTGAAAAGACCGATGAGGAGGGCAAGAAGGATGGCCTCTATGGTAACCTGAAAGGTAACCAGGATCCCATCTGGCACAAACTTCAGGATTGCCAGATAGGGATCCGGTTTCGATATGGCAAGATAGGCGATAATCGCGAGGGCACCGATGATAGATACCCGCCATGCCGTAAACAGTCCCACATCTTCTTTACTCGGGATTGCAGGCCCGTCGCCTACTGCAATTACAGGTTTTTTCTTGTCTATCTTTTCTGTTTTCTTTACTTCAGCCACTTCGCCTCTAACTTCTTGTCGATTCCCTTAGCCTGAACAGCCTGGATTCCCTTGTTGACAAGATCGAGAAGTTCCTTATCGCCCTTCTTCACTACGATGCCGTAATATTCCTCGGTAAAAGGTTCGCCGACGATCTTGAATTTGTCCTTGTATTCGTCTTTCTGCAGTGCATAGTCTGCAGCTACCGGGGTGTCGCAGACAACGCCGTCAATACGACCGGTGGCCATGTCTTCAAAGGCAAGGCCTATTTCATCGTATGTCTTCAAGGTGACGCCTTCTATCTTTTTCACTTCAAAAGAACCCGTCGTGCCTATCTGGGCGCCTACATTTTTCCCCACAAGGTCTTTCAGAACAACCGCATTGGAGGCATTGGGAACAATGAGTATCTGGCCTGCATTGATATAGGGGATAGAAAAATCCATTGTTTTCTTGCGTTCCTCGGTGATCGTGACGGATGAGATGATCGCGTCATATTTTCCGGCAGCGATTCCCGCAAAAATCCCGTCCCAGGCGGTGTTCTGAAATTCTACCGTGAAACCGGCCTCTTTTGCGACGGCATTGAGGAAGTCGATGTCGAAACCGACGATGTTCTTATTCTGGTCGACCATTTCCATCGGTGGCCATGTTGCGTCGGTTGCAACGGTTATTACCTTTTCCGCAGCAAATACGGAGCCGACTGTCACAGGGGCAATAATGAAACTTGCCATAACCAGTAAAGCAATAATGATTCTGTGTGCCCTCATATCTTCCTCCTGTTCGTTAAATTGCTTTTTTAAAATCCCGACACAACTACTATTTAAGCCGCTATATTGTCAAGACAAATAATGAGTTTCCCTCTGAAATTAATGGTACCCCTTGCATCATTTGTGCTTATTTGGGCTGTAAGCAGATGCCTCCTATTTCGAGAGAATGTGTTCAGGTGTTTTGGCCCTGAGGCCCGGAAGGCTTGCGATGAAAACCGAGAAGAGAACCAAGAGTCCGCCAAAGGCCTGTATCATGGTGAGCGTCTCGTTCAGAAGTATCCATGCCCCTATGGCAGTGACAACGGGGATCAGGTTTATAAAGAGGGATGCCCGTGTGGCGGATATTCTTGTCAGGGCAAAATTGTAGCAGAGAAAGGCGCCTATGGTGGCAAAGACCGTGAGATAGACAACCGCACCCAGAGAGCTTCCGCTTATCTGGGACCATTCGATTGCCGGAAGCTCCCAGAGAAATGCGGGAGCATAAAAGAGGGAGCCGTAGAATACCTGCATGCTGGTGATCTCCAGAGCGCTATATCTCCTTCCGAGGTTCCGTGCCGATACGATATACAGCGCTGCCGAAATAACGGCACCAAAGATAAGAAGATCGCCGATAACGGAGCCCTCCCAGGATAGCCTGAATCCTGACTCCCCCGTTATCAGGATGAATATTCCCGCAAATGAGAGCACAATGCTGGCAAGCCTGGCGGGTGACGACTTTTCCTTGAGAAATATTGTCGAGAGTATCAGGACCGCGATAGGAATCGTTGCTATGATAAGGGATGCCTTCGGCGCTGTTGTATATTGAAGCCCCAGAGTCTCAAAGATAAAGTAGAGACCCGGTTCAAAGAGTGATAGCAGAAATAAGAAGATATGATCTTTCTTTGAAAATCGTGGGAGGCCATTTCTCAAAATCAGTGTAAGAAAGAAAAGCGCAGAAATACTGAATCTTGCGAAAATCAGGGTGAATGTAGGAATACTTGTAAGGGCTATCTTTGTTGCGACAAAGGAAAGTCCCCAGAAAATAACGGCTCCCATGAGGGCAAAATATGTTTTTGTGTGGTCGGTAGTATGCAATCCGGCATTCCTCTCTTATAACGGCAACATGTTGAACTGAACAGCGAGCGCATAAATTTTCCTTAATCCCGACGAGTCGGGATTGCGGGGGAGCTTCAAATAGTGGAACATTATATAATTTAAAGGCGCCCTTCCTCGACTCCGTGACACGCGACGAATGTGCCCGATTCGATCTCGATAAGTTCGGGAATTTCCCTCATGCACCTTTCGTTCGCAAAGGGGCAGCGGCTGTGGAAAACACAGCCCGGTGGCAGATTGATGGGGGTGGGAACTTCACCTTTTAATTTTACGTGGGCTCCTTTTCGGTTATGAATATCGGGAATGGCACTTAAAAGGGCCTGGGTATACGGATGCCTTGGCGATTCAAAAAGTTCAACCGTTCGTGCCAGTTCGCATAATCGTCCGAGATACATCACCGCCACCCTCGTGCTTATATGACGAACAACGGAGAGATCATGGGTGATAAACATATAGGTCAGTCCACGCTGTTCCTGGGCATCCATCAGGAGGTTCAGAATCTGGGCCTGGATTGATACATCGAGGGCGGAGACCGGTTCGTCAGCCACAATGAATTCAGGGTCAACCATCAATGCCCGGGCAATACTGATACGCTGTCTCTGGCCCCCGGAAAACTCGTGGGGATAGCGGTCAACCCAACTTGGGTCCACGCCCACCTGACGCATGACGTCAACCACCCTTTTCTTGACTTCGTTTTCCGAGATGTTTCTGTTATGAAACTTTACCGGCTCGTTCAGGGTCTGCTCCACCGTCATCCTCGGGTTCAGTGAGGCGTAGGGGTCCTGGAAGATCATCTGCATCTTCGCCCTGTAGGGAGCATCTGATTCGGTGTGAGATGATCGATTCTCTTGTTCCGGTATACTATCTCGCCGCTCTCGGGCGGATAGAGACCGAGGATAGCCCGTGCCAGCGTCGATTTTCCGCACCCGCTTTCACCGACAACGCTTAGCGTTTCGCCCGGATAGATGGAAAAACTTACATCATTCACGGCCCTCACGATTGTCCGGACTCTGACAATTTTTCCCCCTTGTATGGCGAGCTGCTCCAGAAGACCGCCCGATATGTCGAAGTGCTTTACCACGTTTCGTATTGTTAAAAGACTGTTGTTTTCGCTCATTGCACTTCACCTTCAGCCGAAACCATATGGCAGGCGACTATTTTACCCGTACTGTCGATTTCCTTGAGTTTCGGGATTTCTCTTGTGCATATCTCTCCCTTGATCGTGCAGCGGGGATGGAATGAGCAACCCGGCGGGATGTCCATCAATGTGGGCATGACTCCCGGAATCTGATTCAGGCGTTCTCCCGGGTTCCGCTTGTCCGGTATCGCCTGTATAAGTCCCTTCGTGTAGGGATGCCTTGGATTTTCTATGATCTCGGTGGTGGTTCCCATCTCGACAATGTTGCCGGAATACATGACCACCACCTTTTCCGTTATCTGTGCGACGACACCGAGATCGTGGGTGATGAGAATGAGACCGGTGTCTTCCGATTCGCAGAGTTCACGGAGAAGATCCATGATTTCCGCCTGTATGGTAACATCGAGGGCGGTGGTCGGTTCATCGGCGATAATAAGTGAAGGATCTACCAAAAGCGCAATCGCAACGACAATTCTCTGTCTCATCCCCCCCGAAAACTCATGAGGATACTGCCTCAGACGTTTTTCCGGCGAGGGAATATGAACTTTGTGAAGCTTCTCAAGAGCTATGTCCGCCGCATCGGTTTTTGATATTTTCAGGTGAGCCTGCAGCGTTTCAATCATCTGTGTCCCGATGGTAAGAACGGGATTGAGGGTCATCATGGGGTCCTGAAAAATCATGCTGATGCGGTTTCCGCGAATATGACGCATCTCTTCATCGGAAAGAGAGGCCAGATCCCGGCCGTTGAAGAGGACGCTGCCGTTCGATATATAGCCGGGCTTGCTTATCAGATTTATGATGGCAAACCCCGTGACGGATTTACCGGCCCCGCTTTCGCCTACCAGACCAACCCGTTCGCCCTTGTCTACGGTAAAGTTGACCCCGTGTATGGCAATCAGGCTCCCCGTTCGGAGGGCAAAGGTAACTTCCAAGTCTTTCACGTCAAGTAAATGTTGCATACTCTTTTATATGTTTTATCCTTTATACAATTTCGGATTCATCACGTCTCGCAGCCAGTCGCCCAGGAGGTTTACGACAAGGACGAAAATGACGAGGAGAATTCCCGGGAAAAGGGTGATCCACCACGAACCGCTGAAAATGTATTCAAACCCTGCATTAATGAGAGATCCTAACGAGGGTTTTGTAATCGGCATTCCGAGGCCCAGAAACGACAGTGCCGCTTCGCTCATAACGGCGTTGGCTACCTGTATTGTTGAAATAACCAGCACGGGCGAGAGCGCGTTGGGCAGGATATGGCGCCACCTGATACGTCGTGGGCTCAGACCGATTACGCGTGCCGCCTCGACGTATTCCTTTGATTTTTCTCCTAAAACGGAGGCGCGCACCGTACGGGCATACTGGGGCCACTCGGCGAGACCGATAATGATGATAAGAAGCGGAGCGGCCAGCTCTTCATATCTGCCAACGCCAAAGGCCACCTGAAAAATGGCACTGATGATAATTGCCACCATCATGGTGGAAAATGAGAGCTGGACATCGGCGATTCTCATGAGAAATGCGTCGACTTTTCCCCCCAGGTAGCCGGAAATCATTCCGATAAGGATTCCGATAAAGGCCTGAAGCAAAACGGCCCCGCATCCGATGAAAACCGAAAGCCGCATACCATAGAACATGGTACTCAAGAGGTCTCTTCCCTGAATATCGGTACCGAAGAGGAAACGTTCTTCACCCCCCTCCATCCATGACGGGGGAATTTCAGCGTCCATGACATCAATGCTCGAAGAATCATAGGGATCGTAGGGTGCCAATACGGGAGAGGCCAGGCTCACGAAAACGAGTGTTATGAAGACGACAAAGCTCGCAACGGCAATCCAGTCTCGCTTGAAACTGTAGAGAAAATAGGAATTTTTAAAGCGGTGCCATTTTTTTCTCATTTTCTGCCCGTAATCCTCACGGTTGGATTTACCAGTCCGTAGATGATATCGACAATCGTATTGACCACCACAAAAAGAGCACCAACAACGATGAGGTAGGCCACGAGGAGTGCTGTGTCCGATCGCTCCACCGCCTCGAGAAACATGAACCCCATGCCCTGCCACTGAAAAACGGTTTCAGTCAGGATGGTGAACGCAATAAGAATGCCGAGTTGAACACCCCCGACAGTGATAACGGGAAGCAGGGTGTTCTTAAAGGCATGGAGAAGCCATATGCGGTATTTGGAGAGGCCCTTTGCCCAGGCAAATTTGACATACTCGGTCTCGAGGACCTCCATCATTTCAGAGCGGATAAGCCTGATAAAGAGGGGGAGCATTATGGATGAAAGGGCAATACTCGGAAGAATGAGGTGTTTTAATCCGTCAAGGGTGAAAAAGCCGCTTTCCCACCCGTATATGTTAATGGTCTGTCCCCGGCCGTACGATGGAAGCCAGTGAAGTTCGACAGCGAAAATATATATGAGAATAATTGCGGTAAGAAAAACGGGAATTGAAACCCCGACGATACTCACCCCCATCGTAAGTCGGGAGAACCAGTTCTTGGGATTAATCGCGGTGTAGATGCCGATGGGAATAGAGACGAAGATAATAATGAGGCTGCTTACGAAGACCAGTTCCAGAGTTGCCGGGGCCTTGGCGGTAATTACATCAAGTGCCGGCTTTTTGAAAAAGAAGGAGTGTCCCAGGTCCCCGTGGAGAGCGTCTTTTACAAAACGGGCATACTGCATAATAAAGGGATCATTCAGGCCGAGTTTGTCACGCAGTGCTTCCCTCTCGGCTACAGAGACGGAAACTCCCACGATATCCCTCACGGGGTCACCGATCTCGTGCTTGATGGCAAAGCCGATAAGACTGATTACCAGCATGACAACTATAGCCTGGGTTATGCGACGAACTGCAAATGCAAACATGGTGTAATTCTTTTCCTTACGATTACATAGGGAAGCCCCTGCTACCTGCTGTAACAGGGGCTGCCCCTCCTGCGCTTCATATTATAAAGCATTGTTATTTAAATCAACTCTCCGCTATTCGATGACAAGATCGCCAAAATAGGGGAAATTCATAACATTAACAATTGGCTCCATACGAAGATTCTTTTTCCCTGCCCAGGAAAGATTCTGCCAGTGGAAGGGGACATAGGCGGCGTCATCATAAAGGATCTGCTCCACTTCCTGAAGAATTTCCGATCTCTTTTTCAGGTCCGTTTCGGTCTGCGATGCAAGCACCATCTCATCCACCTTCGGGTTGCAGTAATTGCCGCTGTTATACTGACCGTAACCTGTTTCCTTGTTGGGGCACATGACGAGAAACTCGGAATAGTTTGCAGAATCTTCCGTGTCCGGATGCCACCCGATCAACTGCATATCCGCTACCTGTGCATCGAACTGATCCCAGTACTGGGCCTTCGGCATGGTCTTTAGATTAACCTTGATATTTATCTTTGCCAGCATCGAGGCAAAGGCCTCGGCAATCTTTTCGTCATTAACATAGCGGTTATTGGGCGCGATCATGGTGCATTCAAAACCCTTTTCGTATCCCGCCTCCTTCATGAGATCTTTCGCCTTTTTCAGGTCATACCGGGGAACAAGACTGGCTTTGTAACCGGCAAAACCTATAGGCGCCTGCTGTGCGGCAACGGTTGCCGTGCCTTTCATGATCTTTTCGACGATCCCCTCGTTATTGGTGGCATAGACGATTGCCTGACGGACCATTTTATTAGCGAACTCGGGACGACGTTTCTGATTCAGCTGTACGGTGATGATGCGGCTTCCCGACATGGCGATCAGTTTGCTGTTTTTATCCTTTTCAATTCGCGCGTAATCCTGTGGAGGTACGGGCATGATGAAATCAACGTCACCTGAGAGAAGCGCGGCCACTCGCGTGGCGTCATTCTTGATCGGTGTCAGTATAAACTCATCTGCATTGCCCGGGGACATCTTGTCCCAGTATTCGGGAAATCTTTGAAAGACGTTTTTTACGCCCTGTTCCCGATAGGTAACCCGATAGGGACCGGTACCCGATTCGTTCGTAAGAGCGAAAGATGGGCCGATCTTCACAATGGCATCCTTCGGCTGACCGCTTGCATCTGTCCCCGTGTAAAACTCGCTGTCCATCGGGAAAATGTAGGTAGCCATGTTCAGCAGCAGAGCGTAAGGTTTCTTTGTGATAATATCCACGGTGTAATCGTCAATGACCTTGGCTCCCACGAAGGGTTCGAATAATCCTTTGAAGTCCTGGCTGATCTTGAGCCGTTCAATGGTCCATTTCACGTCTTTCGCCGTGAAGGTATTGCCGCTGTGAAACTTTACTCCCTCGCGAAGATAGAATCGCATGGTAAGGTCGTCGATACGTTCCCACTTGGCAGCCAGACGGGGCTCGAATTTCATGTCCTTTGTCCAGCGTACCAGGGGATCAAAACAGATGTGCGAGTACTGAAGCATCCCGCCCGAAAGCTGCACATGAGGATCCAGTGAAACCGGATCGGCATCCATTGCTACTTTCAGAGCTTTGGCAGATGCTACAGTGCCGAATGATAAGACCACCACCAATACTAAAAAAGCAATAAACAGTTTTTTCATAACGACTCCTTTCTGTTACGGTTAAGAAACGTTAGAAAGAGATAATCCCCCCTGCCTTCTCAAATACCCATAGTTAATTTTCGGAAGAAATTAGTATAATTAAGAAATTATGTATGGTCAAGTGAGAAATTGCAAAACCACGCGGTCAATGAAACGAACAACGAGCGAATAAAATAAATCATTCTTAACAGTTGCGGAGTCTCCGTAACTTGTTGCCGGGAGCCTCAATCTGATATGAGAAGAGGGAGATGAAACTCGTTCACGCAAGGTGGCTGACAGAATCCGTCATGGCCATGAATATACATGTCCCGATTTGCGTGGTGCTATTCTTCAACAATCGCCACGGGTCTTACCCACCCGGCGCTGGCCCCTTTGATCTTTATGGGAAAACAGCAGACAGTAAAGCCGTGCGGTCTCCCGATCGCCGAGAGATTCGCCATCTTTTCCATGTGGCAATATCCTGTCTCTATTCCGGCGAAGTGGGCCTCCCAGATTACCTTGGGATCACCAGTATCCTTGAATTCCTTGGCAAGGTAGGGAAGCGGCCGATCCCAGCTCCATGCATCAATCCCGACTACCTTTACCCCTTTCTCAGTAAGAAAGAGCGTGCTTTCCCGGTCCATGCCGGCACCCTTTACGAGGTATTCTTCCGTTCCCCAGAACGCCTCCGCCCCGGTCTGCACAAGGACGATGTCGAGGGGTTTTATCTCGTAGCTGATCCGCTTCAGCTCATTCTCTACGTCCTGCGCCGTTATCCGCTCACCGTCTCCTTTGTGACGAAAGTCGAGTAAAACGCCGTCGTTGAAACACCAATCCAGGGGTATTTCATCGATGGTTGATGCCGGCTTTCCCTTATCCATGGTTGGGTGATAGTGGTAGGGTGCATCGAGATGTGTACCGCTGTGGGTGGTGAGCGTCATGAATTCGAGGGCCCATCCAAGGCCACCCGGCAGCTGGTCCTTTTTGACACCCGGGAAGAATTCCTGCATCGAATCGGCGCCCATGACATGATCAATGTAGTCTATCTTGGGAATCATCATGGACGGATCACTGGGGAGACCCGTTTCTATACTTATACTGAGGTCAACAAAGCGTTTCTGTCCCATAGTTTCACCTTCGGCTTCTTCAGCTTTTCATATACTTCATGAAATCTTCCAGTTTACCCTTTTCCATGAGGATCTGTACGGCCATATCCTTGACAGTCGCCGGTATTTCCGGTTCCTCGGAGCGCTTAATGAGGGTTATGGCTTCGGTAGGACAGGCACTTGCGCAGAGGCCGCAACCTATGCATTTCTCAGCAAGGACCCTGGCAACATCATCGACCATCTCGATTGCCTCCACAGGGCAGCGCTCATCGATGCATAGTTCACAGCCCGAACATTCATCGGCCGCTACCTCGGCATAGTAGGAACTGGTCAGGAAGGCGTGCGGGTGATTGAGCTGTGTTCTTCCCCGAAGTACGGTGCAGCAGCAGGGGCAGCAATTGCAGATGAGATTTGCTTTGTCGATGCTGTTATTGCTCGTATGGACGAGACCGGCCTCGTCGGCGCGCTTCAGGATTGTATGGGCCTCTTCCTTTGTGATTTCACGGGCCCGGTCTTTCTCGACGAGAAATTTGGCCGGTGT
This sequence comes from Deltaproteobacteria bacterium, assembly GCA_016933215.1. Classification (GTDB taxonomy): domain Bacteria; phylum Desulfobacterota; class Syntrophia; order Syntrophales; family UBA2210; genus JAFGBH01. The sequence continues at coordinate 98,628 of JAFGBH010000008.1, read as the reverse complement.
TCCAAAGACGAGGCAGACATCCTTCGGTCGATCGCAGGCACCGACACTCACCCTGCATGCACATTCCGTCACGGCGAGATAGCTCTGCTGTTCGACAAGTTTTGATGCCTCCTCGTAGGGGTGCACTTTTGTTCCACCTTCAATTGTGCTTTCAATGGGAACGACACGCATCAACGGCGTTGGATTTCCCGCAAAGCCTTCTCCCAGGCCATCGGCGTGATATTCTTCCCAGAGTTTCCCCAGCTTTTTATGCATGGGCGTTCCTCCTCCCTGCATAAAGGGAAACTCAAAAAGACCGGGAATGGTCGGCACCAGAGAGTAGAGTTTTGTGCCCTCTTTTTCCCTGCTTGTGATGACTACTTTATCTGCCATTGCCTCGAGCCTTGCGGTTGTCTCTTCAACGGGCAGGCCCGCAGCTTCGGCAATTGACTCCGCGCTTTTCGACGCGAATCTCAGATGTATGGCGATCTCAATTTCTTCGGGAGTAAAGAGTGTTCGGAGTATCTCATCAAAGGCCTCTGACTTCGGTGCTCCTGAGGGATGTGCGTCGAGAATCTCTCTCAGTTTTTCGTAGCTGTCCATAGCTTCTCCTTTTTTATCAATTATAGTACACCCTTCTCTTTCAGAAGGTCCATGACCCAGGTCTGACGGTCGGGGAGCAAGGTCATCTCGTCGTCGGGCCTTCTCACCAGTTCTATGGCCGCCGTCGGGCAGGTGGGATAACAGACACCGCAACCGATACAGCGGTTGCTATCCACAACGGCAAATTCATTAACGGTTATTGCATCCACGGGGCACCGATCGGCGCAGGTCTCACAGGCGGAACAGAGATCGACATCGACTCTGCTCACGTAATTCGAGCGGGCGAAGGCACCCGGCAGATTGTGCTCTTTGAGGGCCCTGAAAAATATGCAGCAGCATGAGCAGCAGTTGCAGATGGTACCTACCTTTCCCTCAGAGTTGTATGTCGTGTGAACGAGTCCCTCTTCGTTACATTTCTTTAATATCGCGAGGGTTTCATCTCTCGACAGCTCTCTGCCCATACCGTGTTCAACCATGTATCTTCCCATACTGTCAAAGTGGAAGCAGACTTCGAGAGAATGGTCACATCCATCTCCCGTGGCCTTTGCGTACAGTCTGCACGGACAGTTTGCAACGGCAAAGTATTTGTTTTGTTTGAGCAGTTCTACTAGGTCTTCGTACGGTGTCACCTGCGATTCGTTCGATATTGAGGAATGTATGGGAATAACTCTCATGATCGTCTGAGATCTGTCTCCCAATTCCCGCGCGAATTTATCATCGAAATAGCTTCTCCAGAGGGGGGCGAGTTTCTTGGTTTTTTCCGTTTCCTTTCCGGGCCAGAACGGGGTTTCGGAGAACCCCTCGACCGATGGCAGCAACCGGTAGTAACGCGTTCCCTCTCGTTCCATAACGAATACCGTTCCCCCTGCCGCCATACTGTCCAGTTTTTTTCGCAGTTCTTCCGAGTCTTCATCAAGCTCCGCGGCTAAATCATTCAGGGATTTGTTGAGCATGGGGAGCCTGAGAGCGAGTTCCGCTTCTTCAAGGGTGTAAAGAGTTTCAAGGATTTCATAGGCGTCGTCGCTTTCGGGAAATCCTATGGGAAACATGTCGAGCTTTTCTCTTAATTTCCTGTAAACATCATCCATGCAAAACCTCCGTCTGTCGTTCGGGATTTTTTTCTTTCAGGCCTTTTTCCAGCCGGTCAAGTGACCGTTCAAAGACCGCAATATCTTCGGGGATGAGGACCGCATGCATCTTTGTATTAAACTCCTCGGCGACAGGTGCCAGTTCCTTCGCTAATTTCCGGCCCTTCGTTGTGAGTCCAACAAGGAGTCCCCGTCGATCGGACGGGTCTTCCTTTCGTTCCACCAGGTTTTCCTTCGCAAGACGGTCCACAAGGCCGGTAATCGCCGGGCTGTCAAGCTGTACCCGGGAGGCGATATCCTTCATGTTGCTCGATTTGTGTAACAGGAGATCAAAGAGTATGAATGATTGGGTTACCGTAATGCCGTAGCGGGAGTACAGCGTGTTATAATGCCGGTATATCCTGCGCGAGAGTGCACCGAGACGAAAACAGAGAAAAGTTGAGATGTCTTCCATGCGCCACTGCCATTGTTAACGTATTAATTGTTCACATATTAACATTTATTTACTGGGCATGCAAAGGTTTTGTTGCCACCACTATTTTCTGTGGGATGATCAGGGTTTTCTCGCAGTGATTTCATAGAGAATGATGGCCGCTGCCGCGGCAAGATTTAGAGATTCCGCATCTCCCTTTCCGGGAATCGAAATACGGTGGTGGGCCTTTTCAATAAGCTCTTTCGAGAGTCCCTGTACCTCCGGCCCGAAAAGGATGATATTTTTCCCCGCACCCTGCCATCTCCTTATTAGCAGACCGTCGCGAGGGACGGTGGCAATGAGATTGTAATCGTGTTTTTCGGCGAGTCGAAAAAGGTCATCACTGTCTACGGAAAGGTAGATTTCCTGGCTGAAGATTGTTCCTGCCGAGGCCCGTATGACCTTCGTGTTAAAGGGGTCGACTGAGGAGGGACTGAGGAGGATTTCACTGATGCCGAACCATGTCGCGGTGCGAAGAATGGTACCAAGGTTGCCGGGGTCCGAAATGTTTTCCAGATAGAGGAGTGTTTGTCCGGGTGTACCATTCTCGAGATCGGAAAAGTGAAAATCCCTTTGATGACAGACGATCACAATTCCCTGGGGATTTTCTTCGGTAGAGATTGCTTCCATTACCTTCTTCGAGCAGGTATAGACCGGGAGGCCGTCGGGGAGATTCTTCAGGGCTGACTCGGGAATGGAATTCTCTATCACCACCTCTTTTACGTCGTGACGAGTTGTCCTCATTGCGGCCTCAAAGGAATTGAAGCCTTCGGCGATGAAAATCCCTTCCTCGTCGCGGTATTTTTTCTGATGCAGTTTGCGTATCCACTTTTCGTGATTTTTCGAAAGCGGCAAAATCTCCATATTTTATCCCTCAGAGTTGATCTGGGTTCTTATTACCACAGGAGTTGAGGTGAGCACAGGGGAAAATAATGAATTGAACTGAACAGCGAGCGCATTCCCCGTTGCTTGCAGCGGGGTTAGCGAGCGAATAAAAATAAAATTTTCCTTAACAGTCGGAGATTCCCCGCAACTTGTTGCGGGGAGCTTCAACGGTGAGCGTATTCCCCCCTGCTCGCGGTGGGGAAGCGAGAATATAAAATAAACATTTTCCTTAATCCCGTTTATACGGGATTGGGGGGGCTTCAATGGCAAGAGGGGATGCTTTCTTCTTGACCCTATCTCCCTTTTTCACTATAGAGGTGCCCATGCCACCGAAACATTGGAAGATACTATCAAGCAGGAGAGACGAGTCCTATCGCGTGTTCAGTCTGCGAACAGACAGAGCCCTTTCTCCGAGAACGCAAAAGGAGCATGATTTCTATATCCTCGAATCATCCTCCTGGGTCAATGTGATACCCCTGACACCGGATAACAAGGTGGTGATGATTCGCCAGTACCGTCACGGCATTCGTGATATCACCCTGGAAATCCCCGGGGGGCTCGTCGAGGCAGATGACACGCCGCTCGATGCCGCAGGGAGGGAGCTCCGTGAAGAAACGGGATACAGGGAAGGGGAGATGATACCCTTAGGTACTGTGCATCCCAATCCGGCGATACAGAACAACCGTTGCTACACCTTTCTCGCGAAAAACGTGGTTCCATCGGGCCGTCAGGAGCTTGACGAGAGAGAGGATATTGAAGTTGTTCTCTATCCTCTCGAAGAGATACAGGGTTTTATACGTAACGGGACTATCACGCATTCCCTCGTGGTTGTTGCCTTTTACCGGTTTTTTATGGAATATCTTCCCCATGCATCGAAATGAAAACTACCGTTTTTGCCCCCTCTGCGGGGGTGCACTCGAGAAAAAAAGGGTCAAAGAAGGAGAACCGGAACGCCTTCAATGCTCCGAGTGTAGCTATGTCTTCTATATCGACCCCAAGATAGCCGCCTGTACGATTATCGATATCGACGGAAGAATCGTTATGCTGAAACGGGCAATACCCCCCTCTGTCGGTAAGTGGGTCATACCAGGTGGATTCATGGATGTGGGGGAAACGGTTCCCGCTGCTGCCGCCCGAGAGGCCCGGGAAGAGGTGGGACTTGAAGTTGCAATAGGTTCTCTGGTGGGTGTCTACTCCTATCCCGAAACCTCCGTGGTAATAATCGTCTATGAGGCCGAGGCAAAAGAAGGACTTCCCCGGGCAGCCGATGAAGCACTGGCCGTCGATCTGTTCAGACCTTTAGAGATTCCCTGGGACGATATTGCCTTTTCAAGCACCGTCGATGCCCTGAAAGACTACCTTGCAAAACACGACCCCGAAACAGCAACCGAATAGATATTTTCGGAGCGATAAGAGAATAAATAATGTTTTTTTTCTGTATCTTAGGCCTGTTTTATCTTGACACGGACTGTCCCTTTCCTTATAGTTCAAAACTTCCATAAAATATTATTGTGTAAAAAGGGGTTTTAAGGGTTCATGGAGAATTATTTCAAAAAAGCGGCTGAAACGATCTATTGCAGTGCGAAGAACGAGAAAAGACTCATCGAGTGCAAATCCCTTGATGAATTGAAGGCGCTTGCCCTGCAGCAGGAGGGCGTTATTCAAACAAATCTGGGTTCCGTTGCTGCTGATTCGGAGCCGATGTCACGTTCGGCGCCGCATACAAAAAACAGCGTCGATGATCCCTTCGGGGAAGATGAAGAGGCGCTCGCGGAGCAGGCTGTGAAGATGCTGAGTAAAGAGCGCATCGTGTCGATCGATACGATTATCGGTGACGGTAAGGATGGAGTCACGGCCCGATTTATCATGCCCGAGCAGCATGCTCAGATAGCTTACGGCGTCAAGCTTTTGTTTGAGGATACACCTGCGGCGAGAGTCGTGGAAAAGCCTACCTATACGATCATCTTTTTTACGGATGAGGAATTTGAGCGCAATAAGTTTAAGAAGCTCCTTGAAAAGGATGTGGCGGTCCGTCTCTGGATGGGGGAGAAAAGAGGAGATCAGGTCAAGATCTGCCGAAACAGCACCTATGTCGGTGAGGCAAAAAAAGGAGTTTTTCAATTTGAGAGCTGGCGGGTAAAGGAAATAGACAAACTGGGAATATTTTTGCACAGCGGCGCGAGAAGGGATCATCTCTGGATTTACGACCTTGAATCGGAACGACCCGAGCTCCAGGAGAGGGCAACTGGTGTTTCGGGGCTCACCGCTACGGGAAAAACAACGACCCTTTGCAGAAAACTTGCGAAACTGCCGAGAGAGACATCTGAAATGATCGGTGATGACGGCGGAACACTCGGTTTTGACGGAAGCTATGCGGCCTTTGAATTGGGCGGTGTCTATATCAAAACGGAAGGTCTCGATGAGAGTCAGCCTGAAATACTCCGCGCTGCTCTGGCATCGGACACCTTCCTCGAAAATGTTGCCATATCTCGGTATCCCTATATCCCTGATTTCATGGATACGAGCAAGACAGGAAACGGCCGGGCCATCGTACGACGTGAAAACCTCGGCCTTGCGAGCAAAAGCCTCCGGGCCGATATTATCGATTACATAATTATATTGACGAGAAACCCCCTGGCCAATGTCATATCGAAGCTCACGCCGGAGCAGGCAACGATGCAGTTTATCTACGGTGAGTCTATCGAAAGTAGTGGCGGCGATCCGGAGCAGGCGGGCACCTTCAAGCGTGTCTTTTTCCTCGATCCTTTCATAGCGGGGGACCGGCTGAAGCATGCCATGCTCTTTTATGAGATTGTAAAGAGAAACAGGATCAAGTGTTACCTCGCAAATACGGGGACAATGGGAGAGCACGAAATGAAGGTGTCGTTGCGGCAGTCTCTGGCGTCGTACAGCGATATTTTGAGGGTGCAGCTTCGATTCGGTTCCGATCCGGATCATCTGGGATTCCATCATCCCATTAAGAGCGACCGATCCAATATGGATCTTATGTGCTCCTATCCCATGTTTCAGGACAAGGAATTGCTGAAGATGAAGGTGGAAGATTTCCTGAAGGGCCGTCGCAGCTATCTCGAAGAATTTGAAACAAAATGGGGATCGATACCCGATAATATCCGAAGTTCTCTTCCCTACCGCTATGAACATGTAGATTTTACCTATCTGGAAAAGGAGAGCCTGGGACACATCGAATAAAGAGGAAGGTACTGATGAAAATAGCAATTTTAACGGGAGGTGGTGACTGCCCCGGTCTGAACGGGGCGGTAAAGTGGGTTACGAAAACGGCCCTGGATCCCTACCTTGCGAAAAAACGCTCATCGGATTTTGAGATTATCGGTGTTCTTCAAGGCTGGAAGGGACTGACGGAGGTTGATCCCGATGACCCTGAGAGCTGTGCCAGAAACCTGCGGCATCTTGATGAGGAGACAGTCAGGGCATGGGATCGTTACGGGGGAACAAATCTGGGTACATCAAGGACGAATCCCTTCAACCCGAAAAATGATCGCTCCAGGAAATTGATTCAGAATATAGAAAAACTTGGAATCGATGTGGTCGTGGCCATCGGTGGTGAGGACACCCTCGGCGTTGCAAACAATCTCTACAAATGCGGAATCAAAACGGTGGGAATTCCGAAAACCATCGATGGTGATCTCCTCGGTACCGACTATTCACTCGGATTTGACTCGGCAGTAAATATCATCACCGAAGAAATAGACCGGTTGCGGACGACGGCCGGTTCTCACGGTCGGATCTTTGTAGTGGAGACCATGGGACGCCATGCGGGCTGGCTTTCCCTCTATGGGGGAGAATCGAGCGGCGCTTATATTATTCTGATACCCGAACATCCTTTCAGTATCGAAAGGGTTTGTGAACTCCTTCAGGAGAGGGGAGGCAGGGAGATCCAATACAGTATTATCGTGGTGTCCGAGGGTGCGAAGCAGGAGGGGTTGCAGGAGTTCGTTAAAGACAAAAAGGTCGATGACTTTGGACACACATCCCTGGGAGGAATTGCTGCTCACATTGCTGATGAGATTGCGAAGAGGACCGGCTTTGAGGCGCGGTACGTTATTTTGAGCCACCTCCAGCGCGGTGGGGTTCCCTCTGCCCGTGACCGTCTCATGGCGCGAAGATTCGGTATTGCGGCCGTCGATATGATATTGAACGGCGATTTTGGCCGAATGGTGAGCCTTACACACGGCGAAATCACTTCGGTTCCCCTCGCGAAGGCCGTTGATAAACTGAGGCTTGTGGATATAGAGAAGTTTTACGATACCGAGCGCTACAACGGCAAGCGATCAATCCTCTAAGTGGATACCCAGTCACGAAACTGGATCGTTATTCGCCGATAATCTTGACGAGGATCCGTTTTCTCCTTCTTCCGTCAAATTCACCGTAAAATATCTGTTCCCAGGGACCGAAATCGAGTCTCCCCTGCGTGATGGCGACCACAACTTCTCGACCCATGACCTGTCGCTTCAGATGAGCGTCCCCATTGTCCTCACCGGTTCTGTTGTGCCGGTAGCGTGAAACCGGTTCATGGGGTGCAAGTTCTTCAAGCCACCGGTCATAATCCTCGTGAAGACCGGATTCGTCGTCGTTGATAAAGACCGAGGCGGTAATATGCATCGCGTTCACGAGGGCCAGTCCTTCCTCTATGCCGCTTTTTCTCAGGCATTCTTCCACCTGCGGCGTAATGTTGATGAATGCCCTCCTCGTGGGAACGTGAAACCAGAGCTCTTCCCGGTATGATTTCATGGCATGTCCTCCCTCTTTATATCTGACCAGTTTTCATACCCTTTCTTTTTCTTCCTTTCCAGTCAAACTTTCGTGCCCCTGCCTTTGATCGCCTGAAGAACAAGATCATTGACAAAAGAAGGACTTTCGGGCATGACAGTGCACGACAAGTCATTTTTACGGGAGACAGATGTATGGCGATTATTGATTTGAGAAGCGATACAGTCACGCAGCCGACCGAGGCGATGCGTGATGCAATATATAATGTGGCATTAGGAGACGATGTCTATGGCGAAGATCCCTCGACAATTCGTCTTGAGGAAATGGCTGCCCGTTTGATGGGGAAAGAGGCGGCGCTTCTGGTTTCAAGCGGCACCATGGGAAATCTTGCGTCATTACTCGTTCACTGCAGCCGCGGCGACGAGGTAATCCTCGGCAGCGAGGCCCATATCTTTCACTATGAAGCGGGGGGGATGTCGGCACTGGGCGGAATTTTTCCGCACCTGGTCCCGAACCAGTCAGACGGCACGATGCTCATTGAGGACATCGAAGGGGCTATACGGGGCGATGATATACACTTTCCCCGGACACGCCTGATATGCATCGAAAATACCCACAACCGCTGTAACGGCATTCCGCTGACGGTGGAATATACTGGTTCGGTGGTAAAACTGGCAAAGAACTACGGCCTGAAGGTACATCTCGACGGAGCACGGATATTTAATGCCGCCGTTACGCTGGGTGTAGAGGCAGCAGAATTGACCCGTGGTGTCGATTCGGTGAGCTTCTGCCTCTCGAAGGGACTCTCGGCACCCATCGGATCCGTTCTCTGCGGTTCAAAGGAATTTGTAGCCGAGGCACGGAGAATCCGCAAGATCCTGGGCGGCGGGATGCGCCAGACCGGAATCATTGCGGCGGCCGGTATCGTGGCACTTGACGATATGACGAAACGTCTTGAGGAAGACCATCGAAATGCGCGCCGTTTCGCCGAGGGGGTTGCCGGAATTCCGGGATTTTCCGTGGATCTGGAATATGTAAAAACAAACATCGTCTTTTTCGATCTGACCGGTGATAGAATGTCGGACGAGGATGTTCTCGCGAGCGCGGATGAGAAAGGACTGAAATTCCTCAGCCTCGGGCCGTCCAGATTCCGGGTGGTGACCCACTGCGGGATCGGTGCCGACGATATCGACAGGGCGTTGGAGATTCTGAGAGAAATCATGTCTAATGAGCTAAAAGTTGAGGTTTCATGATGAATGAAAAGGTAGAAGATCCGGAAAATCTGGATCAGAAGGATCTTGCGAGATACGTTCTCGATATGTTTCACCGGACCCTGGTCCACTACACCCTCTGGTTTATGGAAGTTGAGCATCAGATGGGGATGAAGAAGTCCCTGGACATACTGAAAAAAGTGAAAGATCAGTCCTACACGGTTCAGATGAATCGACTCGCGAAGGTACTCGGTTTCGAAATGTTTGACGGTATTCCGAAGGCGCTTCTCGATATGACGAAAGAGGAACTCCTTGACCTCACGAACAACCTTGGTGTGAACTGGATTGCCAATGACGGGATATGGTTTCAGGCAGTGGAGAATGTCCACGGGATGAATGACGCGAAACGATGCAACGATTCATGCTGGACGCGATTTTCGCCCTTCGAGGCATGGTCGATCAAGGAATTTCTGGGGCTGCCCGAAAAAGCGGGAATTGAGGGTCTGAAAAAGGCGCTCAGATTCAGGATGTATGCAAGGATTAATGTCCAGTCGATTATCGACGAGGGACCAAACAGTATTATGTTCCAGATGAATGACTGCCGGGTTCAATCGGCGAGAAAACGGAGGGGGCTCGACGATTACCCCTGCAAGTCGGCGGGTCTCGTAGAGTATGCCTATTTTGCCGAAGCCATCGATTCGAGAATCACGACGGAGTGTATCGGCTGTCCGCCTGACCCTCATCCCGAGGAATGGTTCTGCGCCTGGCGGTTTACGATTCCCGACACAGAAAACCTTCCCCTCTAAGAAATAAAAGGTTGCTGTCGAAACCAATCATCAGAAATTGGGTTTTCTCTTTTCCCTCTGTGCCTTCACGCCTTCACGGGCCTCTGCGCTCATAAATACGGGGAGCCCCATCTCGACTTCCTTGTCCATCGCTTCCTTGAATGAGAGGCCCTTTATCTGATGCGAGAGTCGGACCATGGTTCTCACCGACATGGGGCCGTTTCCGGCGATTCTTTCGGCCAGCTCCATGGCAGAGTCCATGAGTTTTTCCCTCGGCACAACCCTGTTGAGAAAACCCCATTCGTAAAGGGTTGATGCAGGGAAGTTATTTCCCGTGAGGAGAATCTCCATCGCTCGTGTTGCCCCTACCTGCATCGGTAAAAATACGTTGGACCCTCCCGTCGGCATGATGCCGAGGGTTGTCTCGCGCATCTGGAAAAGGGCGTCTTCCGATGCAACCCTGAGTTCGCAGCCCATGGCCATTTCGAATCCGCCGGTGAGGCAGTATCCGTTGATTGCGGCGATGACAGGCCTGTCCAGGTCCTTGTATTTGAGCATTGCCTTGCCCACGGCATCGCCCCACGAAATGAGCCACTTTTCTGCTTCTGTTTCAGGTTCCCGGGCCGCCGTGAGTACCGGTATCGCTGTCTTGAGATCCATTCCCGAGCAGAAAATGTCGGGAAGTGCGGAGTAGAAGACAACGGCTCTCACATCGTTGTTTTCCTGGCACTCTTCCCAGATCCTGTAGAGATCAAGGAGTGCCTGGGGGCTGAGCGCGTTTTTTGTTTCAGGTATGTTTAACCCCACCTTTGCGATATTGCTTTCTATTGTAAATTCGATGCCCATGATAACCTCCCTTTCTAAAAGTAATCAAAAGGTAGAACAAGATAGAGGACAATTCAAGAAAAACCGTCATGGAAAAAGATTTCCCGCAAAATATATCGTCAATCATCTCCGTCTTATATTGAAAAGGGTTTTGTGATATGTTAGAGAAAATCACTCCCACTATGTTCTCAAGAAAGTAATAATTTATGGCCGTTTATGAGTACAGTGCTCTCAATGTGAAGGGTAAGAGACTGAAGGGCATCATCGATGCCGACAGCATCATTTCTGCGCGACAGAAGTTGCGGGAGACGAATATCTTTCCTACTGATCTTAGAGAGACAACCGCAAAGGAACGCGACGAGGGTCATACAAGAATATCCCTGGGAAGACTCTTTAAAAAGGTCGGTCTCAGGGAAATATCGATTATGACACGCCAGCTCGCAACCCTCCTCAGTGCCGGTCTTCCGCTCGTTCCTTCACTTGCTGCTATTGTTTCCCAGACGGTCAATCCGCATTTGAAAAAGACGATGGCTGAGATAAAAGAGGAGGTAAATGAAGGAAACAGCCTTGCCGAAAGCATCTCCCATTACCCCGGTATTTTCTCCGCCTTCTATGTGAGCATGGTGAGGGCGGGAGAAGCCTCGGGTGCACTCAATATAGTCCTGGACAGGCTGGCAGATTTTAATGAACGACAGCAGGCGCTCAGAGGGAAGGTAAGGGCGGCATTGACCTATCCGGTGTTCATGTTTCTTGTCGGAAGTGTCGTCCTTTTTTTTATGGTTACCTTCATCGTTCCCCGAATTACAAGTATCTTCGAGGACATGAACCAGACCCTCCCCGGTATAACGATTCTTCTCATCTCGGTGAGCGGTTTTCTGCGATCGTTCTGGTTTGTACTCCTCCTTTTAATCGCAGCCCTTTTTGCCGGGCTCAGGTATGCCTTTACGAAGACCGAGCGGGGGAAGTATATGTGGGACAGGATAAGGCTCAGGATGCCTCTTGTGGGTTCCCTTTCTCATAAGATTGCCGTGGCCCGCTTCAGCCGTACCCTGGGTACACTCCTCGAAAGCGGTGTCCCGCTTCTCTCGGCACTTTTCATCGTAAAGAATATCGTGAACAACAGGCTGATTTCCGACGTGATTGAAAACGCTCGCAAAGAGGTTGAGGAAGGGCAGAGCCTGTCCGGTTCACTGTCAAAAAGCGAGCTCTTTCCGCCGCTTACCATTCAAATGATCTCTGTGGGAGAGCAGAGCGGGAATATCGAGCAGATGCTCTATAAGGTATCTGACAGCTATGAAAATGAAGTGGAGTCCAATATAATGATGATAACATCCCTCCTGGAGCCTGTCATGATACTTGTTATGGGTTTGTTTGTCGGCTTTATCGTGATATCAATACTGCTGCCGATTTTTGAGATGAATCAACTTATACGATAAGAATATGAAGAGGCTATTTCGAGGCGAAAATAAATGGAGAACATTATGAGGAAAAGATGTGATGAACGGGGATTTACCCTTATTGAGCTTATGGTGGTCATTGTTATCCTGGGTATCCTTGCGGGACTCATTGTACCGAGGATAATGGGGCGGCCGGAAGAGGCGAGGCAGGCGAAGGCGAGGATTCAGATAGAGAGCATTGAAACGGCCCTGAAACTCTACCAGCTTGATAACGGCAGTTATCCCACGACCGAACAGGGATTACAGTCCCTCGTTGAACCTCCCGAAGTGGGTGAACTCGCCGTGAGCTGGAGAGAGGGAGGATATCTGGAAAAGGGAAAGATTCCCAAAGACCCCTGGGGTAACGAATACATCTATCTGAGTCCGGGAACACAGGGTGATTTCGATCTTATTTCCTATGGTGCCGACGGGGAGCCTGGTGGTGAAGGGAAGAATAAGGATATCACGAGCTGGGAAATTGAATAGACGCGGTTTTACCCTCGTCGAGCTCACCGTGGTCGTTTTTCTTGTCGGTTTGATGCTCCTTATTGCCGTTCCCCGGGTAAGGGATACGGTTCTTACCAATGAGTTGAAATCTTCGGTCAATTATCTGACGCAAACAGCGTTGGAACTGAGGGGTAGTTCCGTCAGGGAGCAGATTGATTACGTTCTCTATCTCGATATCAATGAGAGATTGATCTGGTTTCATACCTCCGACATGACCCCCGAGGGAAAAAACGAGGCAAAAAAACGATCATATCACCTCCCCGGAAATGTGAAAATTGCCGACGGATATCGCTTCGGCAGGGAAAAACAGACCGACGGAGAGATCATAATCAGGTTTTTTAAGGAGGGGTATGTACAGCCCACCGTAGTCCATCTCGTCGACGGCAGTGATTCCTTTACCCTCGTTTTCGAGCCCTTTTTAAATGAGATAAAAGTCAATGACAGATATGTCGATGTGGAGTATCCCTCGTGATGGATGGCAGGATTTATTTTCAAGGGAAATCGAAATTCGCATAACGGAAACCGATATGCGAATTACGAATTACGTTATACGACATTCCCCAAGATTACTATGTTACGATAATTTTCCCCTTCGGTTCATCGGTTACTTTTCCTACGATGGCAGCGTTTGTAATTCCTTCTTCATTCATTTTTTTGCACAATTCTACCGCCTCTTGATGGGGAAGGGAGATGAGAAGTCCCCCCGATGTCTGGGGATCGAACATGACGTCGAATATCCAGTCGGGGCAGGACGCTTTCTTTTCAATTATGGGAAGGCGGAATGTTTTGTTACGGTGAAGACCGCCTGGCATAATTCCCATGTCAACAAACTCCTTTATATCTCCGAGTATCGGTACCGCTGAAGAATCGATAATCATTCCCGCATCGCTTCCCTCGATCATTTCGGCTGCGTGGCCGAGAAGGCCGAATCCCGTGACGTCGGTACAGGCGTGAATCGTGGTCGATTGAACCATCATCTCGGAAGCCTTTTTGTTCAGCTCCGTCATGGACTCCGTGGCTTTATCGACGAGTTCGTCACTTGCCATATTCGCCTTCAGGGCCGTATTGATAATCCCCGTGCCGAGCGGTTTCGTAATAATGAGAGAATCCCCCGGCCGGGCACCCCTGTTCAGGATAACCTTTTCCGGGTGTACTGTTCCCGATAGGGATAACCCATACTTTAACTCATCGTCATCGACGCTGTGACCACCAACGAGCAGGACATTTGCCTCTCTCATTTTGTCGAGACCGCCTCTCAAAATCTCATGGAGGACCGATATATCCATCGTTTTTATGGGAAAGCAGATGATATTCATTGCCGTAAGAGGAATTCCGCCCATGGCATAGACATCGGAGAGGGCATTTGCCGCCGTTACCAGGCCGAAGGTATAAGGATCATCGACGATGGGCGTAAAAAAATCGACTGTTTGGATCAATGCGATATCATCGGTCAGTTTATACACCCCGGCATCATCACAATGCTCGATTCCGGCAATGAGATTCGGATCGGTAATCAGCGGTAAATCGCAGAGTGCCTTATTCAGGTCTCCCGGACCTATTTTACAGGCTCACCCCGCACCACTTACCATCTCCGTGAGGCGGATTTTCTCCCTGTCATTCATGAGTGTCCATTCCTTCTATTGATATATTTTTCCCCGATAAGAAAATTAGCGGAGTGAAATGAATAAGTCAAATTCATTATTGTTATGAATAGCTGTTGATTATGTGAAATTGTTATGGTATCCCGACTCCATGAATTACAGTAATTTCAGGAATATCACCATTCAACAGCTCGAATCCCTCGTTAACGTGGTGAAAGAACGGAGTTTCAGCAGGGCGGCAAAAAAGATGAGACTCTCCCAGCCCTCCCTGACGAAGCACATTCAGCATCTTGAAGACATTGTCGGTACAAGGGTAATGGTGAGAAAACAGACGGGTATCAACCTTACCCCGGAGGGCAGAGTCATCTACGAGAGTGCGAAGCGGATATTCAGGATGATTGACGAAACGGGGGAGAAGATCGCACGGATGCGCGAGAACGAAGCGGGAAACATTTACATAACAGCCAGTACGATACCGGCCACCTATATCCTTCCTCACTTTATTCAGGCCTTTAAGAATTTATATCCGGAGATCAATTGTTTTGTGAAAACGCGCGACAGCGAAGAGACGGTAGCCATGATCCTGGACGATGAGGCGGAAATCGGATTTATCGGGAGGCCCATTGAACACGGGAAGCTTTATGCCGAGAGGCTGTGGAAGGATCAAATGATACTGGTGGTACCGCAACAGCACAAATGGGAGGGCAGAAAATCTGTCAGTCTCGATGAGATTTCAGAGGAACCGTTTGTCATCAGAGAGCACGGTTCCGCTACGAGGGCCACGCTGGAAAAGTATCTCCATGAAGAGAAAAAGTGGGATCTTTCGGTCTTCAATATCATAGGCGAGCTGGGGAGCTCTGAAGCGGTCAAGGAGGCCGTCATCGCAGGGCTCGGTATATCCATCATCTCTCATCATGCGGTGAGAAGGGAAATAAGAAGCGGCCTTCTTGTCGAAATACCCGTAAGAAATTGTCGAATTGAACGGGATTTCTATGTTATCTACAAGAAGCAGCTGAACCTGATGAAACATCACCGGCTCTTTTTTGATTTTTTGAGGACCTTTGAGATAAATGTGACGTATGGAAAATAGGATTCGTTATTACAGCACGAACAGGAACCTGGAAGGGATTGACGGTATAATCCCTTTTAAAGGATACGTATCGTTTCGCGATGCCCTGCTACAAGGGCAGGCGCCTGATGAGGGGCTCTATGTGCCCGAGACGGTCCCCTCTCTTTTGTATGAGGACATTTTCTCACTCAAGGGGAAACCATATGTCGAGGCCGCCATGCTTGTGGCCGGGGCCTTCCTCGGCGGTGAGATCGAAGAAAAACTATTGAAAATAATTATTGAGGATTCCTATCCCTTCCCCGTGCCTCTTGAAAATGTCTACGATCGAAAATATGTCATGCGCCTCGATCAGGGCCCCACGGCTTCATTCAAGGATTTTGCCGCCCGCATGATGGCCCGTCTCATGAGCTATTTTCGTCCCAGAGGAAAACGACTCAACGTTCTCGTCGCAACGTCGGGCGACACGGGGAGTGCCGTTGGAGAGGCATTCAAGGGTGTGGAAGGGATCGACGTCAATATCCTCTATCCCGCGGAGGAGGTGAGCGGGAGACAGAAAAAACAGCTCGATACGATCGGTGAAAACGTACAGGCGCTTTCCGTAAAAGGGAAGTTCGATGACTGCCAGAATCTTGTAAAAGAGGCTTTTTCCGATTCTTCGCTCGAATATCTCAACTTTACCTCGGCCAACTCGATCAATTTCGGACGCATCCTTCCCCAGATGGTCTATTATGTCTACGCCTACTCCCAGTTATGTGAGAAGGGGGAGGAAATCGTGATATGCGTGCCCTCGGGCAACTTCGGAAATGCCCTGGGTTGCGATTATGCCCGGAGGATGGGGTTGCCGGTAAAACGACTGATCATGCCCACCAATGAAAACGACGAATTCCCCGGTTTTCTTAAAAGCGGCCAGTATGAGAAAGTTTCCCCCTCACGGGCATGCCTTTCAAACGCCATGAACGTGGGACATCCGAGCAACCTGGCCCGCTTTTTCGAGCTCTATGGCGGTACTGTTGACAGAACGGGAAGGGTGCACCGCTCTCCCGATCTGGATGAGATGAGACGGCGTATCTTTTCGGTCAGTATCTCCGATGCAATGACCAAGAACTGTATAAGGAAGGCCTACGATACCTATGGCCTTATTCTCGAGCCCCACGGTGCCGTGGGGTGGAGGGGACTTGAGATATATCTTGAAAGGGAGGGGGATTTTCCCCTCTGCGTCTCTCTCGAAACGGCCCACCCGGCCAAGTTCCCCGATGAGATCATCGAACTCCTCAATATTGCCCCTGACGTTCCCGAGAGTATGAGGGGTCTGGAAGCGAGGAAAGGCGAGCCGATTGAATTAACGGGCGATTACGGTGAATTCAGGGAATATCTTGAGGATACCCTGCAAACGGAAGAGTAGCTTCCCTTGACTCCCCCCTATCTGGTCATGACATACCGCTGTTCCGCCTTCGGAGCATACCATTCGATAAAATTGTAACCGATGCCGATGGCTGAGGGTTCGATCCCCCTGAAACGGGCGCTGATGATGGGAAGGGCATCGGGAACGTAGAGAAACGTATAGGGCTGTTCCTCGGCGAGTATCTCCTGCATCTGATAGTAACACTCTTTCCTTTCGGCCTGATCGAAGGTGCCCCTCCCCTTTTCGAGGAGTTTGTCAATCTCGCTGTTTTTGAAGGATATGAAATTAAGTTCTCCCGGTTTCGTCTTGCTCGAGTGCCATACATCGTAGGGGTCAGGATCGAGGGTAATAGACCATCCCAGGATGGTGGCCTCGAAATTTTTTTTGTTGATAAAATCGTTTATAAAGGCGGCCCACTCTATAATCCGGATTTTGACCTCTATTCCTATGTCGGCGAGCCTCCTCTGTATAATCTCGGCGCATTTCGCCCTCATCTCGTTTCCCTGATTTGTGATGATTTCAAAGGAGAAGGGCATTCCCTCCCGGTCAAGGATGCCGTCTCCATCGGTATCAGTCCATCCTGCTTGCCTCAGCAGTTCCTTCGCTTTTTCGGGATCATAGGCGTACCGCTTTATATCGGGATTATAGGGCCATGTCCCGGGCTTGAAGGGTCCCGTGGCAACCTTTCCCAGCCCCAGGAGAACACCGTCAATTATCTCTTCCTTGTTTATGGCGTGGGTTATTGCCTGTCTGACCCTCCTGTCCTGAAAGAGGGGCTTTTCGAGATTATAGCCGAGATAGGTGTAGCCGAAGGAGAGGTATCGGTACTTATTGAAGTTTTCACGGAAGAGGTCGTTTTCCGTCTGCCTCGTATGCTGGAGGGGGGTGAGATTCATCTCGTCGATGCCCTTTGCCCTGAGTTCGAGGAACATCGTTGCCATATCGGGGATGATGCGCATTATATAGCCGTCTATATAAGGTCTCCCCTCGAAATAGTCACGATTTGACATGAGGGTTATTTTCTGCCCCGTTATCCACTCCTTGAAGATATATGGTCCAGTTCCCACCGGGTGTCTCGTCAGGGGAGATTTTGTAATGTCTTCTCCTTCCAGAAGGTGTTTCGGCAATATGGCGGTTCCCCAGCTGGTGAGTGCCGTTGCAAAGGGTTTGTCATAGGTGACACGAAAGGTGTAGGGGTCTATAATCTCAGCCTTTTTTACCTTCAAAAAGTCGCCTGCATAGGCCGTGGGTGTTTTCGGGTCAACGGTGACCTGGTAGGTATAAAGGACATCGTCGGCGGTGAATGGTTCCCCGTCGTGCCAGGTTACTCCCTTTCTCAGGTGAAAGGTAATGACGAGGCCGTCCTCGGAGATATCCCAGGATTCGGCAAGATCACCAATCACATTCGTATCTTTGTCGTATTTTATGAGGCCGTTGAATACCATGCCTGATATCCCGTGTGATGTGCTGTCCGTGGAGAGGATAGGGATGAGATTTGAGGCGTCGCCGATTGAACCTTCAACGATGATGTCACCGTAGGCGGGGCCACTTCCTTCAGAGACCTTTTTTGCGGCTGAATTATTGTCAGGACCGCTGCTTCCGCAGGCCCCTAAAAAAAAGAAGGGGACAATCAGTACGGGAAAGAACATCCGTTTTATTAAGCTCATTTCGTAATACTCCTTCGGTGGTTTTATGGAGCGTTTTTGAATAATCTTGTGGCACTCTATACAGAAAGTTCTCTTAAATAAAATAAAAAAGATGGATTTTCTCGAAAAAAGGAAGGCGATGCAGAGGAGTGCTCCTATCAGGGGAGCTTTTCTTCCACCTTCTTTCTTAATTTCGCAAGCTCGTCGGATATTTCGACGGGGTAGGGGACCGATTTTTCGAGTCCCCTCAGATCAAGCGGAAGGGTTCCGTATTCATGCACGGTATAGTGCTTTATTTCCTCGAGCGGCCGGGGACCTTCCAGACGTTTCCCCCTTTTCATGAATTGCCGCAGGAGGGGTGTGCCGTCCTTTGTGTCGCTGTCCGTCGTAATGATGTCTTTCGACATTACCGCCCCTTCATAGGTGCGAAATACCTGCTTGGGCCCGGGCCAGGTTGCCTTTCCTTCCGATTTTTTAAGCTTCGGTTCGCCGCCGTATTCAGTGAGCTTGTAGGCACAGTCAAAATAGGGACTGTCTGCCGATGTGTCCAGACGGGTCCCTACGCCAAAACCGTCGATGGGCGCACCCTTTTCGAAGAGATCCCGGATCATAAACTCATCAAGATTTCCGCTGACAAAGATGTTCACATCACTGAGACCGCCATCGTCGAGGATGGTTCGCACTTTCTTGCCCAGTTCCGCCAGATCTCCGCTGTCGAGACGGACGGCATTTATTGTAATCTCCCTTTTTTTGAGAAATTCCGCCGTTTCGACGACCGTTTCGGCACCTTTCAGTGTGTCGTAGGTGTCGATGAGAAGGGTGACATTTCCGGGGTTGGAAAGGGCAAAGTTTATGAAGGCCTCCTTCTCGTTTTTCTGCGCCTCGATAAATGAATGGGCCATGGTTCCGAAGATCGGTATGCCGTAGAGAGGTTCGGCAATAACTGTCGCGGTTCCCGTAAATCCCGCGATATATGAGGCACGAGCGGCAAAGAGACCTGCCTCTGCCCCGTGGGTCCTCCTGAGGCCGAAGTCGATCAGACTGGCCTTCCCCTCGGCGGCGAGGTAGCAGCGGGCGGCCTTTGTGGCGATCAGTGACTGATAATGAATGATATTTATTATTCGACTCTCGATTAACTGTGCCTCGGGAAGCGGAGCCCTGATACGAATGACCGGTTCATTCGGAAAAAAAATGGTTCCCTCGGGGAGGGCATGCACATCGCCTTTGAATCTGAACTGTCGCAGATACTGAAGAAGACTCTCGGTGAATCTCCCGGTACTGTCGAGATAGCTCATCTCTTCGTCGGAAAATCGACATTCTTCGAGAAACTCCAGTACCGATTCAAGACCCGCCGACACAAAGAAGTTCCTGCTCTCCGGCATGTTTCGTATGAAAAATTCAAATACAGCCTCCTCATGCATTTCGTGATCGATATAACCCTGCAGCATAGTGAGCTGATAGAGGTCGGTGAGAAGCGGGCTTGTGAGAGGATTCATGGTAATTACCCTATGGATTCTGATGATACGAACCGCGCGCCCTTATCAGTCATATCCTGGATGGCCTTCGTGTCATCACCGGGCTTGACATTGACGGCACGTACCGCATCGGTGACAACATAGACCTCGCATCCAAGATCGAGGGCATCGAGGACCGTATTGAGGACGCAATAATCGGTGGCAAGTCCTCCGATCACAACCCTTCTGATGGTTTCTCTTTTCAGGATCTCATCAAGCCTGTTCCCGTCGCCGTCGAATCCCATCAGCCCCGAGTATTCGTCGGTATCAGACTCGGATGCCTTGGATATAATTGAGGCGCTCACGGGTATGGTAAGCCCGGCAGCAAATGCCGCACCTTCCGTGTCCTTCACACAGTGGACCGGCCAGTTGCCGCCACTTTCCAGAAAGGAGGAATGGTGCGGCGGGTGCCAGTCACGGGTAAAGAAGAGGGGGAGATTTTTGTCCTGAAATATTTTTATGATGTCATTGAGGGGTGAAATAATCCTGTCCCCTTCTGGCACCGCCAGGGCACCTCCGGGAAGAAAGTCATTCTGTAGATCGACGACGATGAGGGCGTCGCCCCTTTTCAAAGCGAACGATTCTTCAGTCTTTATTTTCATGGATATTCTCCTTTAATAAGACTGTTATCGTAAATTAATAGTGGGCAATAGATGAATTTTCAAGAAAAAAAAGTTGATTTCCGATATAATCGAGACATTGTTCATCTGTGTCTGTAATCGGTTTTATAAGGGTTCTGAGTTATTAGAGTGAAAAAAATCTCCGTATGTCAGTATGACTGTACCGATGCCTGCTCAGTATGGTTGGAAGATGATGGGACCGGTAATCCCAGCATCAGGGGGAATCCCCGTCATCCCATAACGCAGGGTTTCACCTGTGCAAAGGTGAAGAAATTCGTCGAAAGGCTGAGAAGCCCCGACCGCATTACAACCCCCATGGTGCGGAGAGGCAATAGCTGGCACTCTGTAGGATGGGAAGAGGCCCTCGATCTCTGTGCCGAAAAAATCCAGAACTATCGTGATAATCCCTTGTCGATTTTGCATCTGCCCGGAAATGGTTCAATCGGCGTCATGCGGCGTGCCACCGATCTCTTTTTTTCTAAGTTGGGGGCGAGTACGACCTGCGGTTCCATCTGTGACTCCGCGGGAATTGCCGCCTGTGTTTCCGATTTCGGCTCCCTCGACAGCAACGATATACGCAATATCGCGAATGCAAAGAGGATCGTGAACTGGGGGAAGGATCTCTCCCGTTCCTCGATCCACACGGCCTCTTTTGTTAAAAGGGCACGAGAAAAGGGGGCACAGGTCCTGACGATATCTCCCGGTGGTGACGGGAACCGCCCCTTTTCCGATATCGTTATACGGATACGGCCGGGGACCGACAGATTTCTCGCCGCCTCCGTGATACGTCTCTTTATAGAGAGGGAAAGGATCGAGAGCGATATCATAGGGAAGACCAAGGGGTGGCCTCACTTTCGGGACCTGATAGTACGGAATTCCATTGATGAGCTGTCTTCGGCCTGCGGTGTTCCAGTGGATGCAATCGAGACGCTTTATGATTTTTATTCAGGAGAAGATTCTGTCGCAACCCTTCTGGGATGGGGTCTCCAGCGGTATCGCGGTGGCGGTGAAAACGTACGGTTTATCAATGCGCTCGCCATGATCTCGGGAAATATCGGCAGGTCTGGCGGGGGAAGCTACTATAACATTTCCTCTCTCAGAAATGTTAACATCGAATGGTCGCAAGGCCCCGATGAGAAGGAGCGGCGATACTTTCCCGAGCCCCTGATCGGTAAAAGTATTATAGAGGCCACGGACCCTCCCATCAGAATGATATGGGTCAATGGATTCAATGTGGTTAATCAGGCGCCCGATTCTCTCGCCATAATCAAGGCCTTTGATGCGGTCGATTGCACAGTTGTTGTCGATGCATTCATGACCGATACGGCAGAGATGGCAGATATATTTCTTCCCTGCCTGCTTCCCTTCGAGAAGGAGGATATCGTCGGTTCTTTCATGCACGATTATGTCCACTATGCGATGCCGCTTTTTGAACCTCCCGCCGAGGCAAAAGATGATTTTTCTATCCTTTCCGAACTGGGCGCGAGATTACATCCCGCCGTTTTTCTGCCCGAAAGGGAGGATATTTTGAGGCTGTCGCTCGATTCGCCCTATCTCAATATTTCTCTCGATGAACTGAAAGAAAGGGGATTCCTGCGGGCCGAGAGACCCTTAATCGCCTACGAGGGAATGAAGTTTGATCATCCCGATGAGAAGTATCACTTCCCGGAGGAAATTCATGGAGATGAAGGGTTACCACCGGAATTTCCCCTGAGACTCCTGAGTCTTCTCAGGCGAGGGGCAATCCACTCCCAGATCGCCCCGGAAAAACAAAACAGGGTGCCCACGATCTGGATCGCCTCCGACAACCCTCTTTTAAGGAATATTGACCGTAGGAAAAACGTTTTTCTCGTTTCACCTCTGGGGAGGCTGAGGGTCGATCTCAAGACTCTTCCAGACCTTCATCACGAGGCGGTGATTTGCCGGCGGGGCGACTGGATAAAATATGGCGGGGGGGTAAATCGGCTTATTGAGGCCCTCCTTACTGATATGGGGGAAAATTCATCATACTATAGCCAAAAGGTACGCCTGGAAAATTAAAGGCTTTTTAAACCAGCACGTTAAAGAAGTTTGACAGGGTGATTGTCCAAATGACGTATTGACATTGATAGGAATTTACACTACAAGACCTTAACTATAATTCAGCGAACAGAGGAGAGAAAAAGTGAATGAAGCTTTGGCTGTCACAACGACGGATTTAGGAAGACATTTTCACGGTAACGTGCTCGATATGATATTCGACTCCGGACCTATGGTCCAGTTTGTACTCCTTCTGCTCCTGTTCTTTTCGGTGGTTTCCTGGGCCATTATCCTTATGAAATACAGGATTATAAAAAAATCGAAAAAAGAAAATGAGATGTTTTTAGACACCTATATGAGGATTAATAAATTATCGGAGGTTTACCCCGAGTCGAAGAAGTTCAAGCATTCCCAGATAGCAGAGGTTTTCAGGGCGGGGTATACGGAACTTGCGAAAGTCTCCGGGATTAAAAGAGACTCCAACCCCGGCGAGGATTCGACGGACGATCCCTCTTCCCCCGAACTGCGCGGATTGGACAATGTTGAAAGGGCCTTGAACAGGGCCTGTGATAGTGAGACAACAAAACTGGAGAGTGCTCTCGGCTTTCTGGCAACTACGGGAAGTGCAAGCCCTTTTATAGGATTGTTTGGAACGGTATGGGGCATCATGAATGCATTCAGGGGAATCGGTGTGAGAGGCTCGGCCACACTGGCCGTGGTGGCCCCCGGGATTTCGGAGGCCCTGATCGCCACCGCCGCGGGTCTGGCAGCGGCAATTCCTGCTGTAATATTTTATAATTATTATATTAATAAGGTTAAGACGATGACAGGAGAGGCGAACAGCTTTGCCTCGGAATTTCTTAATATTGTAGAGAGATATTACGTGAGAAGTGTACGAAAATGAGCATCGGTAGAGGACGTAGAAACAACGATAAACAGCCCGTATCCGATATTAACGTCACGCCCCTCGTCGATGTAATATTGGTACTCCTGATAATTTTTATGGTAACGGCCCCGATGCTCCAGATGGGGATAGATGTGAATCTCCCCAGGGTAAAGGCAAAAAGTGTCGACGTGGGGGAAGAAAAACTCATTCTCACAATAAAAAGTAATGAAGAAATCTATATCAATAGATATAAGGCTTCCCTTGATGATCTGAAATCAAAGCTCGAGAATATCTTTGAAAGCAGGATAGACAGGGAAATCTTCATGCGAGCCGATGAGAAGGTACCGTACGGCTTTGTAGTGAAAGTCATGTCCGAGGTGAGGAAGGCAGGTGTTGACAAGCTGGGAATGATTACCGAACCGCCGAAGGATTAGCCATGACTTTTATCAGCGCCGGAAAAAGAAGGCATGAAGATGGTGTTGGCCTGAATAACATGATCGTCCTTTCTTTTCTTCTCCACGCACTTGTTCTCTCTATTATACTCTTCTCTCCCTCATGGCCCACGCCAAAGTGGACCTTCGGGCCCGTCTATGACGTCGATCTGGTAAGTGTCCCGCTGAGTTCCGTTGAGGCAGGTTATGACAGGCCGGTCTCCGGAAAGATAATTGGCATTAATTCAGGGGAGCATTCTTCTGTAATAAAAAAGAATACCGATACAATACGGCCGATTTCGATCGAGAAGACGAAAACCCGTAAGATAGAACCCGGCAAGACAGAGTCCTCGGGTGAAGTAGGCAAGGCGATTGACGGTATCAAGAATAAGGTTCTCTCTTCGAAAGAGGGGACATCTTCGTCCGCGGTCGCATCCCGGGGGCATGTGGAGATGAATATGAACATGCGGCTCTACTATTCCCACATCTGGTACAGAGTCAAGGAGCAATGGGTTCTGCCCGAAGGTATCCTGCCAGATGAAAATCTGGTCGCCGTCATCGACGCAAAGATATTGAGGGACGGAACGGTGGAAGATGTAGGGTTTGAAAAGGAATCGGGAAATAAACACTTTGATGAATCGGCCATCAAGGCGATCAGAAAGGCGAGCCCATTTTCCCCCCTGCCGGAATGGATTAAAGATAACTATATCGAAGTGGGAGTGAGATTCCATTCGTCAGAACTGAGGTAGAGTGAGAATAATGCGCGCTTTTAAGGGACTTCTTGTCGTTTTTTTTACCCTTTTCCTGTGCCTTCCGGCCTGGGGAAAGGTCTATATCGATATCGATTCACCGGCATTCCAGCAATTTCCCACGGCGATTCCCGACTTCAGGAATATGGGGACGAGTGAGGACAGGGAAGGTCTCTCCCGCTGGTTCTCAGAGCATCTGTCTTCAGCACTTGATATTACCGGATATTTCAGGATGATAGAGAAGGGGGCCTTTCTCGAAGATCCGAACAGTGCGGGAATAACGGCGGAGGAGACAAAGTTTTCCGACTGGTCGGTCGTGGGTGCAGATTTCCTGATCAAGGGTGGTTTCAATTATGACGGGAAGAAGCTTTCGGTGGAGTTTCGGCTCTTTGATGTGGTGGAAGGGAAGCTCATCACGGGAAAAAAGTACTGGGGAAAAATTGAAGAAAAAAAAGCGATGATGCTCAGATTTGTCGGTGAGATTCTTCACGCCCTCACGGGAGAGAGGGGAGTTTTCGATACAAAGATCGCATTTGTGGGTAAAAGAGGAAATGAATCGGAAATATACACGGTAAACTTTGATGGGACCGATCTTCAGAAAATTACAAACTTCAAATCGCTTTCACTTCTTCCCCACTGGTCACCTGACGCCAATAGAATATCACTCACCTCATATCTTCGGAACAATCCCGATTATTATATCGTGGACCTTCGAAACGGGAAGGTAAAGAGAACGTCTGAATATGTGGGGCTTAACTTGTCTGGTCCCTGGTCAGCTCATGGAGAGAAGGCCCTGCTTGTCCTCAGCAAGGAAGGAAACGAGGAGATCTACACTATTACTATTGAAAACGGTAAGCTTGAGCGCCTTACAAACGATCCTTCCATCGATGTGTCCCCAAGCTGGTCTCCCGACGATAAAAGCATTGCCTTTGTATCGAATCGCTCGGGTTCTCCCCAGGTTTTCATAATGGATGCCGAAGGAAAGAATGCCAGGAGACTGACCTTTGAGGGTTCGTATAACACCTCACCCGCGTGGTCACCCAAGGGGAAAAAGATAGTATATGAGGGAAGTTCCAATGGTAGCTTCCAGCTTTTCACCATCGACGAGGACGGCAATAACGCCATGCAGATTACCTTCGAGAGAGGGGGAGCGGAGGACCCGTGCTGGTCGCCCGACGGACGATACCTGGCCTTCAGTTCGAAAATAGGACAGGAGCGGAGAATCTGTATAGTAAATTCCAACGGTTTGAATTTGCGGGTTCTGGATGAAATAGAAGGGATTCAATCATTAGAGAGTCCGTCCTGGTCTCCCCATCTAAATTTATATTGACGTTTATTGTCTTATGATTTAAAAATTCACTGTACTTAAATTCTTGAGAGGAGGAACATCTGATGAAAAGAAATATTTTTATTATAGGGGCGCTGGTACTTATTTGCAGTTTTTCTTTTGTTTTTATAACGGGGTGTGCGAAAACTCCAGAGACGCAAATCATGAAGGATACGGCAGCCACACAGGCGGAACAGGATAAGGCAGCGGCAGCAGCAGAAGCGGCAGCCCTGGCGGCAGAAAAGGCGGCATTAGAAGAGCAGATGTTACAGGAAAAATTGCTTGCCGAGGCGGATTCTTTTAAAGACATTAGATTTGCCTTCGATAAGTATGATCTCAGTCCTGAAGCGAGAGGCGTCCTTTCGAAACTTGCCGACTGGCTCAATGCAAATCAGGACTTTGAGGTAACCATCGAAGGGCACTGCGACGAGAGGGGAACCACGGAATACAACCTCGCCCTGGGAGAACGACGTGCAGAGGCGGCAAAGGCCTATCTTACGAACCTAGGTGTCGATACGATGAAAATAACCACGATAAGCTACGGCGAAGAACTTCCTATGGATCCGGCAAGTAACGAAGAGGCGTGGGCCAAAAACAGAAGAGATCATTTCGTCGTCTTTTCAAAAAAATAACAGTAACAAGGGAGCTTCAGTACGTTGAAAAAGTCTTTAATCCTCATAGTGATTCTGTCTGTCCTTTCTATTGCCGGTTGCGCAACACAGGACGATGTTAATATTATTAAGATGAATGTTTTTGCACTTCAGAAGGATTTTTCCGAGCTTGAGAAGACCATTCAGACCGATAAAGAATCGGGAAAAGCAGTGAGAAAAAATCAGGCCGATATGGGTGCGGATATCATTGATTTGAGACAGAAGATCCAGGAGTTGCGGGGGATTACAGAAGAGTTAGGGATAAAAGCAGAGAATCTTGAGACAGGCTATGGCGGTGAGAAGCTGAAGACGCTCAGTGACGATTTAGATGATGTTGAAGTGAGAGTGGCCATTTTAGAAAACTATTGTGGCATAGAGAAGAAGGAAACGGCCACACCAAATGAAACGGGAGAAACCCCTCTCAAGAAAAGTTCAGACAAGGAACAGATTTATTCAGAGGCATACCGAACATTCAAAGACGGCAACTATAGTGCTGCAAGGGAGAAATTCGGTGAATTTCTGAGGTCGTTCTCAGATACCGAGTATTCAGATAATGCGCAGTTCTGGATCGGTGAGTGCTTTTACTTCGAAGAGCAATACGAGAAAGCCATACTCGAATACGAGAAGGTGGTCCAGAATTATCCGGACGGCAACAAGGTCCCCAATGCGCTTTTAAAACAGGCCCTCTCCTTTCTGAAGCTTGATGACAAGTCGAGCTCAAAGCTTCTCCTGCAGAGGGTAATTAAGGAATATCCGAATACGAACGCAGCGAGGATCGCGAGATCAAAGCTGGTCGATATCAAGTAGCGGACGTTACGACCACGTCCTATCAACAATTGCTGGCAGCTAAAAATTCCCCTGGGCTAAGCCCAGGGGAATTTTTTCTGGTGGCTTCGGGTAACCGTAATCCGTAAATCGAAATTCGTAGAACGTATATCGGAAATCGTAAAACGTAAATCGAAAATCGAAATGCGGAAAACGGTTTACGGTATTCGGTTTACGATATCCGAATTTCGAATCTATCTCATTTCAATCTGCAACAAAATTAAGGGATTAATCAATAACGGTGGGTTCTATGCCCGGAGGGGGTACAAGGTTGAAGAGTGACATGTCGCCCTCCGATGAAACTTCGATGTCGGAATAGTGTACCTTGAAGAGCGCCCACACGGGGAATTTCATGGCGACTTTTATCGTTTTCGGGTAGGTATCGTCCCCTGTCGGTATATAATCATCGAACCATGCGGTGTAGAGAACCGTTCCGTTTTCATTCAGGGTTTCGATCCTGACCATCTCCTCTGCATCGGGCCTTGTCCAGATGGATCGTATCCTTTTCCCCCTCGATCTGATGTCAATACGATACAGATTTCCCTCCCAGGATCCTTCAAGTTTTATGTTCTCTCCCGGTAAAGGTGGGGGTGTTCCTGTAAGGAGAGATACCGTTTCATCTGCCGGTAGGGGGATGCCAAAGAAACGATAGAGGTTTTTACCCGATGATTCACCGGTGTAAAACTTTTTTCTGCCCGGTATGAAGATCTTGAATTCCTTTTCGTTTGCCGAAAGGAGAAAATCAGCAGGGCCAAAGGCGGGTATCGCATCGATTCGCAGGGAGGACGGTTTCTTTACTGCCAGGGCAACCCTCCCCGAATAGTTTCTGTCGGGGGAATCAAGGCTAATATGCGCCTCGGCCTTTATGAAGGCGTCATGCCCCGAGGGCCTGGATATTTTTTCAAAGACGACTTCCGGATCAAGAAGCGGTCTCAAGGCAAGGTCAGGTATTTTTTTGGGCGTGCATCCGGAAGTGATGAAAACGATGACCGAAAGGATTGAAAGGATGAGGCTGACTTTTTTCTTCATTCCGTCGCTGGTTGGCCCGTCAGTTTGTCAATCTTCTCTCTCAGGCTGTCGTTTTCTGGGTTTAACTCTAAGGCCTTTCTGTACATTTCGAGAGCCTCTTGCCTTTTTCCTGTTTTTTCGTATACCTCTCCCAGATGTTCGGCGATAGTAGGATCTTTCGGTGTTATATGAAATGCCTCTTCGAGATATTTAACGGCCTCCTCCATCTTATCCTGGCGGTAATAGACCCAGCCGAGGCTGTCGATAATATAGCCGTTACCCGGCTTGAGTTCCATAGCCCGCTTTATCATCCTTTCGGCCTCATCAAGTTTGATTCCCCTGTCGGCATAGCTGTAGCCGATGAAATTGAGCGCTTCGGCATTCTCCGGTTCGATCGCAAGCACCTCTTCCATCTCCTGCAGGCTCTCCTCATCTCTTTTCATCTTTGAATAGATGACACCGAGTTTATAATGGAGATCGATGCTCGCGGGGACAACCGAAAGGCCTTTTTTGAGGATATCTTCAGCACGGTGGAGCTGGTTGTTCTCTTCGTAGAGAGCAGCCAGAAAACCAAAGAGCTCGTCTTCGGTTCCCTTTGTATCTATACAATTTGTCAGCATTTCGATGGCCTCTTCGATGCGGCCGTCCTCTTTTAAAATGAAACCCATGTGGATTCGGCTGTTGACATAGAGATCCGAATCCACGGGAATGAGTGCAAATTCCTGAAGCGCGCCGGAATAGTTATTCATTTTTTCATAGGCCGATGCCAGGAAAAATCGAGCCTTGTGATTCTGGGGGTTATTCTCCAAAACAATGAGAAATTCGTCTATGGCCCCGTCAAGGTTCTCCCCGGCAAAGAGCAGCGAAAGGCCCAGGGCAAATCTTGCATCCATCTGGGAATCGTCAATCTCCAGTACCTCCCGACTCACCCGTTCCGCCTCACCGTATTTCTCCATCCTGAAAAAGATTTGTCCCAGTCGCAGCCTCATTGGTATAGCCTCGGGGTTGAGCCGGATGAATTCCCTGTAGGTCTCTATTACCTTATCACTGTTTTCCTGTGTCTCGTAGAGATGTCCCAGGTCAAGGGCCGCTGATTCGAAGGCGGGTTTCAGTGCGAGGGTCTTTTTGAGCCATTCCTCCGCGTCGTCCTCGGCCCCCATCTTTAAATATATCTTTGCCAGGTAATAACTCCCCATAAGATGATCTGGTGAGATTGTGAGGAGTTTCTTGAGGACAGTGATGGCCTCGTCCGGATTTCCGACTTCCTGGAAAAAGATGCTGAGAAAGAGATAGGCCTCATGCTTTTCGGGATTGATTCCGATGACCGTTTCATACTCCCTTATGGCCTTATCGAATTCCTTGAGACTGCCGTAGAGGCCACCGAGCAAGAGGTGAGAATCCAGGTTTTCCGGGTTGTAAGTGATCGATTTTTCCAATACGGCTATTGCCTTTTCCTTTTCTCCCTTCCTGACATGGAGTGATGCGAGTTCAAGCCTCAGTTCAACAGATGTCTGGTCAAAGCGAAGAATTTTTATATATTCATTTATGGCCTTATCTATCTCACCGTTCAGCGTATAGAGCGTGGCAAGAGAATAATGGTAGTATCTGTTGAAGGTTCCTTCGCCTTCCTGGGCTGCTTCCAGTTTCATCTGACCCTCGGGAAAACAGGCGCATGAGATTATAAAGGTAATCGTAACAACAATTATAATGAAGGCCGTTTTTGGTTTTACAGTCATTCGCACCATGTCTCTATTGAAGCTCCCCCGCAATCCCCAATAAACGGGATTAAGGTAAAGGTTTATTTGCTGTTCGCTCGCTAACCCCGCCGCAGGCAGCAGGGTTAACTCGCTCTTCAGTTCAATAAGTCGGAGAGGGTTACAACCTCTATGCCTTCGGCCCTGAAAAGAGGGACGGTTTCTCTGATTGCCTCTATGGTACTGGTATGGGGGTGGCCAATCAAAACCAGGGTTTTCCACCTGTCCTTTTTTTCTATTATGTCGATAAGTCGTTCACGGGTTTCTATGAAGTCTCGATTATTGTCGATAAATACGTCCCGTGCTATGTATTTCGTCCCGATTTTTTCAGCAATTCTTTTCCCCTTTGAGTTTCTCGTCGTCAGGCTGTCGAGAAAAAAAAGTTCTTTCTTCTTAAGCTGTTTCAAAACCGTCTCGACCCTGTCTTCATCCTCCATAAACCTGGACCCCATGTGGTTGTTGACACCGGAGATAAAGGGGACCGCCGCAATATCCTCTTCAAGCTGCTTTTCTATCTCTTCATGGCTCATCCTGATATACAGGCATCCTTCGCCCGGGTTCTCTTCGGGATAGCCGCGGGGTTCCATCGGAAGATGCAGAATGATTTCCCTCCCTTTCTTCCGCGCTTTTTCAGCCGCTTCCATTGAAAAGGGGCGGGAGGGGAGAATGGAAAGGGTTATCGGTATATCAATCGAAAGGATTTCATAAACCGGCGACACATCGCACCCCATGTCGTCGATTACGATCGCGATTCTGTTTTCTGCTTCGGCCTTCTCTTTTATGATGTTCCATAATGAGGTGCATGCTACGAAAGCAATAACAAGGGCAACAGCAACACCAATCCAGGTTGAAATTCCTCTCTTTTTCACTTCTTACAAATACCCTTGTTTCCCTTACATCTTTTTAAGTATTTCCCAACTCTTGAGGATATCTATGGCGCTTTTTAACTGATTATCCTTCTGCAAGTCTTCCAGCAGTTCGTCTGTTTCTTTCTCTTCCTCCGATTCTTCGGGTAGTTCCGACTCTCCCTCTATGTGCCCCTGCAGATCCTTTTCCCTCAATCTCTCGATCTTTTCGTCGTTATTATTGTGTTTGATAAACTCGACGGGAATATCGGGAGCGATCCCCGTAGCCTGAATAGATCTGCCCTTCGGCGTGTAATATCGTGCTATTGTGAGCTTTAATGCGGAGCCGTCCTTGAGAGGCCTCAGGATTTGGACTGACCCCTTTCCGAATGTCTGAGTGCCCAGCAATACGGCTCTTCCGTTATCGTGGAGTGCCCCCGATACAATTTCCGATGCACTGGCGGTACCTCCATTGATCAGTATCACGATCGGATATTCCGGTTCCGTGCCGTCATCCTTTGCCTCGTAAATCTTTTCGGTTCCCTTCGTTCTCCCCTTTGAGGAGACGATAATTCCCGATTTAAGAAATACGTCGGCCACATCAACTGATTGATCCAGAAGCCCGCCCGGATTATTTCGAAGATCGAGGACAAGACCTTGTATCTGAGGCTCTTTTTCGGTCATCTCCTTGAGTGTTGTATTGAGTTCTTTTAACGTGGTTTCCTGGAAATTCGATAACTTGATATATCCTATTTTGTCCGGATAGATTTTATACTTGACACTTTTTATCTTGATAATATCGCGAACGATTTCGAAATCCTTTGGCTTGTCGAAATCCTCTCTCATAACCGTTATCGTTACCGTGGTCCCCTTTTTCCCCCTGAGCTTGTGCACGGCATCCATTATGGTAAGGCCCTTTGTCGTCTTTCCGTCTATTCCTATAATCTGATCTCCCGCCTTGATACCAGCCACAAAGGCCGGCGTATCCTCAATGGGAGACACGACGGTCAGGATGTCATCCCTCATCGTTATTTCAATGCCCAGACCTCCAAACTCGCCCTTTGTACCGACCTGCAGATCCTCGTAGGTCTCTTTACTCATATACTCACTGTGAGGGTCGAGGGATTTTACCATCCCCTTTATTGCGCCGTCTATTATCTCCTTGGTATCAACTTCTTCTACATAGTTCTTTTCGATCATATCGAGGATTTCATTGAAAAGCCTCAAGCTCTTGTAGGTTTCCCTGTCGGCGGAAAAGGCGGTTTTCTCGCAGTAGAATCCCGGTATGGCAAGCAGGATGAAAACGAAGAATAGTAATAAAATTCCTTTTTTACTGAAATTTATGTTCATTAACGCCTCCATTTCTGTAGGTCTGGTTCATAAAAAAATACCCATACCATTTTTCCCGAAAAGATTTCCATGTTTTTTTCATGAGGGGTGTTACTACCATGATGGAATCGTTTAAAAATCTCGAAAAATGATCCTTCCGTGATAGGTGCTCAGGATTTATTAGATGGTGTATCTGGCTCCGGAAAACAGTGCCTGCGCGATTATTCCCGCGATAGGAGGAAAGATAAAGGTGCAGGCAAGACGAATAAGGGTAAATTTCCATCCCAGGATACCGACCTCCATGGGGAGCCTGCTTACCGCCCAGAGGGACCATCCCGTCAGGAATGCAACCATGGTTCCCACACTGGCGCCCGCCCGCAGGAGCCCCGCTGCAATGGGCAGATTTACATATGGACCGCCGGGAGAGAAACCGCCTGCTATTGCTCCGAGGAAAATTCCCTTCAGGCCCGATTCTTCACCTACCCATTTCGCAAGAAGGTCGTGGGGGAGGAGTATCTGGACCATGCCGGCAATGATGAGGGCGAAGAAAAGGAGTGGAAGTATTTCGATAGTCAGGGTAAGGGCTATCTTCATACCACTTATATGTTCACCCTCGCCTCGCATATATGCGATTGACAAAAGGGCGACGGCAAGTATGCCCATGATGATTGTCGGAATCAGCATCTTCGGAACCTCCTTCCTTTTGTTCATTGTCCTTTTACTCACTGCCTTTCCAAAAGAAGATCTAATGGGCTTTTCGGGGCTTTGGACATATCCCGCAGCACGTGGGTATAGATCATCGTTGTTTCAACATTTTTATGGCCGAGCAACTCCTGCACTTCCCGGATATTAACGCCGTTCATGAGCAAATGTGTCGCGAAACTGTGGCGTAGCGTATGCACGGATGCGTGTTTGGGAATACCGGCCCCCCTGATCGCTTTTTTTATTATCCCCTGTATGGCGGAGGCGCTGATATGATGGCGAGCCACCCTGCCACTGCGCGGGTCAACAGAGAGATTGTTAGCCGGAAAAACATACTGCCACGCCCATTCTTTGCCGGCGTTGGGATATTTCCTGCTCAGCGCATCAGGAAGATGGACTTCGCCATATCCCTTAGAAAGATCGCTCTCATGCAAACTTTTCACTTTAGTTAAATGATTCTTCAATTGATCTTTAACCGTTGCCGGCAAGATAGTGGTTCTGTCCTTATCTCCTTTGCCGCTTCTTACGGTTAATGTATTTAAATCCATATCGATGTCCTTGACTCTCAGGCGGGCGAGTTCCATCAGCCGTAATCCCGCACCATAGAGCAGCCCGGCGATAAGCAGATCTCTAGCGTCCATGCAGGCCAATAACCGTTTGACCTCCTCTACCGAAAAGACAACAGGCAGTTTCTGTCCGCGTTTCGCTCGGACTGTCTGGGAGAGATCACCCATTTCTTTTCCAAGCATGGAGCGGAAGAAAAACAAAATCGCGTTAAATGCCTGATTCTGTGTAGAAGCAGAAACGCGCCGTTTAATAGCAAGGTGACTGAGAAAATTTTTAACATCGGAGGTATCGATCTCAGTGACAGGTTTCTTCAATGTTTGCCCTGTATACCCAAGAAAACGCTCAATCCACTGAAGATAAGTTCTCTCAGTGCTGTATGAATAATGTTTCAGACGAATCAGGCGTTTCGTTTCTTTAATTATTTCGGATATACTGTCAGAAGCCAAAGCTTTTGTCGAGCGGATATCTGTCTTTTTCAGATAATGAAAATAATAGAGCCTGATGGAATCATTAGCCTGTTTGTACTGCCAATCCAGAACACGATCATCCGATTTCAAGGAATTCAAAAAGTCTAAGACCGCAACCTCTTGATACTCCAAAGCTGACAATTCCTTTCTTAAGGCAAATTCGAGAAACCGGCTGACCCAGTAAGCGTAGAACGGCACATTTTTCGCCGGGACCAGATTTTTGTCCAGAAGATACTTTTGGAACTCTGGCAGCTTATCATCTAGGGGCGTTACCATTTTCTCTATATTTTACCTACTTGGTTTTTAGTCTTTATTACCACAAAATACCCAATGATGAAAGTTCATTTATGCATGATTTCATAATTATATTTATACTTTCTAATTTATACAGATTGATGTAGTATTGCTTGGGTTTTCGGAAATAACAACCCAGTATATTAATTGTACGGTCGCGCTGCGCGCGACCGTACGGCGAGTTGTGCTTTCGCACTCGCCCGATAGTCCGACCGCGCGCTGATTCGCGCGGCCGAACAAATCGTTCGAGCACATTCGCCAGCAGCCTTGCCGAGCAAGCTCGGCAGCCTGCCGCCGAACCGCTCAACTCGCCGTTATAGGTGAAAATCAAAATGGAACAATCTCTCTCTCTGGAAGAAATAATTAAGGCTATAAATATTGATAGTAGTTGTTGCTACATATTACTCGTCGTTGCTCTATCGATAATAATCAGACTAATTTTGTGCTTTTTCAAAGCAAAAGCCATTGTAAAGGGAGAAATTGCCAAGCCAGAAAACGAGGCCGAATTTAAAGATAGAGACATCAAGTCATTAATAAAAGAGTCTTTTCTGAGCAACTCAGGAGATATTAGAATTGATGACCATTGGTTGCCATTTTTTATAGGAAT
This sequence comes from Deltaproteobacteria bacterium, assembly GCA_016933215.1. GTDB lineage: Bacteria > Desulfobacterota > Syntrophia > Syntrophales > UBA2210 > JAFGBH01. The sequence goes on along the minus strand of JAFGBH010000008.1, from coordinate 63,776 downwards.
TATTGAATTGGTTGTTTTTCCATTTTTTATGACTCTAGGGTATTGGAAAGCAATAATTGGTTGGATAGGAATAAAAGCACTTAGCACTTGGGGCGGGAGAAACACAAGGACAGCATATAATCGTTTTTTATTTGGTAATATTTTATCTTTAATAGCCTCAATTATTATTGCAATTACATGTATTAACTAAACCTATAACAAAGCTGTTTGAGCAGAGGGCTGCCAAAAGGCGGTTGGCAAAAATCTCGTCTTTCTATTACCATCTTTATTGTTTTTCAAGTTGTCAGTTTTAAACCGCCCCTCCTCAACAGCACCGTTCGGCAGGAAATTAAGCGCAATGAAACTTTTTAAAAAGTTAAATATATGGCTTGAACGCAAATCAAATTTGCTTAGCTCGTGGTCATCCATTTTGCAAATTTTTGTTTTTCCCTCTATTTTACTCACCGTGATCCTAGGGTATGTTCAGCTTAAAGATTATTTCATCAAGCCTGATCTACATCTAATTTTTTCCAGCCCGAAATCCTTAACGTACACAGTTTCAAATGAAAATAATGCTACAGCAGAAAAACCTTCTTATGGCTTCGGCATTTTTGATTTAGATAAGAAGCCAATTGATACAGTTCATATACCATGGAAAGAGACTTCATACTTAAGGCCTGGGTCTTTGCAAGGCCCAAATGAGTTGATGGGAAAGTACGGAGAAGACGGCCATCGATATTTCGGCTTTGCATCCATTTCATGCAAGAATTGTATCAAGGAACGTTGGTATTGGGTCTATGTTGTTCATGGCAGTGAAAAAGATGCCTGGTATTTTGAGCTCGGCGACGATGATCCAAGGATGTGGAACCCAATTGCATTAATGAATAACCCCGATATATATATATTAGAGAACAATTTCCAATGCAAAAGCGAATACCAATAAAGTAAATGATACACCGAACCAGCGACTGTAGCAGACCGCGATAGATCGCCGCGGCTGCTAAGCCGCAGCGTTATGTGAGAATAGGTAGAAATGACTATACGTTTTGAATCAACAAAAAAGTTTGAGAAAGAGCTTGGCAAATTTCCCCACAAGGAGAAGGCCCACATAGTTCAGAAACTCAACCAATATAGTCAGTTATTGGAGCAAAAGACTGGAGACTTTTATAATCACGCATATCAACCAGTGAAGTTAAAGCTTGCTGGCGACAATGAATCAAGTCTCTATGCGTTACGGGTTGATCGGGACATAAGAATAATAATGACCGTTGATGAAGACCCCTTGTTTGAGCAAAGTCTTATCACGCTACTTCATGTTGTGAGACATTCAGAAGTAGACAAAGTTTTCAAAGGCATCGCAGAATCAATATATCAAAATAAATTGAATCCCAACAACGCAGAGGAGCATTAGTTATGGCTCAAATCAAAGCGTTGTTAGATGAATACGGAATCATACATGAAGCGGTCAAATCGTTACCTGATGATGAGCATAAAGTTCAATTTTTAGAGGCTCTTGCTGAGTTTGAAGATAACTCGTGCCATTCTTCTCGTTCTTTTCCAAAAACACGATTGCATCGCGTAAAGGGTTATAAGAAGGCAATATATAGAGCGGATATAAATAAAGTATCTGGTTGGCGTATTCATCTGCAATACATTAAGGAAACTGGCTTTCTTCATCTGAAAGATATTATTGAAGGACAAAAGCACGATGATGTGATTAAGGTGATAAAAGCAAAGGATGGTCGCTACGAATAAAACACATAACAACTGGCTTCACAAGGATTCTGGCCAAAAAGCGGCCCTCACCTGTGAGCCAGAGCGTTAGGCTCAAGATCGAAATGGAGGTGAAAACATGTCTAAATTCAACAATGGAAAACCGTATCACGGATCTGATCAGATAAGCGAAGGCCGGTTGGCGGGTGCAACTGGCGAAACTGATTATTTCTATTTCTTCTGTCCTAAATGCCCTGACCGTGAAATCATGCGGATCCTTGAATACGGTGAACATGCGAAAGAAGCAGTCAATGAATACAACGCCCACTGTAAGAGTAAGGCAAAGCGTGGATTCACATTGGTATTTAAATTGTATTGTGAGATATGCGGCCATTCCGATTTTGTAAAAATATCAAATACCGGCTGGCAGGGTGGCAAGCATTCCGAAATATTAATGCGGATATAAGAACCGGCGAAATGTTCATCCGCGCCCAAAAGGATAGAACTATGGCACGAATAAGAATTGGCTTGATAAGACCCTTGATCTGGGTGCTTCTTCTGTATATAGGAGCTATCCCGGCATATGCACAAACTGCGCAGGAAATCGCCAGGAAGGCATTCACTTCGACTGTCCTCCTTGTTATGGAAGACGCCAACGGCCAGCCGCTTTCGTTGGGTAGCGGCTTTTTCGTTCGTGATAGCGAGGTTTCCACCAATCTACACGTTGTCGAAGGTGCCGCAAGAGGGTACGCAAAAATAGTCGGTCAGAAAACAAAATACGACATCGAAGGCATTACCGCCGTAGACCCCGAACGGGATCTTGTGATTCTCAAAATCTCTGGTGCTCGTGCAGGAGCAGTTGCCCTTGGCAATAGTGAATCGGTTCAGGTCGGAGAAACAGTTTATGCCGTTGGAAATCCTCAAGGGTTGGAAGGCACGTTTTCACAGGGCATCGTCAGCAGTATCCGAGAGGTTGGAAACGACAAGCTTCTGCAGATAACCGCTCCAATATCCCCCGGTAGCAGCGGTGGCCCGGTGCTGAACGGCAAGGGGGAAGTAATCGGCGTTTCAGTAGCAACTTTCACAGGTGGCCAGAACCTCAATTTCGCGATTCCTTCGCGCTATTTGAGGGAACTCCTCACTACGACCGGCCCAGCCAAACCTCTATCTCAAGCGAAGCGGACCAAAGCTCAACGCTCGATCCTTGCCGATCTTGGGGGGAGGGGTTCGGAGGGTGTAGTCGGAGGGCAGCTGACGTGGGAACTTGTTCACGCACAAAGCGGCTCATATGCTATGTCGCTTCGCAATCAACTCCGCGAGAACGTTAAGAACATCTATTGCCTTATAATTTTCTATGATGCGCAGGGTATTCCAATCGATGTTGATGTTGTTCACTATCAGGGGCTCATTCCTGCGGGCTTAGCCAAGCGAATAACGAGCCGCGTTGACGGCAGCGTCCAGAAATTAACGACGTCATCGGGGTCAATGAGCCCGCGAACAAAGGTCGAGTTCAGGGTTCTCAACTTCGAGATCGTGAATTGAACTTTGTGTCGCCTAACAACCGCATCAACTCGGACTGGCAAATCCGCTGCGCTCCTTTGCCAGCCGGTTATGCGGAACGTACGGCGAGTTGCGCTTTCGCACTCGCCCGATTAGTCCGACCGCGCGCTGATTCGCGCGTTCGAACAAATCGTTCGAGCGCTTTCGACAGCAACCTTACCGAGCAAGCTCGGCAGCCTGCCGTCGAACCGCTCAACTCGTCGTTATGACCAGCATAAGGAAAATCTCTGATGGGATTTGTAGAGAAGTTTGTAAGACAGTGCCGGAAACCTCAAGGGTTTCTTGGAAGAGTCGTAGGCAGGGCCATGAATGCCGGCCATTCAAAAGTCAGGCGTTGGGGTCTCAGCTACATATCTTCAGAGTCCTATGTCTCCGTCCTTGATATTGGTTGTGGCGGAGGGGCAGCTCTTCGAGATATGGCTTCAATATTTCCGAGAGCAAAGCTCTATGGAATCGACTATTCCCAAGATATGGTGCTATTGGCAAAGAAGGTGAATAAGGGGCTGATGGAAAAAGGTCGAATAGAAATCAACCAAGGGTCGGTTTCATCTTTGCCATTTGCTGACAACACCTTTGACCTCGTTACTGCATTTGAAGCCTACTATTTTTGGCCGGATCTTCACAATGACCTCCAAGAAATCAAGCGTGTGCTATTGCCAGGAGGTACACTGCTACTTGTGAACGAGGTCTATGAGAACGAAAAATTCCAAGAGCGAAATAGGAAGTGGGCCTCCTGGGCGGATATGCACCTCCACACTCCTGCAGGTTACCGGGAATTCCTGACAGCAGCAGGCTATGAAACCATTGAGGTTCATGAATCCGTAGAAAGAAACTGGATATCGGCTTTGGGTATAAAGTCCAAATTGTCATCATGAGGAAAGCGATACGGACTCTGAATAAAAGGGAAGGTCATAACAACCGGCTGTTGACGGACTTGCTTCGTTCGCCGCAAAGCCGGAGCGTTCGAAAGTAAAAAAAGGAGGTACTAGTATGCAAGCACGAGGCTCACTCATGATAGAACATCGTCTTATTGAGCGGATGCTTTTGGTTATCAAAGGCGTTCTGGGCAAAATCGAATCGAAACAAGAGGTGGATCCTGTGTTCGTGGATATTGCGGTTGATTTCATCCGGGTATACGCCGACCGTACGCATCACGGGAAAGAGGAAGATATTCTTTTCCGAGAATTGAATAAAAAACCGCTGACCTCAGAAGACCGGAAAATCATGAAAGAACTGATAGATGAACACGTGTTTGGTCGCCAGACAACCAAAGCGCTTGTCGAAGCCAACTCACGCTACCGAAATGGTGATAAGACTGCCTTGGTCGACATTTCCACCAACCTTCAAACCCTCACCGATTTTTATCCCAGACATATCGAGAAAGAAGATAAGGTTTTTTTTCCTTCAACCAGAACTTACTTTACTGATGAAGAGGATCAGGCCATGCTGGCAGAATTCTGGGAGTTCGATCGGAATATGATTCACGAGAAATACAAATCCTTGGTTGAAGGATTCGAAAGGCGGTAATAAATTTCGAACAAGCTCTTTCAGCGGATCGCAAAAAACCGCGCCCGCTGAAGAGCAGTGTTAGATTTCGAAAATCTACTTGACAAAACAGACATTCCTGCATACATTTTAATACATAAATGACAGGAGGTACACCATGAATACAGCGATATCAGTACGACTTCCCAAGAATCTTGCTAGCCAACTCGATAGTATAGCCAAAGAGACCGAAAGACCTCGCTCTTTCATCATTCAGAAGGCCCTGGAGTCCTATATCGAGGATTTCGCGGATCTCCAGATCGCCCTGGACCGACTCCATGACAAGGGGGATGAAGTTATTTCATCCAAAGAGATGAGGAAGTCTCTTGGCCTATAATATCGTCTACAAGAAGTCGATTCACCGCGACCTCAAGAAGCTATCGAAGCCCGAGGCGAAACGTATCCTTGACCTCATTGAGAAGGATCTGATCAAGCAGCCTGAATCCAATCCTGTGCTCAAGGGTCAGTTTGCCGGGCTTCGCAATTACCGCGTCGGTGACTATAGGGTGATCTATGCCCTGTTGGGTCTTGATATCCTTATCCTCAGAATCGGCAATCGTAAGGATGTTTACAAAAGCGAAATCTAACCAGGGTATGCAAGGGCCGCCGGCCGGCACCGGCTCCCCTGATGCCTGACGATATTCCGAAGTTAATTCATGATATAAACCGTATCCCGATGAGTACCATAGAGGAAATATAGAGTATCTACGAGCTAAAGAAATTATAAAAAAAACGTTACAGATAACATGCTGCTGACAGGAACGCAAAAAAAAGAGCGCCCCAAGACAGTGGCGGTAAATCTATAACATTCCAATCTTCGATTATCACCCTTGTATGATCCTGTTGATCTGCAGGCGGAACACATCGTCTTTTATTTCGCGCGTAATGATTAAGAATTAGCCAGCTGCGCGGTGGTGTATAACGTGTGGTAATGTGGAAAGTAGCATTCAATTCAGTCACGTTATACAGTTTAAGTTATCAATTATATTCTGGAGGGCGATACGGGATTCGAACCCGTGACCTTCGGCTCCGGAGGCCAACGCTCTATCCTGCTGAGCTAATCGCCCTTTTTATTGATTCCATATAATTAAAGCCCGCCTCTCTTCTCGCGGGCTTTTCCCTTACGGTCTCAAATTAAAGCTCCCCGCCCGTATAAGCGGGATTAAGGAAAATGTTAATTTTGTATTCGCTCGCTGGTCAATTCAATACTATGTGTGGTCGTAATATTCAACAGTATTTTTCGCTATCCGCCTTTGGGAATCGAAAGTTCTTCAACAATCTTGATGACGTGGCTGCTTTTGTTCATGCTGTAGAAGTGCAGTCCCGAGATGCCGTTTTTTAAAAGGTCCTCGCTCTGTCGTATCGCGTATTCTATGCCGTATTTTTCGATCTCCTCGTTTTTCTCGCTTACCCGTGAGAGGCTCCTCTCCAGATTTGAGGGAATGGTCGCACCGCAGAGCGTCGTCATCTTCTGTATCTGCTTGAAGTTGAAGATGGGGAAGATACCCGCAATAATCGGTGCCTCGATGCCGAGGGAGCGTGCCCTGTCACGGAAGTGGTAGATACTGTCGTTTTCAAAACATATCTGGGTAATGATGAAATCGGCGCCGGCGTTGACCTTGCGCTTCAGGTTGACAATGTCAGTATCGAGGTTCGGAGCCTCGATGTGACCTTCGGGATAACCGGCTACGCCGATAGAAAATTGGTCGTGAGAACGGATGAACTCCACAAGTTCATTGGCATAACCGAACCCCCCTTCGACCTTCATAAAGACCTTGTCATCTCCCGGGGGGTCTCCCCTCAAGGCCAGTATGTTCTCTATGTTATGCTCTTTCAAATCACCGAGGATCTCGGCGATATCGTCCTGGGTCGACTGCACGCAGGTAAGGTGCGCGAGGACCTCCTGCCCGAAATCGTTCTTGATTTTTGATGCGATCTCCACAGTCTTGTCCCGTGTAGTTCCACCTGCACCGTAGGTAACGGAGACAAAACTCGGTGTAAGGGTTATGAGTTCATTGATTGCCAGATAAAGGCTATCAATATTTCCCTCACGTTTTGGGGGGAAAAACTCGAATGAGAGAGTAGGGAAATCATCCTTCAGCAGCTCCCTTATTTTCATTGACACACACCTTCAATTGAACAGCGAGCGCATTCCCCGCTGCTTGCGGCGGGGAATGCGAGCGAATAAAAAACAAACATTTTCCTTAATCCCGTTTATACGGGATTGCGGGAAGCTTCCATTTTCTTTACACGCAAAATGTCACTTCGATACACTCTTGTCAATCCCTTTTCTAAACAGGGTTGTAAACTTTTGCCAAAGCTGTTAGACTCCCGCTCCAAAGAGGAGATTCCCCCGGAAAATGAGAAAGATATTCTATATCGCCTTTCTTCTTCTGTTTCTGTGCGCGACCATTCCTTCCCCCGAAGCATCGGGTACGATTCATGTTTTAAGTGTTCGGCACTGGACGGCTCCCGAATATACGCGAGTCGTGATCGATACGAGCGCAGATACGCAGTATCGTGTGGCAGAGGAAGACGGAAAAATATCTGTCGATATCGACAATGCCGACGTTTCTCCCTCGCTGGAGAGAGAGTATTTTCTCAATGAACCGGCCGTTGAAAAAATTCTTATCACGGATCTTCCTGAAAAGAAGGTAAGATTTGAGCTGTCTGTTGCCGACGGTGTCAGTGTTGAGGACTTTAAGTTAGGTAAAATACTTGATAAACCTCACAGAATTGTTATCGATATTAAGATTCCCGAGATTGAGAGAAAAACGATTGAGGAGAGAGAAAAGATAAAGACCCTGGAAAGGAAAAGGGTCGTCGTCATCGATCCCGGTCATGGGGGTGAAGATCCGGGAGCAATAGGCAGGAGAAAGACACTGGAAAAAGACATCGTCCTCGGTATTTCAAAAAAATTACGTGATATCTTGAAGCAGCGGGGATATGAAGCCTTCCTTACCAGAGAAGGGGACTACTATGTTTCATTTAAAGAGAGGATGAAAGCGGCACGGCAATACGGGGCTGATCTCTTCATAAGCATTCATGCCGATGCCTGCAGAAACAGGGGAGTACGAGGTTCCTCTGTCTATTGCCTTTCGACGAGGGGAGCAACAAACGAGGCGGCACGACTCCTTGCGAAGAGTCAGAACCTGTCAGACATTATCGGAGGGTCGGAAAACGGTCATAATAATGACGAATCAGATCCCATCACCCTCAATATGCTCCAGACGGAGACGATAAATCAGTCGATAGAATTCGGCACCATGGTTCTCAGTGACGTCAAAAAGGTAAATCGTCTCAAGTTTTCCAAGGTCCACATGGCGCCCTTCAGGGTTCTCAAGCTTCCCGATATTCCGTCGGTTCTGGTGGAAACTGCCTATATCTCGAACCCAAGAGAGGAGGTTCTCCTGAGAAGTTCCGCCTATCAGACCGACGTTGCCTGGGCTATTGCCTCTGCCGTCAATGAATTTATTCCCCTTCCTTACGAAGCGGACAAGACCTGGGCAGAACGGGCGGCCGCACAGCCCCAGAAAGATTATACCGCGGAAGAAGTTATCTATCATACCTACCAGGTGAAACGGGGCGATACCCTGGAGAAGATCGCCAGAAGAAACGGGACAACGATCGCCACCTTGCTGAAAGCGAATCAACTGAGATCGAAGAACAGGATATTGATAGGTCAGCGACTCAAGATTCCGTCGGAACTCCCTGTGACGTCCTATACCGTGAAGCGGGGAGATAAACTTGAGGAAATTGCCAGGAATTACGGAACGACTGTTGGTACACTGGTGAGACTGAATGAACTGAAATCAAGGAACAGGATTTATGTTGGCCAGCGTCTCAAGATTCCATCGGAACTTCCCGTCACGGTCTATACCGTGAAACGGGGTGACCAGCTTGAACTGATTGCCAGGAGTTACGGTACGAGCGTGAGTGACCTGGTGAGACTGAATGAACTGAAATCAAAAAACAGGATCTATGTGGGACAGAAGCTCAGGGTGTCCTCTAATCCCCCAGCGACGACGACCTGCAGGATAAAGAGGGGTGATACGCTCGAGGAGATTGCCAGAAGAAACGGGACTACGGTTGAGGCGCTGATGAGCCTTAATAACCTGAAGTCAAAAAATCGTATCTATGTGGGGCAGAAGTTGAAAATCCCCTGATATGGGGGAATTAATGGCTGTTTCGCTCAGTTGTGAAGCACCCCGCCGCCTGCAGGGCGGGGCTTCTTGGTAAGGAATAGATTAATTATGTTGCGCCCCTTGACCCCGCCTTCAAGGCGGGGATTGAGGGTGCGCTCCCGGTCGAATAATATTTTGGATATGAAGGAGGAATAGATGAGTATTGTAGAGTGGAAAAAGGATGAAACGGTTGCGATTATGACGCTGAATAACGGTGAAAACAGACATAATCCTGATTTTGTGAATGCCGTTCTCGAGGCCTTTGACGAGATCGAGAAAGACGAGTCGATCTATTCGGTTGTGATGACATCGAGCGATCCCAAGAACTGGTCGCTCGGAATAGATCTCGAATGGATCGGGGGTGCAATGGCCAATAAGGAATACCAGAATATCAAGGATTTTATGTACGGTTTGAACAGGGTTTTTAAGAGAATCCTCTATTATCCAATGCCGGTCATCGCGGCCATCAACGGTCATGCCTTCGGTGACGGGACGCTCCTCGCCTGTGCCTGCGACTTTCGATTTATGAGGAAGGATCGGGGTTACTTCTGTTTTCCCGAGGTCGATATAAGCATTCCCTTCCTCCCTGCCATGCTTGCCATTGTGAAGAAGTCGATGCCCTACTATGAGGCTGAATATTTGATCTTCAGCGGCAAGAGAGAATCAGCGGTTGAACTCGAGGAAAATCACGTCATTGTGAAGGCCTGTGAAAACGAAGAGGAATTAATGAAAGAATCGGTTGCCTTTGCAAAGACTTTTGTTAAGAAGAGGGCCATACTGGAGCAGCATAAGATCCGCCTTCATAAGTGGATTGTGGAGATTATGGAGAAAGAGGATCCCGAATATATCGAACCGCTCAACCTTATGGTGTAGTCTTCGGGACGTGAGATATGGCGGGGTGAGATTCGATTTTTTGTCACCCCGCCTTTAAAAGATCACAGTATCAGCTCCTCGACGAAAGCGAGAAGCTGATTCAGGTTTCTGCAGGGCCGTACCTCATTGCAGTGCTGTTTATAGGCATACATTTCGCTGTCGCCCGTATACCAGGTCTGTTCCGGTTCCGGGTTGAGCCATATGACCCTCCTCGATTTTTCACGCATCTCCTCCAGTATCCCATCCTCCGCACTGAAGTAGTTTGAACGGGCGTCTCCTATGATTATGAGGGTGGTCTTCTTGTTTAATATATCCATGTGGCTTTTTCTGAAGTCCCTGAAGGTCTCGCCATAGTCCGTGGGGACGTTATATTCGATATCCGCCTCGCTCAATACCTTTGCTATCGCCTGATTGATCTCGTATTTATCAAATATCTCGGATACTTCGGTGAGTCCCGAGACGAAGATAAAGCTCTTCACCTTTGTGAAACACTCCTGGAGCGAGTAGAGTATGTTCAGCATGAACCGGGCGGCGGACCACACGGAACTGGAGACATCGCAAAGGGTCACAATTTTTCCCTTCCGCGGCGGTCGCTTCCTGAACATAATCTCCACAGGAACCCCCTGATACTTGGCGGCCCTTCTCAGGGTCTTTTTTACATCAAGGACTCCCCGGTCATTCGAGACGAAGCGGCGAGACATGATATCTTTCAACCTTCTCACGAGTAATTCTATAATCTCCCTCATCTCCTCTATTTCTTTCTGCGTCAGAAGTGAGAAAGATTTTTCACCAAGCTTTTCCAATCGTTTTTCATACGCCCTTACCTGTCTGAGATTGTCCTCGTAGGGCCGTGGTTCATTCATGAGCATCGCATAGGCACTGTCAAGATACTCATTGAAATGTGCCATCAGGTTGTGGCGGTTCTCCCTCGTGATGTGGGTATGGTTATCGTCAAGAAACTGGGCGATTGCACCCCTCGTAGTGTTGAGATTAATCAGCATCTGGAGGCGACTTGCAAGGGGGCCGAGGTTGAATCTTGTATTGCCGGTGGAATCCTGAAACTCCCTTTGAATTCTTCGTAATTCCCGGAGGTATGCGAGGGGATCTCCCGAGATGAAATCGAGTATTGCACCTAATTGTTCGTCTTCGCCGGCCTTCTCCTGGAGCATGTCGAATATGTCTTCGATATGCTCCGACAGGGAGTCCCTCTCTGCTATTCCCATATCCTGGCGCATTTCGTGGAAGAAGAGGTGATAAATCCTGTCAAGTCTGCTCTGCTCCCGCCTGCTTTTGGCGAAGTTGGAGCGTAAAACGGCCTTGAATTGCTCCTCATCGAGAATGTCAATCAACTGAAGCTGTGTAAGACAGTCAAGAACTTCGGAGGTGGAGATCCTGATATCCGAGGCCCTGCAGCAGGACACAAATTTCAGGATGAGATTGACCATGCTGCATTGCCTGACGTATGGTTTTTCTCCAGGTAATCTCTCACCTTGTCGGAATCCGATCTGTACTTGCAGATGACATTAAGGGTGGCCAGAATTACCTCGAAAGAAAGGTCTTCTATCTGAAGGGCCATAAGAGATTGCGCCCAGTCCAGAGTTTCCGAGATGCAGGGTTTTTTCTTTAAATCGAGTTTGCGAATATCCCGTATCGCATCCACGATATTTTCTAAAAGCCGCTCCTGTATCCCCGGTGTCTTTAATGAGACGATCCTCATTTCGATCTCGCGGTCGGGATAGTCGATGTAGACGTGAACACACCTTCGTTTCAGGGCGTCGCTCATATCTCTATAGTTGTTTGAGGTAAGGATAACAAAGGGGATCTTTATCGCCTTTTTTGTTCCAAGCTCCGGTATGGAGATTTGAAAGTCGCTCAGAATTTCGAGAAGAAAGGCCTCGAACTCGGGGTCTGATTTATCGACTTCATCGATTAAGAGTACCACGGGATCGTCTGAGACTATGGCCTGGAGCAGTGGACGGGGTTGAATAAAACGCTCGGAAAAAAAGGCATCCTCCTGATCCGCGATCCTGTCAACAGCCTCAGAGAGGCTCCCGGAACCGGTGACAACGTCACTGATTTTTTCCTTTACCATCTGGGTATAGAGGAGCTGCTTGGCGTACTCCCATTCGTAAAGTGCCTTCGATTCATCGAGTCCCTCATAACACTGCAGGCGTATCATCTTCCGGTTCAGGCTTCTGGCCACTGCCTTTCCAAGCTCGGTCTTGCCGACCCCTGCGGGTCCTTCCACGAGGATGGGCTTATTTGTTGCCTCTGCGAGGAACACCACGGTAGCGATCTCTTTAGAGGTTATATAATCCGCTTTTTCAAGTTTGTTCTTGACATCTGATACGCTCTTGAATTCCATGATCTCAACCTTTCTGAGGGAGTTCAATATAATAGAAGAGCGGGACGGTCAATATAATAATGAGTTGGATACCGGGTGCATACAATCAAAAATATTCCTTACCGCCGATAAACGAGATTCATGAGGTAACGAAATTATTTTCTGTCAGAAAAGCAGAAAAAATAATTTCTGACATACTAAACGGTTGAAGATTCCCCGCAACGTGTCGCGAGGACCTTCAAAAAAGGACCCTCCCGCTTTTCTTAACTTGACAGTGAATTCAAATTACCATAGATTTAGCGAGTTTTTTGACAGGGAGACAGGGAGACTATGGCAACAAAAAAGCAGAGAAAAGCGAAGGCGCTCAAGGAAAAGAAACGAAGACAGAACCTGAAACTGTTCATTCTCTCGCTCATCGTCCTGGTGGGAGTGGGATTTCTGGTGTTTTTATTTATTTCTCTTTTTGAGTACATATATCCTCCCACAACAGGTGAGGGCGAACGGGTTAAAAAAGAGAAATACAAGGTGGAACTTTACTTTTCCGACTCCAACGAGAGATTTCTTGTTCCCGAAGACAGGTATATATGGAAAGAAAAAAAGATGGAAGACCAGATAAAGGAACTGGTAACAACTCTCATCGGGGGTTCAACTACAGGGCTGGTGGGGACATTCCCCGAAGGCACAAAGGTCAAGGATGTCACAATAAAAGACGGATCGGCCTCTATCAGTTTTAACCGGACGCTGGTTGACCTTCATCCCGGGGGGAGTGCGAGTGAAATGATGACGATCTATTCACTCACAAACACGATTACACGCAATATGCCACAGGTTAAAAGTGTAAAAATTCTGGTAGAGGGAAAAGAGATAGAGACAATAAAGGGGCATATAGATACGAGAAATCCCTTTACCGCCAATATGGAATTGATAGTACGCACTTCGAAATAGAACGACTGACCCGAGGGAAAGAACCAGATGGCCGCACCGACACGACTCTCGAAAATAAGAAATATCGGAATCGTTGCGCATATTGATGCCGGCAAGACAACAGTGACGGAACGTCTCCTCTTTTATACCGGCAAGACTTACAAAATGGGAGAAGTTCATGACGGAGAGGCCGTCATGGATTGGATGCCTCAGGAGCAGGAACGAGGAATTACCATTACTTCCGCCGTAACCACCTGTCAATGGAAAAACAGAGAGATACACATCATTGATACGCCGGGACATGTGGATTTTACCATTGAGGTTGAGCGAAGTCTCAGGGTATTGGACAGTGTCCTCGTGGTGTTTTGTGCCGTTGGCGGAGTCGAACCTCAATCTGAAACGGTCTGGCATCAGGCGGATAAGTACAGGGTTCCCAAAATTGCATTTATAAACAAGATGGACAGGGTGGGGGCCGATTATTTCGGTACCGTGAAGATGATGCGGGAGCGATTCAGTTCCGTCCCTCTTCTGATCCAGATTCCCGTAATGGAAGGAGACGTCTTTAAGGGGGTCATTGACCTCATAACTGAGAAGATGATTGTCTGGGATGATGATTCCCTTGGGCTGAAATATGACCTCGTCAATGTGCCTCCGGAATGGGGCCAAAGAGTTGAAGAATACAGGGAAAAGCTCATCGAAACGCTTGCCGAGGCGGATGACCATATTGCAGAAAAATATCTGGATGGCGACGATATTGAGGAGAAAGAGATTGTTGATGCAATACGAAGGACCACCATACTGTTGAAGGTTGTACCCGTTTTATGCGGTACGGCGCTTCGAAACGTGGGAATACAGCCTATACTCGACGCAGTCGTTAATTTCCTCCCCTCTCCCGAGGATGTTCCTCCCATTGAGGGAGTCAATCCTGAGAACAAGGAAAGGGAAAAACGTATCAGCAGTAACAAAGAGCCCCTTTCTGCACTTGCCTTCAAAATAATGATGGATGAGGGGAGAAAGATCACCTATGTCAGAATATATTCGGGTCAGATGAAGGTGGGCGGTGAAGTCTACAACTCGAGCAGTCAGAAAAAGGAGAAGATTTCCAGGCTCCTGAAGATGCACGCCAACAAGAGGGAGCGGGTCAACGAGGCGGGAGCTGGAAATATTATTGCAGTGGTGGGATTGAAAAATACGACAACGGGAGATACCCTCTGCGATGAATCTCATCCGATTGTGCTGGAACCGATAGATTTTTATGAGCCGGTCATAAGCCAGGCGATTGAAGCCAAAACCCCGCAGGATCAGGATAAGCTCGCTACGGCCCTTGCCAAGCTTGTGGATGAGGATCCCACATTGAAGGTCAAATATGAAGATGAAACGGCCCAGACCATCATATCGGGTATGGGGGAGCTTCATCTTGAAATAGTCACCGACAGACTTATACGGGAATTCCATACCAATGTAAATGTCGGAAAACCGAAGGTTGTCTACCGGGAGACGATTGGCAAAAAGGTTGAGATTGAACGGGTATTTAAAAAGGATCTGGGTGATAAAAAGCACTTTGGTCATGTAATTTTGAGCATGGAACCGGGAGAGCGCGGGTCAGGATTACAATTAATCAACGATATTGAAGATGGAACAATCCCCGAAGGGTTTTATCCTGTCATAAAAGAGGGGATTTCTGATGCTGCCTTGAGCGGCTGTATATCAGGATATCCCGTCACGGATATAACGGTAACACTAAAGGGCGGCTCCTTCATAGAAGGTGAATCGACGGAACTGGGTTACAGAATCGCAGCTTCGACGGCATTTAATGATGGTTGTTCCGATGCGGAGCCGATACTTCTCGAACCCGTCATGAGGGTGGATATAATAACTCCCAGCGAATTCATGGGGGATGTTATCGGCAATATCAACTCCAGGAGGGGGGAAGTAGAAAAAATCAATCCCAAGGGCCCGATAAGTGAGATAAAGGCCAAGGTTCCTCTCAAACAGATGTTCGGCTATTCCACCGACCTGAGATCTGCCACTCAGGGGAGGGCCACATTTTCGATGCAATTCCTGAAGTACGATAAATCGTAAGTAAGGATATAATCTTCAGACACAATGGTGTTTGAACTGAACAGCGAGCGCATTCCCCGTTGCTTGCAGCGGGGTTAGCGAGCGACTAAAAAATAAGATTTTCCTTAATCCCGTTTATATGGGATTGCGGGGAGCTTCAGGAATCGTGATGTGCGGAAAAAGAACGACTTGATTTTTTGTTAACTTCCATATATTATCGCTCCGCTTCAAAAAACAGATCATCGTTTTTTATCTTTAATTAAAAGAAGAAAGTTGTACCAATAATCTATGGGTTTCACTTCTATATATGCCGCGGAGCGGCTTCTCGAGAGTTTCTTCCGTATCAGTACCCTTATTACAGCACCTCTCAGCGTTGACGACATCCTCCAGAATATCCTCGATGAAGTCGTGGAAACGATGGGGTTCGACCGGGGAATAATATGCCTTCTCGATGATGAAAAAGAGAATCTGGTCACAAAGGTCGTCAAAAATTACAGCCCGGAGGAGGTAAAAAGGGCCTTTTCATCACACCTGAATCTGAAGAAACATGATTGTTTTGAAACAAAAGTCGTGAAGGACGGACACTATTTAGTCCTTGAGGATTCGGAGAAGGATCCCAGGGTAACGGAAACGGACAGGAAGATATCAAAGATGTACAAGCGGGGATCGACTTTTTATGCGGCTCTTCAGGTAGAAGACGAGGCCGCCGGTATGATCTCACTCTGGTCAAGGGAAAAAAGTAAGTTTTCACCGGAGGCTATCAACATCCTTCTTACCTTTGCCAATCAGATAAGCGTAGTTATCCACAGCGCAGGGCTCTTTGAGGATAATAGAGACAAGATAAAGATGCTCTTACGGTTGCAGGAGGCGGGTTCCCAGCTCAATACCTGCGATACACTGGACAGGATGCATGAGATTGTCATAGACAGTTCACTGAAGATAGGAAAGGCAGAAAGAGCGCTCCTCTATTTTATCGACACCGAGAAGGACAAATTCCTCATCAGTGACGG
This sequence comes from Deltaproteobacteria bacterium, assembly GCA_016933215.1. Classification (GTDB taxonomy): domain Bacteria; phylum Desulfobacterota; class Syntrophia; order Syntrophales; family UBA2210; genus JAFGBH01. The sequence goes on along the minus strand of JAFGBH010000008.1, from coordinate 47,583 downwards.
GAGAGAGACTTTTGTTGATGAGGAAAACAAGTATTCCTCAAAGATGAAGGGGAGCATTATAGAAAAGGCCTTTGAAAAAGATACAATCGTCGTGAGAGACGCTGTGCAGAACAATAAGGTAATGCCAGTATTTGATGACTACCCCATTGAAATAGCCATTCCTCTCAAGATCAGGGACAAGTTTAAGGGTGTTCTCTGTCTCGGTAAAAAGGGGGTCGCCTTTACACGGGATCAGAAGAATATTCTCGATATCCTTGTGATAAATGCGGCAGCATCCTACGACAGCGCCATTATGCATTCCATGCTTTCCCTGGAGGCAAAGTCCCTGAAAACGGAAGTGGAGACACTCAAGGAGAGGGAGGACAAGATTCTGGGTTTCCATGACATTGTGGGCCATTCAGCAAAGATGAAGGAAATATTTCGCATTATCAGGGAGGTTGCGGGACATGATACGAGCATACTGGTCCAGGGTGAAAGCGGCACAGGAAAGGAGCTGATTGCTAGGGCAATCCACAGGCAGAGCAACAGAAAATCAAAGCATTTTGTCGATGTAAACTGTGCGGCCATACCGGGGACACTTCTCGAAAGCGAACTCTTCGGTTATGAGGCGGGTGCCTTCACGGATGCGAGAAAGAGGAAACTCGGTCTTCTCGAATATGCAAGCGGCGGGACAATACTCCTGGATGAGATTGGCGAAATGAATCTCTCCATTCAGGCGAAGTTCCTTCGAATGCTGGAAGACGGATATATCCGGAGACTGGGTGGTACCGATAACATTCCCATAAATGTGCGTTTTATATTCTCGACGAACAGGGACCTTAGCCGCATGGTGGCTGAGGGAGCCTTTCGGGAGGATCTGTTCTACAGAATAAGTGTCGTTCCCATCAGCATACCCCCGCTCAGGGAGAGGGGAGAGGATGCTATAATACTTGCCTACCATTACATAGAAGAGTTCAATAATAAGTTTAACAAGAAAGTCAAGGGCTTCTCTGAAAAATCGGAAGAGATCCTGAAGCAGTATTCCTGGCCGGGGAATGTGCGCGAACTCAAAAATATAATTGAACGTGTCATGATAATGCAGAACGTGCGGGGAGTCATAAAACCAGATAACCTGCCGGCAGAGATTATTGAAGAAACACCGAAGAATTCTATCGGCATGCAGCTGGATGATTCTATATCTCTGGACTCTGCCTACCCGGTCGATTATAAGGTGCTGATAAACAGTGTTACCAATACATTCAGGAACCGCGTTCTTTCAAAGGTCCTTGAACTGAGCAAGGGGAATAAGACAGCGGCGGCAAAGAAGCTGGGGATCTCTCGCTATGCATTGATCCGCGAGCTTAAAAAGCTCGAACTGAACTGAACAGCGAGCGAATAAAAAATAACATTTTCCGTAATCCCGCATATACGGGATTACGGGGAGGTTCAGCAGTTAACACATTTCCCGCGACAAGGCCTCAGGGATATTTAATACGATGATGATCGGACGAAAAACCCCGTGTTATACGTACCGATTGTGCGATTATCAAACGTAATGTTCACGATTAGCACACTTCCTGATTTAGGTGATATTCTTGGCTTTCAGGCCATATCGCTTATAAAGTGCGGATATCGCACGTATGGAGGCGATATCCTGCCCCCATAATGGTCACTCAATGAAAATTACTATGCCCCGAAATAAATACCTTCTCAATTGGTCCTTGTAACTCTCTATTATTATTGATATATTATTTACCAATTATTTGATGTTTCCTGAAAGAGGCTGTTTGGCATCTATTTTGCTTAATAAATTGATGTTCTTTATAAGCATATTGAACCAGAAATTTACGAAAGGTTTTATGCCTCACTTCTTATGAAAAAGAGGATAGAATCTATAGACAAAGAGATACATGAAGGCACGAAGATAGATCCTTTAAAATCGAATGCTGATACTGCTACCAGCGAAGCAAGTCTTTTCTCGGAACAGGGTAGTGAAAAGGTTGATCTGAAGCGAGGTTCCAAAGAAAAAAGAGATGAGGGGAAAGACTTGAGTAATGATTTTTTTCTCTCTGATTTGGATTTAGAGCAGTAACTGTTGGTTGGTGGGTGGTTTTTTGAAAGTTCCCTCCTTTCCACCCACCAGCACAGAACGATTAAATCTGGGAGATTGAGAGATTAGTCAGTCTCTCTTGATTTATACAAGTCGGCGGATGGTTTTCGGTTCCCTCCTTTCCATCCGCCGACCCCCCCGTGAATCTGAGAGGGGTGGAAAGTATGTGCCTCTCAGTTTTTATATTGCAAGTGGGTGGTCGATGATACATTGTCGACCACCCACTTTTTTTATCTGGGAGTTCCCGATGAGTTAAAGAAAGGATGGGTGCTACCGAATCTGCGAGTCTGAAATATCGAAAGTGTTTCGGAGCCCGGTCCTATTTCTTTCAATGATAAAAATCATTTCCGTGACCGGGGGGCGCCCTAAGGGCGGGAAGATTCACTTTTCTTCCTATGATTTATGCCTTGAAGCGGTAATAGATAATATCGCCGTCATTTACCACATAATCCCGGCCCTCGAAGTGTATGAGTCCTTTTTCCCGTGCTTCCGTCATGCCTTTCAGTTGCTCGAACTGGTTGTAATTGATGACTTCCGCCTTTATGAAACCCCGTTCCATATCTGAGTGGATACGCCCAGCCGCTTCCGATGCCTTCGTCCCGCGCCTTATTGTCCATGCACGGAGCTCGGCACCGGCGGTGGTGTAAAAGGTTATGAGATCGAGCATACTGTATCCCGCCCGTATGAGCTTTTGAAGACCCGACTCCTCGAGGCCGAGGTCTTCGAGAAAATCCTTCCTTTCCTCTTCGAGGAGCGCGGCGATTTCCGCTTCCATGTCTCCGCAGATCACGATTGACTCTGATCCTTCCTCCGCTGCAATGCTTTTGACCTCGTTGATGTAAACACCCCCCTCTTTAAGTAAGGTTTCACTTACATTTGCTACGTAGAGCACCCGTTTTGACGTGAGAAGATGCAACTCGGCAACTATTTGCGTGCTCTCGCCAGAATCAAAGACCACAGTTCGCGCCGGGATCTCTCTTCCAAGGGCATCCCGAATTGTGAGACAGATATCGAGTTCTTTTCGAACCGATTTATCCCCCACCTTTGCCAGACGTTCGGTCTTTGCAATCCTTTTTTCAACCGTTTCAAGATCGGCCAAGATCAGCTCCGTGTTGATAATTTCGATGTCGCTCTTGGGATCTACGGTTCCGTGAACATGAGATACATTGGGATCGTCAAAGCATCGTACGATGTGAACGACGGCGTCGACATCCCTTATATTTCCGAGGAACTTGTTGCCGAGGCCTTCTCCCTTGCTCGCCCCTTTTACGAGACCTGCGATATCGACAAACTGCATGGTGGTATGAGTAAACTTTGGAGGGGTGATGATTCGTGCTATCGTTGTAAGTCTCTCGTCGGGCACGGGAAGGATTCCCACGTTGGGGTCGATCGTACAGAAGGGGTAGTTGGCCACTTCAGCACCGGCGGCAGTCAGTGCATTGAATATGGTGGATTTACCCACATTGGGAAGGCCGATTATACCGCATCTGAAACCCATAACTATTCCCTCGTGTAAGGAATGACATGAATGATTATTCAGGTCGAAAACGTATTTTTTTTCATGAGACCTGTCAAGTCAATTCATATAACAAAAAAAAGGGGGGTGAAATATTCCACCCCCCTTTGATTTTTAATAGTGTCGGTCAACCATCAGTAAATTAACTGATAGAGGTAAATAATCGCCGGAGCGGTAACCAGCGAAACAACCGACATCAGCTTGATCAGAATATTCATTGAGGGACCCGAGGTATCCTTGAAGGGATCGCCGACGGTGTCGCCGACAACGCTCGCCTTGTGAGCATCGGAACCTTTACCGCCGAAATTGCCCTGCTCAATGTATTTCTTTGCGTTGTCCCATGCTCCACCGGAATTGGCCATCAGGAGACCCAGGATCACGCCTGTCAGCGTCGCGCCTGCGAGGAATCCTCCCAACGCCTGGGGTCCGATAAAGACACCGACGAGAACGGGAGCCAGTACCGCCGAAACACCTGGTAATATCATCCTCTTCAGAGCGGCGGAGGTCGCTATATCAACACAGGCATTCGTATCGGGAGGTGTCGTACCCTCCATAATGCCGGGGATTTCCCTGAACTGTCTCCTGATCTCGTTGATCATGTCAAATGCCGCTTCACCGACAGCCGTCATCGTGAGGGCAGCCAGGAGGCAGGGGATCAACCCGCCCAGGAACACACCGGTGATAACGTGCGCCTCGGTCAGATCAAGAGCGAAATTCTCAAAACCGGGGAAGGTCTTTACCGTGGCGGTATAGGCCGCAAACATGGCCAGAGCCGTAAGCGCAGCCGAGCCGATGGCGAAACCCTTGCCGATAGCTGCGGTCGTATTACCCACCGCGTCGAGACCGTCGGTGATCTCCCGTACTTCCGGAGGCATATGGGCCTGCTCTGCGATACCACCGGCGTTATCGGCGATGGGACCATAGCTGTCAACGGACATTGTCATACCTACCGTACCGAGCATTCCCACACCGGCAATGGCTATACCATAGAGACCGCAGGTTATATAGGAGAGCCAGATAGCCATAGCGATGAAAAGTACCGGAGCCACTACGCTCTCAAGACCGACGGCAAAACCACTGATAATGATTGTCGCGGGACCGGTCTGAGCCGACTCGGCGATCCTGACAATAGGTCCACGGGCAGTGTAGTATTCAGTGACGGCACCGATCAGCATACCGGCAACGATACCGAGGAGAACGGCCCAGAAGGGTCCCAGAGGACCTATCATTCCAAGATTCTTCAGATACTCGGCAGACATCCCCGCCGTGATGTACTTAACTACAAAGTACGAGGCAATGATAAAGAGGATTCCCGCAATATAGAGAGAATTACTGAGAGCGGATTGAGGTTTCATGTTTTTGAGGAAATTGAAAAGGCCGATTCCGATGACCGATGCAATAAGCCCAACAATGATAAACAACATTGGCAGCATCATCCACTTCATCGCCATTCCTTCCACACCAAGACCCATCGTAGCACCAATCGCGATGGCGGCGATAACGGAACCGCAGTATGATTCATAAAGATCCGCACCCATACCGGCGATATCGCCCACGTTGTCTCCAACGTTGTCCGCGGTAACTCCGGGGTTTCTTGGATCGTCTTCGGGAATACCCGCTTCAATCTTCCCAACCAGGTCGGATCCCACATCGGCTGTCTTGGTGAAGATACCACCGCCGACACGGGCAAAGAGTGCGATCGAAGAGGCACCCATGGCAAAACCGTTGATGACCACGGGATCTGTCTTGGCGAAGAAGTAGAAGAATACGCCGAGTCCGAGGAGCCCGAGGGATGCAACGGAGAGTCCCATAACGGAACCACCGAAGAAGGCAACCGTCAGGGCCTTACCCTGACCAAACGCCCTGGCCGCCTCAGCGGTTCTCGCATTGGAGAGTGTTGCCGCCTGCATTCCAAACACGCCGGCCATCAGAGAACAGATAGCCCCAGCCAGAAACGCCACGGATGACATCTTGTTATCCAGTGCAAAGAAGAGTAAAAGAAATACGATAACAACAAAAATCGCTATGATCTTGTATTCCCTCTTCAAGAAGACCATGGCACCGGCATGTATCCTGTCCATGATCTCAACCATTACGTCGTTACCCGGGGAAAAGGTGAGAACGTATCTGTAAATTATGAACGCCAGCACCAACCCGATGAGACCCCATAACCATGCATAATTCACTAAAAATTCCATAATCCCTGATTATACCTCCTTACCTGAATTGTTTGTTTCCCTAACATTGAACTTATTCATTGCCGCATGAGCGCCAGACGAAACAACCTCGATCACCGCATTAAAGGCCTTTGCGGTAATATCAGGAAGCAGTTTTAATTCATCCTCAGAAAAGCGCTCAAGCACATAACCTTCAACCATCTCTTTCTCGGAAGGTTTGCCTATCCCCACGCGGATCCTGACGAATTCCGAACTGGCGAGATGATCGATTACTGACCTTAATCCCTTGTGTCCTGCGTCACCTCCACTGATCTTAACTCTCACGTCTCCCTGCGAAAGATCCAGATCATCGTGGATAACGATGACGTCTTCTATATCAATTTTAAAGAACCGGACCAATTTTTCAACTGCAGCCCCACTTAAATTCATAAAGGTCTGTGGTTTCGCCAGTATTACCGGAACGCCTGAAATTGATCCCCTCCCGAAAAGGGAATCAAACCTCACAGTTTTGATGCCGATGTTCTCTTCCCTGGCCAGAACATCTACTGCGAGAAACCCGGCGTTATGTCTGGAGAGCAGGTATCGAGGCCCCGGATTTCCCAGTCCAACTATTAGCTTCACATAACCCCCATGGGAGAGATGAACTGAACAGCGAGTGCAATCCCCGCTCATTACAGCGGGGTTGGCAAGCGAATAAAAAGAATATTTCCTTAGGATATCCCCCGCAACGTGTTGTGGGAAGATTCAATTCCTAAACTGCCTATATGTTCTCTTCATCGCCCGTTGGTGAAGTTTCAGTTTCCTCGCCAGGCGCTTCTTTTTCTTCTCCTTCTATGGCCTCTTCTTCAGCTTCCTCTGCTTCCACCAGTACACTCACCCTCTTTGTCGCGACAGTGGCAATGACACCGTCTTCTGTGTCAAGACATTTTATTCCTTCGGCCAGTTTGACATCTCCTACCTTTATGGAGTTTCCGATTTCAAGAGCACTGATATCCAGTTCGATGGCCTCGGGGATTGCAGAGGGAAGTCCCGATACCTTCAACTCTCTTTTTACCTGTTGCAATTCGCCGCCCGCCTCAACACCGACAGGATCTCCGATAAGCAGAATGGGAAGGTCCAGGGTAACTTCACGATCCATCTTGATCTCATAAAAGTCGACGTGTATCGGTTTTCTTTTTATCGTATCAATCTGAATATCCTTGATTACTGATATCTTCTCGGTCTTTTTATCGCCCTCTTTTATTGAAAGCTTTATGAAAGAAGTCTCGCTCCGTTCCTTTTCTATCACCTTGATTAAATCGGCAGAACTGACCTTAAGCATTATTGATTCAACCTCGTAGCCATAAAAAACGGCGGGTACGAATCCCTCTTCTCTCAGTTTTCTCGCAAATCCCTTTCCTGACTCTGTTCTTGCTTCTGCTTTTAACTTAATGGTCTTCATGTATAACTCCTAAATAAACAGTGAACTGACCGATTCATTATAGTATATCCGCTTAATTGTCTCGCTTAGCAGGGTTGCAATAGAAAGCGTCTTGATTCGCGTACAGGATTTTGCCTTATCGCTGAGTGGAATCGTGTCAGTAATAATTACCTCTTTTATCTCAGATGATTCTATTCGCTCTATGGCCGGTCCAGAGAGCACGGGATGGGTGCAGCAGGCATAAACCTCGATGGCCCCCTCATTTTTCAGTGCATTAGCAGCCTGAACCATCGTCCCCGCCGTATCGATCATATCATCGAGAATAACCACATTCTTATCCTTAACGGAGCCGATAATATTCATTACCTGCGACTCGTTCGGCGCATCTCTTCTTTTGTCAACTATGGCGAGAGATGCTCCCAAGCGCCGTGCAAAGGCCCTTGCCCTCACCACTCCTCCCGTATCGGGAGAGACGATTACCAGGTTGTCTTTGATGTGACCCTTTATGTATTGGAGGAGTAAGGGTGTGGCAAAGAGGTTGTCCACGGGGATGTTGAAGAATCCCTGTATCTGTCCCGCGTGCAGGTCTACCGACAGTATGCGGTTTGCCCCCGCCTGGGTAAGCAGATCGGCAACCAGTTTTGCCGTAATGGGGGCGCGGGGGACTACTTTTCTGTCCTGCCTGGCGTAACCGTAGTAGGGTATGACCGCCGTTATTCTGTCAGCGGATGCCCTTTTCAGGGCGTCTATCATTATGAGGAGTTCCATAATGCTGACATTGACAGGCGAACAAGTGGACTGGATGATAAAGACGTCCATTCCCCTTACATTTTCATCTATCTCGACCCTGGTTTCTCCGTCGCTGAATGTCGATACCTGTGCGTCGCTGAGGGGAACGCCCAGTTTCTTGCATATCTTTTTTGCAAGCTCTAAGTTGGAATTTCCCGAAAATATCTTTATTCTTTCAAGCATTGAGCCTCTTTTCTGTTTTAAAATTGGCTGGGGCGGGAGGATTCGAACCTCCGAATGCAGGAACCAAAGTCCTGTGTCTTACCGCTTGACGACGCCCCATCATTCTTCGCACGGTATAAGAATCTGTTGTTTATATGGAATGCGCGCTGAACACAGAGCCTTCCTGCACTCTCCTCAATTCCTTTTCTGCTTTTAATGCGCTATTTCTGCTTTTAAATATTCCAAAAACAGTAGGGCCGCTTCCTGACATTAAAGAACCGAGTGCTCCATGAACTCTCAGGTGTTCCTTCATCTTAGGTATCGAGGGGTAGAGCCTTGAGGACACCTCCTCTAAATCGTTTGCGAGATCATCTATAATCTGGGACACCGGTTTAAAACGCGGCATATTATATTTTATTGTACCGTTTGTCAATCCTAATTTTAGGTTTCCGTAGACCTCTTTCGTCGAAATTTCAAAACCCGGATTGATGAGGACATACCATATCTTAGGCATCGTATCGGCTGCCACAAGCCTATCACCGATGCCGGAGGCCCATGCCGTTTTTCCGAGGATGAAAAAGGGTACATCAGCCCCCAGTTTTGCCCCTATTTCTATCAGTTCTTCTCTTTCGAGGTTAAACCCCATCATTTCATTCAGAGTGATGAGTGTTGTTGCTGCATTGGAGCTTCCGCCTCCAAGACCCGCGGCGATGGGGATACCCTTGGTTACTGTGATCTCGACGCCCCCGTCGAAGTGCGTGTGTGAAAAGAGCGCCTCGGCGGCCCTGAAGATAATGTTGTCCTCATCTTCCGGAAGATCACTCCCCGGGCATTTGACGACTATCTGATCTCCTTTCTCTGAAAATGTCATTTCGTCAGAGAGACTTATCCTCTGCATGAGGGTTACGATATCGTGATAGCCGTCTGCTCTCTTTCCAAGGACCTTGAGGAACAGATTGATCTTTGCGTAGGACTTTCTTCTGATCACGTCTTTTCTGATTCCGTTACGTATCGCATTTTCAGTTCGTAGAGGATTCCGTCCAGAAGCTTTTGTTCATTCTCGTCGAGGTTTCCTCTGGTTTTGTCTTTCATCATATCCAGAATTTCTATGGTCTGCTTTGCCGCGGGGAGGTTTCTGCTTTTTTCGTTGGAAACGGGATCGGGAAAATCACCGAAGTGCAAAAGAGCCGATGTATGGAGCGAGAATATAAACCCTGCGAAATTTATCTCCGGGAATGGCTGAGATTCTTTTTCTGGACTTCCTGTCTCCTCAGCCTTTTTGGGTTTCTCCTCTTTTTCGCTTATATCTGGTTTTTCCGGAGTTTCTTTTTTTGAGTTCTCCTTGGCTTCCTCGTTCCTGACATCGCCTGTTTCATCGAAAATCCTCTTGTCTTTTATAACAAACCCTTTTTCATCGTTATTTTCAGACATTTTTCCCTCCGATTCTTTGAGTTTTTTCGATTTATATCAACATGTTTTATTCTGACCGCCATTCATTAACATAAACGACCGGAAATGTCCAAAGATTGGTGTAGGAAGGTGGGAGAGATCTGCTTAGGAAAATCCCCCGAAGCGAAACTCCGGGGAATCACTGACTGTTAAAGAAAATTGTTGATTGCCTGTGCACAGTAACAGAACCAAAAGCAGCGGGAGGTGACCTCGCTCTTCAGTTCACGTTTCTTGGATGAGGATAGGTGCAAAACGTCCGTTATGAGACCCGTTCCGGGTATCCTGTTATCTCCCTGATCCGCTCGTAGAGAGGATGAAGGCGTTTGTACATTTTTTTGTAGACATCATTGTAGAGCGCATCGTAGAGCTTCTGGTTTTCCGGGATAGGTTCGAAGACTTCCCCCACCCGTGTCATTGCTTTGACTGCTTCTTCAAAGTTTTTGTGAAGTCCGAGACCGACGGCAGCATCGATTGCCGCACCGAGACCCGATGTCTCATAGAGATGCGGTTTAGCCGTGGGGAGACCAAAGATGTCAGCCGTGGCCTGCATGGCATTTCTGCTCTGTGAACCCCCTCCCGATACGCGGAGTGTCGTAATGGGAGTCTTTGTCTTTTTCTCGATCCGCTCCTTCCCTTCTCGGAGTGCATAGGCGAGGCCCTCCAGAATGGAACGGTAGAGATATGCCCTCGTGTGCACATCGCCAAAACCGATGACGGCGCCCTTGGCCTCGGGCCCCGGAAGTTTCAGGCCCGGTGTCCAGTAAGGTTGCAGCATAAGGCCCATAGAACCTGGAGGGACATCGTCAATAAGCCTGTCAAAAAGCTCTTCAACTTCAAGACCCTCCTTGGCTGCCATCGCTATCTCGGGGTGGCCGAACTCTTCCTTGAACCAGCTTACCATCCAGTAGCCGCGCATTATCTGGACTTCTATGGTGTAGTAGTCGGGAACGGCTGCCGGGTAAGGGGGCAGAAGTGGTACTGCTTCAATATATTTTTTGTGCGTTACGTTAATGGTTGCCGTGGTTCCATAGCTGAGACAGCCCACGGATGGTTCAAAGCTTCCGGAACCGATGACCTCGCAGGCCTTGTCGGCAGCAGCAGCAATAACCGGAAGACCCTCGGGAATGCCCGTTTTTTCGGCTGCTTCCGAGGTGACGGTGCCAAGGGTTTCTCCCACGGTAAAGAGTTCGGGGAGCCGGTCAGTGTCCATTGAGAGACATTTCCACTTCCAGTCCCAATGGGGAGCCCATGTGAGCTTTTTGTAATCAAAAGGCATGTAGCCCACCTGAGACCCGACGGAATCAACGAATCTTCCCGTCATTTTGTAGGTAAGATAGCCCGAGAGGAGGAGATACTTGTGGGTCTTTCCCCAAATATCAGGCTGGTAGGTGCTGAGCCAGTTTGCTTCGGCCTCGGACCTGAAATAATTGATCGTATCTTCGAGACGCAGGGTCTTGAAGAGCAGTCCCCAGAGACCTCCCATGGGTGGGAGCCCTCGGGTCTTACGCTGGTCAAGCCAAAGTATGGCCGGACGGAGAGGTTTTCCCTCACTGTCAACATTAATCACCGTTGCCCTCTGTGTCGTCAGTGCAACACCGGCGATGCGTGCCTTTTCTATATCGCCCCTCTGCCATGTCTCCTGGCATGCCTGACAGAGCGCATTCCAGAATACATTGGGATCCTGTTCGGCCCAGCCCGGATTCTCAGAGAAATAGGGCTGAAAAGCTACCCTCTGCCGTGAAAGCAGATTTCCCTCCAGGTCAAAGACAAGCGCCTTTAGACTCTGGGTCCCGTTATCAATTGCCAGTACCAGGTCTTTCGTGCTCATTATTTTCCTCTCCTTTTTTAGAAGGGAGCGAATAGGCACGCTCCCAGGTTCCGTTGTACATGTCGATTTCCTGCTCCCAGCGCACTTCGCTCCAGGGCAGTGAGGCTTTGCAGAGATCCTTGATACGGGTCAGGTGTTCCCTTCCTCCTTTGGGTGTCAACATGCCGATGCGTACCCTTCTCAGAAGCAGATCTGAAAGATGCCGTACCTGTTCTCTCTTTGCCACAAAGGGAATTTCTGCCCAGAGAGTATGCGTTCCGGGAACATGGGTAAGGTCTTCTTTCGAGGCCGAGCTGACAAGTTCATCTGCCTCCTTGCCATATCGTCCGTAGAGGCGGCGCCATTCCTCAGGCGGAAGTCCATAATTATTGTCCGGCGTTTTAGGGACCTTTGAAAAGACTGGGTCGTCTTTATCAAGTTCTTCCACGGGTGGCAGATATGCCTTGGCCGCCTTCAGTGTATCCCAGGCCATTCGACGAAATGTCGTAAGTTTTCCTCCCGTTACAGTCACGAGTCCCTTCTTTTTCCAGACGACATAGTCGCGGGATTCCTCGGAAGGGGAGAGTTTTCCTTCGCTCAGTACCGGTCTGATGCCAGCGAAAGTTGAGATACAATCTTCGGCAGCGATATCAACGGTAGGAAAGTACGCTCGAAGGCCTCTCATAATGTAGGATACTTCATCTTCCGATATTACCGGTTCTTTTGCAAGATCTTCCTTGTGATCCACATCGGTGGTTCCCACTATCACGGCACCCTCCCAGGGTATGGCGAAAAAGCCTCTGTTGTCATCGGGGTGCATAAAGGCCACCGCTTTATCAAGGGGGAGTGATGTGGAGGAAAAGACTAGATGACTCCCTCTCAGGGGGCGCAGGTGACGTTTCGGGTCTGGAGATGGGTGTAATTCCTCTCCCCAGGTTCCCGTGGCATTTATGACGGCTCGACTTATAAACGTTCTCTCTTCTTTCTCTTCCGTATCGCGAGCAATAACGCCAACAACCTCTCCCTGGCGGCCCCTTTTTACCTCGGTGACTTCCGCGTAGTTGATAGCCGAAGCGCCATCAAGAATTGCCTCATTTATGAGCCTGAGTACCATCCTCGAATCATCGACCTGTGCGTCATAGAACATGAATCCGCCGGCGAGACCTTCTGTCTTGATGAGAGGGGACATCTTGGAAAAATCTTCCCTGTCAAAAAAATCATGCTGTTTATGGCGCGCCAGGAGGTCGTAGATGAGAAGGCCGATATCGATGGTCCACTTGCCCGGTCCGGACCCTTTGTATACGGGCATCAGAAAGCCGATATGCTCCACGAGACCGGGAGCCTCTTTGAGCATTCGTTCGCGCTCTTCAACGGCAGCCTTTGTCACGAATATGTGTCCCTCTCGCAGGTAGCGAAGACCGCCGTGTACAAGTTTCGTCGATCGGCTCGACGTTCCCCAGGAGAAGTCTCTCCTCTCCAGAAGGAGTGTCTTGAGTCCCATGCGCGCTGCTTCCCGAAAGATGCCGGCACCGGTGATGCCGCCGCCGATTACAATTAAATCCCAGCTTTCCGGTAAATCTCTTAAATTCATTTTTTCACCCTCACTATGATAAAATCAGAAATCCTGATATAGACATTCCCGCTCTATGTTATTTCCTTTTTTGTGGCCAACTCTCCCCAGATCGTTAAGCTCTTTTGCAGAGCCTCTCTCACTATTCCCTCCGCATCGTTGTCACCTTTTTTTATTGCCGCGAGGAGTTTCCGGTAGTAGGTCCGTGAGGAGTTTCTCCCCTTCTTCAGGCTGAAATAGTGGGGAGCCAAGATTCTGAAGACAGAGGAGAAATCGTTGAGTATGAGGGGATAGACGGGATTTCGCGAATGTCTGGCATAGAGGACCTGTAATTCCCAGTCGAAAGAGGCAAATTTTTCCGGATCGTCTTCCAGGTTGGTATACCCGCTCAGATAATCGGCAAATAAATCGGGTGCGTTTATTATGGCGAATCGTGCCACGGGTGGCAGCATGACGACCCTGACTTCGAGAAGACAAGAAATGAATTCTTTTGACAGAAGCTCTCCATACCTGGCCAGGGTGCCGAGCAGTCTGAGGCCCCCCTCGGTCCAGTAATCATTGATCGTGGTGGCCCTTCCGTGTTGTATGGTTAACCATCCCTCACTTGAAAGGCGGTGCAGTGTTTCTCGAAGTGTCGGGCGTGTCACATGAAACTTCTCAGCGAGAAGCCTCTCGCTGGGGAGCGAAGAGCCCGGAGGGTAGGTGCCGTCCAGAATGGACGTTACCAGTTTATATTCCGCGTAGAGGGCAGGTCTAAGTGGTTGTTTCAGTTCAATGTCCATTGATAAAACCTCATGCCAATCTGGTAAGAGGTCATACCTCTTTTTTTCGATCGAGTCAAGTTCCATTCTCAATATACCGAATTGATTATCTTCTACTTTTTCGCCTTTCTTGATGAAATCAGGATGGCAGCGAATATTGCCACGATGCCGATCAGCTGGTATCTGCTTACCGATTCGTTAAAGAAGAGATAGGCAAGAATGGTTGCGCCGATCGGTTCCCCGAGGATTGTGATGGCGACCATGCTCGCCTTTACATGTTTAAGTGCCCAGTTGAAGGCCGTATGACCGATAAGCTGCGGCAAGATGGCAAGGAGCACCATATAGAGATAGGAAGAATGGCGATATCCGGTAAAGGGAATATTGAGAACAAGAGATAGTATAATGAGGATGAAGGCAGCAACGGTATAGACGATGGTAATGTAGGTCAGTATGTCGAGTCTCTCTCTCACCCTGCTCCCCACCAGGAGATACCCGCTCGCCATGATTGCACCCGCAAGGGCCAGAATATCACCCAGAAGGGCCTGTCTGTTTGCAATGACTAATTGTTCGAAACCGCTGTCGCCTGCGGCGATAAGGGTGCTCCCAATGAGACAGAGGATGATCCCTATGATAAGTTCGATGTGTTGCTTTTCCTTCAGGATGAGGTAGGAAAAAATTCCCACGAATATAGGGTTTGTCGTCACGAGGACAACACTGCTTGCAACGGAGGTGTATTTAAGAGACGTGATCCAGAGTATAAAGTGAAGTGCAAGGAAAAGGCCGCCGAAACAAGAGAGGGTGAAATCCTCTCTTGTCACCTTTTTAAAGGTATGGCCCCTGAGCCGGAAGAAGACGAGAAGGATGACCGATGCTGCCGTAAGCCGCCAGGCCGCAATCATAATTGACGGGACATCATCGCAGAACCGAATGAATATGGCCGCAAAGGATATTGATAGTATGCCGGCAAGGAGAACTGCCGCTGTCTTGATCATGGGTCTTCCTCTTTTTCCCTTTTTCTCAGTGCAGGCGCTGATGAATTGAACAGCGAGCGCATTCCCCGCTGCTTGCGGCGGGGTTAGCGAGCGAATATTAAACAAACTTTTTCCTTAACAATGGAGATTCCCCGCAACTTGTTGCGGGGAGCTTCAATGCCATTAGCACAAAACGTGGAGTATGTAATCTCTTATTCGAAAGAAAATTATTCATATGCGATGAGTTATGGTATCATTTTCCATCAACGAGAAAAAGGGAGTGGACACCATGAAGAGAATCATAGGGTGTATTTTCTGTCTCATCATTTGTGGGTATTCTTCCCCCCTTATGGCGGGGGAGGTGGTTTCCAGAAGCACCACCCTTGACCAGGCCGGCGTT
The DNA here is from genome assembly GCA_016933215.1 of Deltaproteobacteria bacterium. Lineage (GTDB taxonomy): Bacteria > Desulfobacterota > Syntrophia > Syntrophales > UBA2210 > JAFGBH01. The sequence continues at coordinate 32,472 of JAFGBH010000008.1, read as the reverse complement.
GAGGTAACGGTTTACAACAGCAATCTCGGCCTCATCAAGGATACGAGAGCGATTCGCATTCCGTCGGGTGTGGGAGAGCTCAGGTTTATGGACGTGGCATCCCATATCATGCCCGTTACGGTCCATGTGAAATCGCTCGATAGCCCCGAAAAATTTCATATACTTGAGCAGAACTATGAATACGATCTCATGGACGGAAAGAAGCTCCTCGATAAATATGTGGGTAAAACAATAAAGATTATAGACTGGAATAAGTTTCAGGACCGAACAGAGACGGTAGAAGCGGTTCTCCTCAGCAATAACAGGGACCAGATATTCAAGATCAATAACGAGATATATATCGGTCATCCCGGAATCAAGGTCCTCCCTGAAATACCGGAGAACCTCATCGCGAAGCCGACACTCACCTGGCTCTACGAAAACGAGAGCGAAGAGATGCATAATCTGGAAGTTTCATACCTGACAGGCAACATAAACTGGAAGGCGGATTATGTCGTGGTGCTCAATGCCGACGACACATCATCCGATATATCCGGCTGGGTGACGGTGGATAACAAAAGCGGCGCCACTTACAGGGATGCGACGCTGAAACTGATAGCGGGAGAAATTCATCGGGCGGAAGAGAAGGATCGAACTGTCAGGTATGCAATGGAAGAAATGGCAAAGGCCGGAGCCCCGCAATTCGGAGAAAAGGAGTTCTTTGAATACCATATCTATGATCTCACGCGAAAGACGACCATCAAGGATAACCAGACAAAACAGATACGCCTTTTCGAGGCGGCGGGGGTGGGTATCGAAAAGGAGTTTCTCCTTTATGGAGTCACAAGCTATTTTACCGGGCGATACAGGGAGAGTAATCCGAAGCAACCGGTGGATGTTTACATAAAATTCAAGAATTCAAAACAAAACAATCTGGGGATGCCCCTTCCCGAGGGGACCATGCGCCTCTATAAGATGGATGAGAAGGGCTCTCAGCAGTTTGTCGGCGAAGACGGGATCGAGCACACACCGAAGGACGAAGAGGTTACACTCAAGATAGGCGAAGCCTTTGATCTTGTTGCGGAAAAGGTACAGACGGACTTCGGGCAGATCAGCACCAGGCGGTATGAGACGGAATGGGAGGTGACACTGAGAAACCATAAGGGCAGTGATGTGACGGTAGGGCTTATCGAGCCGCTTTTCGGAAGCTGGAAGGTCCTGAAGAGCAGTCATGCATACAGAAAAGTGGATGCCTTCACCCTCCGTTTCGACGTGAAAGTCCCCAGAGATGGCGAGGTAAAGGTTACCTACAGGATTCAGGTTGGATTGTAGCGCTTCCTATTTTGTCGAGGCTACATCCGCGGCGATACGAAAGCCGCTGTATTTGTAGCTATATTGAGGGTAAACCCTGAGGCGGCTGGCAGATCGTACATACTGAGCAGTGTCGCGCCAGGATCCTCCACGACGGGAACGGTATTCCGTTGTGCCTGCGGCAGGATCTCCTTCATAGTCTTTGTCCCAGTCCTGGCACCATTCCCAGACATTTCCGTGCATGTCGTAAAGCCCCCAGGGATTGGGGGCGAAACTCCCCACCACTGACGGTGCGTATCGGTATTCTCCCTCGGGGCATTTTCCCAGAGGATAATTGCCGTTATAATTTGCCTGAGCCGTCGAGATGCAGTCACCCGTGTAAAAAGTCGAGGTGGTTCCCGCCCGGCATGCGTATTCCCACTCGGCCTCCGTGGGAAGACGGTATTTGTTCGTCTTATCCAGCCTGTTGAGTTTCCGAATGAAGGTCTTCACATCGTTCCAGGAGACATTATCGATGGGACTATCCTTAGGGCTGTGCTTAAATTCGGTGGGATTCTCTCCCATCAACTTTTTCCACTGGTCCTGAGTCACTTCCTGGGTCTGCATATAAAAAGGTTTTTCTATTTCCACCTTATGAATGTTCTCGTTTCCATCTCTTCCCACTTCATCAGCGGGGCTCCCCATCATGAAGGAGCCTTCCGGAATAAGGACGAATTTCATCCCTATGCTGTTGGTAAAGGTATTACCCGTGAAGAGTCTCGCCCTCTTAAGGTCTTTTCCTCCGCAGCTTGCGAAAGTGATGAGACAGAGGGAGACGAGGCTTACAAGGCAGATATAATAAAAACTTCTTCCCGGTTTTGTTTTGTTTTTTTCCTCTAAAGACATGAACGTCGCCTCCTTTTGACGTATTTACGCCCTGTAAACCCTGCTTGCGGCGAGAATGACAGTAACTCAAGAAACCTATATCATATTTTACTCAATAAAAGGTTTGAAAAAATAATTCAACATCGATTCCGTACTTTTTTATAATTTTTACGTGCTCCTGTAAAGCACCTTATGCCGTTATTATCAGATCATTCTCTCAATTTCTCTCAGTTTGTCGTCGAGCCTTTTTGGCGAGACGGTAAAGAGCGTTTTTATCTCCGGCGCAAAGAGAGATATTTTATATTCCTCTATCATCCAGAAAAATTCGTTGATAGCATTTCTTCTTTCCTCCGTTGAATAGTGAGGAATATCCAGTGAAAGATTATCGAGACTCTCCGTGAAGGGTTTGAGCCTTTTCAGCTTTGCCCTGTCCTTCTCGAGATGCGAGGTGCCCCGTTTCGCCCTGATTGCAAGGGCATTGAGGTATCGGGGGATCTGAAGCATACGTTCACTTTCATAGATCGTCGGAAAATTCTCCGGTACGAGTCTCATGAGATCGCCTCTCAACTCGGCAATAAAGTCTCGCAGCGTGGGGTTTGAATGGTTCGATAACTCCATATCGTGGAGGAGTGAGCGTGTTTCATGGTAGACCTTGAGGACCGGTTCTATCTCCCTCAGAAATTCCTGACCCTTCGAAAGAATGAGAGGCCGTACCGATTCGGCATGGAGGAAAAACTCTTCCTCCTTTCTTATGTCGGCTTCGAAAAGGTCCCGAATCGTTTTTTCGAAGACCGATTGTTCGAGATAATCGGCGCCGCCGAAGTAGTTGGCCCATGACCGCACCTCTTGGGGTAACGCAAGGTATCGTTTGAGGAGTCGCAGGTCTTTTTTGAAATGAAGACGGTACAGGGCCTTCACCCCATCTCTGTGAGATGTCTCCGCCTCTTCCCGGTATTGGAAGAGCCGTAGATTAACGCATTCCTCTCCTGCCTCCAGAGCCGGATAGGCATGACTCTCAATGCCGTTTTTTTCTCGTATGGTAATGCTCTCGGGTATATCTCCGAAATCCCAGGTCGTGTGTCCCCTTTTTTCCCAGGTGGACTGAGCCTTTTTAAAGGCGGGTGTTTTTTTGCTGCTGGCCGCCTTCCCCCTCAGTAGGTTGATGTCTCTTCCCGAGTTTACTTCTTTTCCCTTTTCATCGATGATGGAAAAGCGTGTTTTAAGATAGTCGGGGAGGGCATCAACAGGCCACTCCCTGGCCGGTATTTCGACGCCAAACCGCTTATAAACGAACTTAGCCATTGCAACGAGAAGTGGTTGGTTCTCCTCTTCCATATCGCTTAGAATAATTTCCACGGTTCGCGGTATGGGAACGAGCTTTTTCCGATACTCCTTGGGGAGTCCCTTGATAAGGGCGGTGATCTTTTCCCTGAAAAGGCCCGGTATCTTCCAGTCAGCCTTTTCAAGGGGTGCCGTTGGTGCCAGTGGGGCGGGTACCCTGACAGTCACGCCATCATCCGGTCTCCCCGGATCGAAACGGTAGCAGAGATCGAGTTTCGTATCACCTACTGCGATTTCGTCGGGATAGAGGGAAAGCTCATCCTCGGGATAGTGTTGTACGATATCAACCTCCTTCATCCTGAGAAATTCATCGCTTCCCTTGTCGTCGATTATGCCCTCGAGCATTTTCATGTCGTAGACAGTTCCAAGGCGTTTTTCGTAAAACTCCGCCATCTCATCCTCACCGGCGAGGATATTTCTCTTTCTGAGCTTGTCCTCCATGCCCTGAAGGGTTTCTATGAGTTCCAGGTTGTGGATGAGAAAGGGGGGAGGTTTCTTGATATCTCCCGACACAAGCGCTTTTCGTATGAATATTTGTGAGGCCTCTTCCGGATTTACGGGGCCGAAGGATCGAGGTCTATCCGTGACGATGACCAGACCGAAGAGGGTAATCTGCTCCACTGCCACGACCTCCTCCCTGCTTTTCTCCCAGTGGGGGTTTGAGTATGAGAAGCGGCAGAGATCTTTCCCAACTTCTTCAAGCCAGTTTACTTGTATGTTCGCTGCCGTACGTGCAAAAATCCTCGACGTTTCAACCACCTCGGCAGATACGATCCAGTCAGATCCGCCATTGAAAATTCCGGAACCGGGAAATATCATTACCTCCTTTCCTTTTGTCGATTGATAGAGATTTTTCTCCTTTTTCACGGCGATATTGGAAAGATAGCCGCTCAGGATTGACCGGTGTATTCCCGCATAGAGGGCTTCGCCCTCGAGTTTCCTGGCACATTTCTTCTTGCCGATTCCCATCTCCTTCAATATCGTTGCGATCTGGTCATGGATATCCATCCATTCACTCATCCTCCTGTATGAGAGGAAGTGGGCCTTGCAGAACTTTCTCATCCTGTTCTGGGTTTTCAGGGCCTTCCATGAGTCGTGATATTTGTTCCAGATAGTGAGGAGCGTCATAAAATCGGATGAGGGATCGATAAATGGCTTGTGAGTCTCGTCCGCCTCCTTCTCGGCCTCGAGGGGCCTCTCTCTCGGGTCCTGAATGGAGAGGGCTGAAGCGATGATAAGGACCTCATCGACGCAATCCTCCTTTTCAGCTTCGAGTATCATCCTTGAGATTCTTGGATCTGCGGGCATTCGGGCCATCTTTTTTCCCCTCTCGGTGAGGAAAATTGTGCCCTTTTCTCTTGCAATTGCTCCCAGTTCTGTCAGGACGTTGTACCCGTCCTTTATGCTCTTGGGGGTCGGCGGATCCAGAAAGGGGAAGGTGGAGATGTCACCAATCTTCAGATCGATCATTCTGAGTATAATCTCAGCAAGATTTGAACGCAGTATCTCGGGCTCAGTAAAAAGGGATCGGCTTTCGTATTTTTCTTCCGTATAGAGCCGGATACAGATCCCGTTTTCGACCCGTCCACACCTCCCTTTCCTCTGGAGGGCACTGCTTTTCGATATTCCCTTGATGGGAAGTCTCTTCGTACGTGTTGAGGGATTGTATTCGGAGATGCGGGCGAGGCCGGTATCTATGACGTATCGTATGCCGGGTATCGTAATCGATGTCTCGGCCACGTTGGTGGCCACGATGATCTTCTGCCCCTTCGAGGGGAGGAAGACGCGCTGCTGCTCTTTTGAAGACAGACGCGCGAAGAGGGGAAGCACAGAGGTATTCATATATTTTTTTGCCGATATTTGATCGCAGGTCTCTCTGATGTCCCTCTCGGTGGGCATGAAAACGAGAATATCCCCCTTTTCCGATTTACGTTTGATATCAGCCACGGCTGAGACTGCACCGTCAACATAGGTATTTTCTCCTCGTTCCTCCAGCTCCGGATCAAGAGGGCGATAGGTAATCTCCACGGGATACATGTGCCCCGAGACCTCGATAATGGGTGCGTTGTCAAAGGCCCTTGAAAATTTTTCAGGATCTATGGTGGCCGATGTGATGATAATCCTGAGATCGCTCCTCTTCTTCAGGAGGTTCTTCAGTATCCCCAGAATAAAATCGATATTTATGCTTCTCTCGTGTGCCTCGTCGACAATGATCGTATCGTATCCATTGAGGTATCTGTCTCCCTGAGTCTCCATGAGGAGGATGCCGTCCGTCATGAATTTGATATAGTTTTTCCCGCCCCCTTCTTCCTCGAAACGGATTTTGTATCCCACCGATTTTCCCGGGGGTTCATTCAGCTCGGAGGCAATTCTTCTTGATACCGTGACAGCTGCTATCCTTCTCGGCTGTGTACACCCGATGGCTCCATCTATTCCTCGGCCGGCCTCGATACACATCTTGGGTATCTGGGTCGTCTTTCCCGAACCCGTCTCACCGGTGATGACGACGACGGGGTTGTGTCGTATGGCATCAATAATTTCCTCTTTCCGTGAGACAATCGGGAGGTTGTCGGGATAGGTAATCTTCGGGAGATTGGCCCGGCGTTCTTTTTTTGTCTCTTTCGAGCGAGTCACTCTTCGTTCGAGATTACGGAGCCTCTTCAGGAGGGCTTCTTCCTGGCCCCCCTTTTTGATCAGCTGTTCTATGGAATTGAGGTTTCCGGTAAGGGCGAATCTGTCGGCCCTCATACAGTCCTTTAGAGAGGAGCGGATTTTTTTATGGCGGAGCTCTATTTCTGTCAAGGCTTTTGTTCCGATCTCCCAGTTGACGGAAGATGTTGAAGCTCCCCGCAACACGTTGCGGGGAATCTGCGACCGGAGGTGCAACCGCAAGCCCCGCCTTGTAGGCGGGGTCAAGGGGCGCTATTAAAAAGGAATATATTATTCGCCTTCGGCTTATGAATCTTCGATTTCCTTACCGGGGAGCCCCGCCCTGTGGGCGGGATGCTTCACTGTTAATGAAAGAGGTATTTTTTATTCGCTCGCTAACCCCCAGCAAGCAACGGGGAATGCGCTCGCTGTTCAGTTTAACCATTTTCAGGAATTTCAGGTAGATATATGGAAAATACAGGGCTATGTCAAGATATCTGTTGCAATGGCATTGCTTCCGGTTCAGATGAAATTGTGCAGTGGAACGGTGAAGTTCGGGCTTCTTCCTCGAGGGTCGTATGAGTTGCTGCTGGAGAAATCAATTTGATTTTATAAAATCCCTTATGCTATAAATAATCGGTAAATTCTTAAATACTAATAAGGTCTTATTAGGGGGAAATGCAATGGCAGAAGAAAAACCTTTGGAGAAATTAACGGTAAAAGAACTCAAGGAAATAGCACTCGAAATGGAGGAAATCCAGGGTGTGAGTGCCATGAAAAAGGATGATCTTATTGTGGCGATCAAGGAAGCGAAGGGGATACCTCTGAAGGAGGTGAGGGAAAAAGCGGTTGAGAGTGTCGTTGGGTTGAAAGCGAAGATGAAGGAACTCAGGGAAAAAAAGGAAGCATTGAGAGAGAAGAAGGATAAAGTAGGGATTCTTCGATTGAAAAGGAGAATAAGCAGACTCAAAAAGAGAACAAGGAAGCTTGCCAAGAGCGCTTCTTAGTGATGTTAAGACAGAGGGGGGTACTATGTTTGTAGGAAGAAGGATGACGCGAAATCTGATCACTGTTAATAGGGATACAAGCGTCCTGAAGGTTAAGAATCTCTTGAAAGAACATAATATAGATCAGATGCCCGTGGTGGAGGGAAAGAAATTGGTGGGCATAGTGACAGACAGAGATATACGGGAAAACTCTGCCTCTCCGGCGAGTTCACTCTCCGTTCACGAGCTTAACTATCTCCTTTCGGAAATGAAGACCGAGGAGATAATGACAAAAGAGGTCTATACCGTTACACCGAGCACCACCATAGAAGAAGCGGCACGACTCATAAATGAGAAACGGGTAAACAGTCTGCCCGTCGTCCTCGGAGATGAACTGCTTGGAATCATCACCACCTGTGATCTTTTGAATGTGCTCCTCGATTTCATGGGTGTTGGTATCTCCAGTTCCCGCTGTGAATTGATCCTTTCGAGCAATATCGGTGAGATAGCCAAAGTGGCCAGCATCATTAATAATATGGGACTTACCATCCTTTCAATCATGTCAACCATCGACAAGAATACGCACGATACCAGGACCACGCTTATCAGGGTGAACGCCGATAGCAGTGAGAAACTATGCAGTGAATTGGAAAAAGCGGGATACAGGGTAAATAATGAGTATCAGGTGATAAAGTAAAAAATCCATATGTACGAAAAGGGGTTGGGAAAAAGGACCGAGTTGCTTCTGACCCCTTTTTATTTTGGGATGATGGAACTTCTGAAGAGATTTTTTAACAGAATAAAAATGGTGAATCTGCAGAGCAGACTTGTGCTCGGGTTTCTGATAGCGACCTGTCTTACCGGTCTGGTTGCAACCGTGGTCGGGATTCGTATTATCAACGAGAATACCATTGCCGAGGTTCAGCGCAAGGTTCAACAGGATATAAATACGGCTCGGCTGGTCTTTGATTACAATATGGCAGGCCTGAAATCTCAGATACAGTGTGTGGCCCTCAGGACTCCCCTGAAAGAGACCGTTCAATCCCGGAATATCGATGCGCTTGAAAACCTGAGAGGATTGATCAGGGATGATACCGCCACATCCGAGGATTGCGTGGGACTTGACATGCTTACCGTTGTTGATGCCGAAGGCACGGTGCTTTACAGGGTCTCTAATCCGGGTGTCAGGGGTGACAACATTATGTGGGATGTTGTCGTCAGAAAATGTCTCGATGAGGGAGTGCCGCAATCTTCAGTGGAGGTAATCCCTGCAGAGGTTATCGATAGGGAGAATCCCGGGCTTTCCTCCCGGGTTAAAATACTGATAGTAAAGACCCCTCAGTCCATAACAATCAGCGAAAAGGAGTTGTCAGAAGGGATGGTGATGCGGGCCGCCTATCCCATTATCGATGACGAACTGAATCTTTTAGGAGCCCTGGTCGGTGGTACCCTCATTAACAAAGATTATACGATCGTCGACAAGATAAAGGAAACGGTCTATCACGATGAGAAATACAGGAACCTCGATATGGGCTTTGCCACAATATTCCAGGGCGGGGTCCGGGTTTCCACCAACGTGATGACGGAAGATAATCAAAGGGCGATCGGTACTATCGTATCGAAGGAGGTATATGAACGGGTTATCGGCGAGGGCAAAGAATGGATCGGGAGGGCCTTTGTTGTAAACGACTGGTATATAAGCTCCTATGCCCCGATATATGACATCGATGATAGGATTATAGGAATGCTCTACACCGGTATCCTGGAAGCGAAATACCGGGACATGAAACAGTCTACCGTATTCATATTCCTGGGTATAACCACGCTGGGAATGATAGTGGCCTTCGGAATCTCCTTCTTCTTCGGCCACACTATTATCGAAAGAATACGGATCCTCAAAAACGCCACCGAAGCAATTGCCTCGGGTGATCTCAATTACCAGTTGCCCCGCGACAGGTTCTCGGGTTTTGACATCCTTGATGATGCCTTTAACAACATGGCCAAGTCACTCAAGGACCGCGACGACAGACTGCAAAAGGTATTTAAGCAGCTGACTCGAACGGAGAGGCTCGCAGCCCTGGGACAGATAGCGGCGGGTGTGGCCCACGAAATCAACAATCCGCTCGGGGGTATTCTGCTCTACAGCAATCTCGTTGCCGAAGATCTTCCCGAGGAGAACACGGCTCGGGGAAATATAGAAAAAATCATCTATCAGGCCAACCGGTGCAAGGAGATCGTGCGAAACCTCCTCGATTTTGCCAGAACGCCTGCTGGTGATATGATGCCCTTTAATATCAACAATATTATCCTCACATCTCTCAATCTGGTAAAGGATCAGTCAATGTTTCTCGGGATATCGATCGAGACCGATCTTGCCGAGGATATTCCCGACGTAAAGGGCGACAGATCGAGGTTGGAGCAGGTATTTCTGAATCTTTTCATCAATGCCGCCGATGCCATGGGTGGAAAGGGCACATTGACGATTGTGACGGAAGAGCTGAGCAGACAGCCGGGAGATTCTAAGGACGTGGTGTTTCACGACGAAAAGATATGCCTCCTGACGAGTCCCAAGACAGTGAAGATTGTCATTTCGGATACGGGAAAGGGAATTGATGGGGCCTATCTGCCCCATATATTTGAACCCTTCTTTACGACAAAAGATCCCGGGCAGGGCACGGGTCTGGGGCTTTCAATCGCCTATGGCATAATACAGAGGCACAGCGGCTTTATTGACGCCGAGAGTGAGCTGGGCAAGGGAACAACTTTTATTATTTTTCTCCCGGCTTATATAGTTGAAGGTATTCCGGTAGATGACGAACGCAAGGAGACCACGGGAATTGGCTGAAAAAGATATACGAATTCTTATTGTGGATGATGAAGAGTCCATCAGGGACGGCTGCCGGCAAATCCTTACACGCGAGGGTTACCGGGTCGAAGATACGGGAGATGCACTCTGTGGTCTTGATATGGCGCTCACCGATTCATACACCGTCATCCTCCTCGATATCCGCATGCCGAAGATGAGCGGTCTCGATATCCTTAAAAAGCTGAAACGTGAGAATGCAATATCTGCATCGGTAATAATTGTCACCGGGTTCGGTACGATACAGCTTGCCGTGGAGGCAATGAGATACGGAGCGGTTGATGTTCTCACAAAACCCTTCGCTTCGGATGAGCTAAAAGGGGCCGTTGAAAATGCCCTTGGAGAAAAGGGGGCTTCACCTACCGAAGACAACTTCTCCTCTCTCATAGGAAACAGCGACTATATGAGGGACCTCAAAGAGACGATACGACGGATAGCGAAGACCGATAGTACCGTTCTTATCACGGGAGAGAGTGGAACGGGAAAAGAACTCGTGGCCCTGACGCTCCACGAACTGAGCAAAAGACGTGACAAACCTTTCGTCCCCGTTGACTGTTCCTCCCTTGTCGAGAGCCTTATGGAGAGCGAACTCTTTGGCCATGTCAAAGGGGCATACAGCGGAGCCAGCGAGAGACGGGAGGGGAGATTTCAGATAGCGGACAAAGGAACGCTCTTTCTCGACGAGATCTCCAATATAAGCAGTGCCGTTCAGATCAAGCTCCTCCGTGTGATTCAGGAACAAGAGGTCCCCCGGGTGGGAAGCTCGAAACCGGAGAAGGTTGATGTGAGGCTGATAGCGGCTACAAACAGGGACCTTCGGGAAGAGATGAAGTCGGGGAGATTCAGGGAGGACCTCTTCTACAGGATTTCAGTGGTGCCGATACATATCATGCCGCTCAGGGATCACAAGGGAGACATCCTCTCCATTGCCGAATACTATCTTCAAATCTTCAGAGAAAAGCATAAAAGCAGTATTCGCTGTTTTTCCGAGGAGGCACGAAAGTCCCTTATTTCATACAGCTGGCCCGGAAACGTACGTGAATTGAGAAATACGATCGAACGTCTCTGTGTCCTTTCTGACAGTGAAGTGGTCAACCTCTCAGATATACTCTATTACGGTCAGAATAAGGGCGCCAAGGCCCCCGTGGTCGATTCTTTTTCGGGAAAGATTACCCTCGTTGATGTGGAAAAGGAACATATCGAGAAGGCGCTACGCCACTTTAATTATCAGATATCGAAGACGGCGAAGTTTCTCGGTATAGACAGAAAAACACTGAGGATGAAAATCCGCAATTATGGTATAGAGATAGAGAAGTGAAGGCCGATCGCATTGCCTGATAGGGGCAGTGTTCCTGAAAGGGAGCGGGTATGAGTTATTACGACAAAGAGTTCTATGAATTTCATGATGATGACAGTGCGGACAGCTGTTTTCTCTGCAGCCAGAACTCGTCCCAATTATTTGTCGTCAGGCATATCACGAGCGAAAAGATGGTCCATCTCTGTAAGGATTGCATGCTCAACAATCTTTCGGAATATCTCCTTGATAATACGAGACCCTGGACAAGCAAAAAGGACTAGGCATCTCGGGGCATACTTCTTCCCCAATGAAAAAAAGGGATATTGAAGAGACAGCCCCCTGGCCGTAAGCCCAATATCCCGATTCCTCAAATCTACAGCATAATTTCCAGATCCTTCAGCGGGTAGGCCATGCAGGCATGGATATAGCCGAACTGACGGTCCGATTTTCGCACCTTGACACCCCGTGGCTGGAAGACCTCACCCGAAAGGAGCTTCGTCCTGCAGAGACTGCATTCGCCTGACCTGCAGGATGTGGGAATCGTGATCCCTGCACGCTCCAGAGAAATCATCAGCGGTTCGTCCGCCCTGGCGGGGATCGTTTTTCCACCCCTGATCTGTACCTCAAAGGTGTCATCTTTCTTTACCTCTGAGGGCCACCCCGCCTCCATGGTGATGTCTTTCGGCGGACCGAACACCTCCTGTCGCACCCTCTTTTTCGGCATACCCAGTTTGTCCAGCTCGGGCAGGCAGAACGTGTACATCTCCTCGGGCCCGCAGACGTAGAACATTCTGTCTTTCACGTCGTCCAGCAATTTTTGCATAAGCTCGGCCGTAATAAATCCGGTGTGCCCGCTGTACGAAGGGGGCGGTTCGGAAATGACCGGTATAAAGGTGAAATTGCCATGTCGTTGTGCACGGTCTTCAAGTTCATCCTTGAAGATCATATCGTCCGGATCGCGGCTCCCGTAGATCAGGGTGATATTCCGGTCAAGGCCCCTGTCGGTGACCTCGCGAATCATGCTCATAAAGGGTGTGATACCGCTTCCCCCGGCGAGAAATACGAGATTATTCCCGTGGAAGAGGGGATTATAGTAGAAGAGCCCCGCTGGTGAGGTACTTGTCAGGGAGTTACCAATCGTGACCTCGTCAAGGAGATAATTCGACACAAAACCATCTTCCACACGCCGAACCGTCACGTCGTAGTAAGCCGTTTGAGAGGGTGACGATGCTATGCTGTAGGGCCTGCTGGATCTGATACCGGCGAGATTCACGAAAATGTTGATGTACTGACCCGCCTGGAAGGGGGGGAGATAGCCGTCGGCGGAGATGAGCCGGAATGTCTTTGAACTGGCCGTCTCCTCGATAATCTCCGACACCGTGAGTTTCAATTCCTTGGGGTGGAGAAGGTTGATCACACGATCCACTGTGCCCCTGTCGGCTCTGCGGTCGTGAGCGTATTTTCTTAGAACTTCTATTTCAGCCTGTATTTCAGCGTACCCTTCGATTTGCTGTCTGATATCCTGTTTTGTCATCGTGCCACCTCACTTGTTCATTTTCCGGTAAATTGCCTTGGCCGCGGAGACTCCCGATTCAAGCGTGGGCTGGAATCCCGCCATGCCCGCCCAGGCCCCTGCGAAGTAGAGCCCATCGATACCCGAGGTCGGGGGAATAAAGAGATTCGAATCCTTTGCGAACTTCTCAAATCCGTAGAATCCTCCACCGGGGTGTCCGAGATACCGGAGATGGGTAATCGGCGACGATACGTCGACCTCTTCCAGGGCGTCACCGAATCCGGGGTAGACCTTTTCGACGATATCGAGGAGAGCCTGTGCATAGCGATACTTTACATCCGCGTATTGTGACGGAGGTATCGTAAGCCAGTGATCGGCAAACTGGAGGTTGATAACGGCAACCTGGCAGGCCCCGGCAGGTGAGAAATCGGGATCGGCCACATCGTAGCAGCTCATTCCGCACATTTCGGGCCTGTCAAAGGTGCGCCAGGATGCGAACTGACGCTCTATGTCGGTATTGAGGGATATGAACTGCGTGCTGACATCGATTCCGAGATCCTGGGGCTCGCAGTCGAGACCGCAATAGATGGTGAAACCTGACGGCCCCACGGATCGAGAACCGAGCATTTTCAATTTATCATCGGGCACGTATTTTTCATCGAGCATTTCCATGTAGGTACTGATCGTGCTCGCGTTTGAGACGACGTAGTCACAGGTGATCTCCTCACCCGTTTCCGTAATCACACCTTTTACCTTGCCGTCTGAGATGATAATCTTTTTTGCGCCGCAGTTGAAGCGAGGATAGCCTCCTGCCTTGATAAAGGTATCCAGGATGGCGTTTGAGAGGGCCTGGGAGCCGCCCTTGATATGGAAGGGCTTGAATTCGGTGTAGGCCCAAAGGAGCATTGCCATATCCATAAAGGTAAGGCGTGACGGAGGAAGCCCCACGTATCCCCAGTATGAAGCAATTGCCAGTTTGAGGAAGGGGCTTTTGAAATAATCATCGAGAACTTCCTTCGATGACTTAATGGCATACTTGCAGTAGATGGGGTATTTTTCCCGCGATGCTTCAGGGTCTCTCATGAAGAAGATAGAAACCATCTGCATGCAGAATTCCCAGACCAGATCGAAAAATTTGTCGATCGCGTCGGCCTCGTCGGGAAATTTTTCCTTCAGGGCGGCGATTATCTCGGTCCTGTCCGCCTTGAGTGTCACCTCGAACTCGCCCGGAACCATTGTCCGGTAGAGTGTGTCTTCCTCGGTAAATTCGATCTTGTCGAGTACGGCGAGCTGGCCCAGAAGCCCTCGCAATGGCCCCGGCTGTTCTGGGGTTCCCAGTCCACTCAGCTGGTGCAGGGCCACCTCGAACTCAAAACGGCCGCGGATAAAACTCGTGGCGCACCCGCCGGGTAAATTGTGACGTTCCAGCAACAGGACCTTTGCGCCGCGCTTTGCCAGACTGGCAGAAGCGGTCAGGCCGCCGTTGCCTGCACCGATAACAATGACATCATAATCCGGCATTTCTTCCTCCTTTTTTTATGATCTTGATGAGTGTCCTTATGGTCTCGATTGTTCCCTCTTGATAGTTATGAATCAGGTACTATTACCCCGTGTCATGTTAAAACGCAAGGCGATAAAAGCGCCGTATTCGGCATAAAGAGACACCGTATCCGGGAGCCATTGTTGTCTTGACAGGGAATACGATTTTTGCCATATTCAATGGCTATAAAAGCAAGTTCCGTAACTCATTTCTATTGTTCTGAAGAGTCATCGTTTCAGAGTCCTATCAAAAAGTAGTGTAGTATCATCGTGTATTTTAAAGGTCGTACCATATATTGAGTGAACTGAACAGCGAGAGCATTCCCCGTAACTTGTTGCGGGGAGCTTCAATCACCGGAAGTCTAACATCGATTGATTTTTAAAGGTCTCGAATACGTAGACGACTACCTTTTTACAGTGTCGTGCCTGTCGTTTTTATTGGATTCATTTTATAATTTTCATTACCGGGGAGGTATCCATGGAAAACACAAGATCAGCATCGGAATCGAGAGATTTTGCAGTCAGCCGGGGGTACGCCAATTACGTCTTTATGCTTCTCTTTCTTCTCTATCTTTTTAATTACGTCGACCGGATGGTTGTATCGGCACTCCTGCCCTACCTCAAGATCGAGTGGGGCCTTACCGACACCCAGTGCGGGTGGTTTGCCTCGATCGTCACGCTCATGATGACCGTCTTTGTTTTTCCCGTCTCGCTTCTCGTCGATCGCTGGAGCCGTAAGAAGGCGATTGCCGTCATGGGAGTTCTCTGGGGATTTGCGTCGGCTGCCTGCGCCTTTTCACGGAGTTTCTTCCAGTTGATCTTTATGCGTTCTTTCGTGGGCATTGGTGAGGCGGCCTTTACTTCAGGCGGACACGCCATGATCGCGGCCTATTACCCCGAGGAGAAGCGGGCCACGATGAACGGGCTCTTCACTGCGGCGATTCCCATGGGAACGGCTATAGGGGTCATCCTGGGAGGTCTCATTGCGGAAAAACTCGGGTGGCGCTACGCCTTCGGACTCATGGCGATTCCGGGTCTGATCGTGGCGATCATTTTTTTCTGGGTGAAAGATTACAAGACTGTGGAGATCGTCAAGAAGGCCTATGAGGGAGCAAAGCTCCTCGAAGTGAAGATGAAGTTCGGCGATATCGTGAAGGAGTTTCTCCACACACCCTCGGTCCTTTTTACCTACCTCGGCTATGTGGGCAATACCTTCGTGACAACGGGACTTATGACATGGCTCCCGACATACTACCACCGGACCGATGGCCTTCCCATGGACAAGGCGGGGATGAAAACCGCTGTCGTTTTTCTCCTGGCAATCGTCGGAGCGCCGGTGGGGGGACTGGTTATCGATATCATCAGAAAACGGTGGCTCAATGCCCGAATGAGCGTACCGGCAGTGACGTCGCTTATCACGGGCCTTTTTCTCTTCATCGGCTTTTCCTTCTTTGAGGGGACCACGCAATACATATTTCTCATTCTCTTCGGCTTTACGGCGCCCATGTTTGCGGCGGGCGGCTCGGCGGTGACGCAGGACGTGGTGCACCCGGGGCTTCGGGCCATGTCCTATGCGCTGGCTCAGTTCTTTATGATGGCCCTCGGCTATACACTTTCCCCGATCTTCATCGGTGCCATCTCCGACCGCTATGATCTTCTCACGGCCTTCAAGTTTCTGCCGCTCTTCTGCCTCTTCGGCGCGATCGTCTTTTTCATCGGATCGTTCTTCTACGTCAGGGACCTGAACAAAGTGGAAAAGATCAGATTGAAGGAAGAGGGGGAATAGTATACAATCGTGACATCGTGAAACCGTTAATAAAAATACAGAAAACTTGTTACGATAATATGGCAGGTATTTGAGTTATGAACCTTCTCTTTTCAAAAATAAAAGAGCCGGAGCAGGATGCCCTGGCAGCCCTGAAAGACCTCCTGGCAAAGATGGACCATCCTTTTCACGAGGGTGATTCTGTCGGGATTAAACTCCACTGGGGGGAGAGGGGAAATCACAGCTACCTGCCGCCCGAATATACGCGGGAGATTGTACGATGGCTTCATGAGAAAGGCGCAAAACCCTTTGTCTTCGATACGACGGTCCTTTACTCCGGGGGGCGTCGGGATGGAAAGGATTCCCTCGAAACAGCGGCGGAACATGGATACACAAAAGAGTTTCTTGGTTGTGATGTAATGATTGCCGACGGCCTCGAAGGAAACGACGTCGTTGATATCCCCTGTGACCTGAAACACTTCCCTACCGTGCAGGTGGCATCGGTCATAGACAAAGCACAGGGTTTTCTAATTTTCTCACACTTCAAGGGGCATATGGCGGCCGGTTTCGGCGGGGCAATCAAGAATATTTCCATGGGATTTGCCTCACGCGCGCAAAAACAGCGCATGCATGCCGATGCCTTCCCGTCGCTTATCGAGAAACGATGTACCCGCTGCGGCGTTTGTGTCGATGTGTGCCCTACCGGTGCCGCGCAGATGACCGATGATGAATTTCCCACCTACGATCTGGATATGTGTATCGGCTGTGCACAGTGTATCGCTCTTTGCCCTGTTATGGCCCTGAAGATCCAATTTTCAGGTGATTTCAAGGTGTTTCAGGAAAAAGTTGTCGAGACTGCGGCAGCCCTCTGGAAGCGAATAAGTGAAAGAACCATTTTTATAAATGCCCTTCTCAATATAACTCCCAACTGTGACTGTCTGCCCGGAAAAGAGGAAGTCATGCTGCCCGACATAGGGTTTATCGGCGGATATCATCCGGTGGCAATCGATCGCGAGTCGTTGCGAGAAATAGGGGAGAACCTCATTACCACTACGCATTCACATGTCCCCTGGCAGCGGCAGTTCGAGTTTGCGAAAGAAGTAGGATTTTAAAGATTTTGGGAAAGAAAAGTAGGTACATCACGCCATACGTTGCAGAAAAAGGTCAAAGTTCGACTTCGCCTGCAAATCAATAGAATCGTTTAGTGTGAAAATTATCGATTACCATTTGAATTGTGGCATCCGACATTGCTGATGAGCCAAGTCAAGATTTGCTTCCACGCATCTTTTAGTGAAATGACGAGAAAAAAATGAAACTCCGGCGACACGTAAAGGATGACGCCGGAGTTCTGAATTAATTCAACGATTCAGCGAGCAAAAAAGCGCTTATTTTGAGGGTAATTTTTGCTACCGTGTTACGTTTAATTAAATTAATGGCACTACATTATACCGGAACAAGTTTAATCGGATTGTGTAAATGTTTCTTCTCAACACCTGTCACCAGCCGCAAGAATGTCTGTGCCGCTGTCCATTTTTCATTTGTGGGAAAACATTATGCATTGGGATTTTCTGCCGTCTATCTTGATAGTCAGCGGCTTGGGCAGCCTGACATGCCTGAGGTGTGTGGTCTCATTTACTACGGGCAGGGACTCAAGCCATGGCCAGTCGAGGAAATCCTGTGTGCCTTCGGTGACGGACACATAGAAAATCCCCAGCGAGGTGATGTTCTGAAAGAAGTGGGAACCATGGGAGGGGTCTGCCTTGATGAGTGAACCACGGATCTCCACGATCGCACCAACGCCGGAGATATGCCTCCACTGGACCGGGATGCCCAGCCACCGGTCAAAGGAACCCCACCTCCCCGGTCCTATGAGGAGGTAGGAACGTTTCTCGGCCAGGAGTGCTCCATTGAGCCTGCCCACCTCCGCGGCGATCTCATAGGTGGCCTCAAGCCTGAAATCGTCTTGTTTCACGAAGATGATGTCCGCAATGTCCTGACGCCGGCCGTTGCCCAAGGCAAGGTTTGAGAAACAGAAGGCACGTTCACGATCCTGCTCAGAGATTTCAACCTCGAAACGGTTTTCTTCCGTCACCATGGGTCGTATCTGGAGAAGGTAGAAATCGCAAGAGCCGGGATTGTCCTTCCTCAGGTTGACCGCGAACTCTATCTCGACGGGGCAGCCCATGTTTCTCCTGGAGAGCTCCAGGATATCCGAAAGCATTTTGGGCAGGGGTATGCTCCTGTACTTGAGAATCTGGGAGAATGTGATGATCTTACCTCCCGGACCTTCGCCGGTGTCAATGATCCGATGCTCTTCTGGGTCATAGGTGCTCGCAGAGGCGATGATCGGGAATTCGGTGCGCGCATCGTAAATGTTCCTTTTCTCCAAGTTGGAATCCACATCGAGACGTGAGGTGTCATAACTGTTCATAATCTTGAGCGAATAGAAGAATCGCTGGGAGTTGGCGAGCATGTCGTCCACCGTGGAGAACTGCGGCAGGATCTCGGGATACCTGGGGCAGAAGCGGAGACATTTACCACCTTCAACAACGGTCTTGCCGAATCCGATGGCCATCCGCACAATCCCATCCTCGTGCTTCATGTGCGAGACCGGATAGTAGTTGTGGGACTGGGCCACGCCGGAGATGGCGGGATAGTAATAGTCTCCGTGCGTATCGCCCACGAGTTGCTGTATGACCACGGCCATGGACTCGTCCTTTGCTTGGCTGGCAGTACTCTTGGCAAAAGCCTTGGGGCTTTCATAGTAGGTGGACGCATAAACGAGCTTGACGGCATTGATGAGGGACTCTAGGCGTCGGGAAAAATCCGGGTGGTTGTTGGAAATCATATAGGTCTCGTAAAGGCCTTCATAGGGTTGAAACTGGGCGTCTTCCAGCAGGCTCGATGAGCGCACCGAAAGGGGATAGGCTACCTGTTCAAGGTATATCTGCAGATCTTTGACCACCTCGCTCGGCATCTCGGCCTTCAGGAAGGCCTGAGCAACCTCTTCATCGGTATATCCGTCTGCGGCAAAGCTTTTGAGGTTATTGTTCTTAACAAATTCCTCGAACACATCGGTAGCCAGTACGATAGTCTGAGGGATCCGGATGGGGGATTTCTGATATTTCTCGAACAGGCTGATTTCCTCATGCAGGACAGACGACATGAAGGCCAGGCCCCTGGCCTTTCCACCCAGAGATCCCTCGCCGATCTTTGCGAAGTCCAGGAGGTCGATGTCGAACTCTTTCCTGTTGAACTTTGCCACCACGCCTTTCTGCCGCCACTTGCGCACCATGTGGATGAGTGAGATGATGTACTCCCGCATCTCCCGGGTGGAGGAAAAGGAACTGCAGGACAGGTCCCTGATGGTGGACGCCAGTGGGATCTCAGATCGCATCATGATCCAGGTGGCCATGTCCTTTTTTTCTATATGATGGCACAGCGACTCGTCAGGGATAATGGCGAGCTTTTCCCCGAGCATGCGCAGCTTGTTGGCCCTGCCCACCTCTGTGCCGTCGGGCATGCGGAATACGAACTCACCGAAACCAAGGTTGGTGAGGAAGAAGTCGTGGATCTCCTTGAGGAGTTCGGGGGAGTTCTTGTCCAGGAATTCCGCAGGGATTTGACAGGCCCGTGCCCTGTTCTCCGACTCCGAGCTGAACAGGAGCATGGGCAGGTGGGGAAACTCCTGTCTGGCCCGGGAAAGCAGTTCGATCCCTGCATTGCCGAATAGCCTGCCTTGCTTGGGGATACGTGTATCTGATATGATTCCCAGCAGGTAGGGCTTGTACTTCTCATAAAGCGCGGTGGCCTCTTCGAAGGTCTGGGCGGAAATAATCTTGGGTCGAGTCCGCATAATGAGCAACCGTTCCTCCTCGTTCACCCCGAGCTCGAGCACGGCTTGGATCTGTTTTACCACCTCCTTGTAGAAGATGGGCAGCAGTGTCGAGTAGTAGAGCGGTGAGTCCTCCACGAAGATGAGGACACACACCTGGGCGTGGGTGGTATCGTAGTCCACGTTCAGGGCATCTTCCGTGCCCTTGATGATGGCCAGCAGGAGGTCGGCATTGCCCGACCAGATGAATACCTTGTCGATCCCTTCGTAATGGATTGCTTCGGTGGATGTCTGGAGGTCCCTGAGGCTGTGAGCCAGTAGATACACCGGCAACGCCGGGTTCTTCTCCTTGATCTTTCTACTCAGGATAAAGGCGTCCATGTCCTCGATATTCGGCATGGTAAAGACCAGGTCGAACTGCTTTTCATCCAGGAGCGTTAGTGCTTGCAGGGCTGACGTGGTTCGGGTCAACCGAGGGGGGTGGGAAAGGTTCAGGCCGCTGTACTCGTGGATGATCCGTGAGGCCAGCGTGACGTCCTCTTCGATGATGAAGGCATCATACCGGCTCGAGACGAGCAGAATTTCCCGGACCTTGTTGGACATGAGCTCCAGGAAAATCTTGAAGTCGAGATGGTACTTGCTTGACAACTCACGCTCTTTCAATGTCATAGACACCCCCGTCTCTTCATGATGCATTTTGGTATCAATAATACACGCGTATGGCCATCATCCAGGAAGCAGGAATTGCTGACAATTGGATCTATGAGAAGATTGCTGGGCAACTTACCTTTGAATACAACGATGTCCTTTTTGAGCACCATGCTTTCTGTAGTCATTTTAATGCCCTCCATTAATGCAGAATGATTCCTCGAAAACACAGACCCCCGCTATCTTTCGAGTAACGGGGTTTCCGCAATCAGTACATAATACCCTCATTCATGAGTGAAGGGTTTGGGAGTTTTACTTAGATCACGATTTATATGTGCCCCATATAATCACGATCTTTATTAGAAATCTACTATGAAAAGATGAATTAGTACATGAATGCTTTCAGGAAGATACTGCCGTCACTCTCTTATAGTAACATCTGATGATTACTTTTTTATGCCTATACAAGTTATGGAAGTCATGTTGTTCTAAAGATGATATACGCTATTGATTCTCATCGCTCATCCATATGGATTTCTTTCGTTCTATCATTACATTCACTTCCGATTGCAGTGCTTCGTCGGTTTCGAAGTCCGAGCAATCGATTCCGATGACATCAATCACGGTACCGCCACTTTGCCGCACAAGACCCTTCCACTCTTCGATTGCCTTCTCGGCAAGTCCTCCACCGTACGCATAGAACAGGACCACCTTCTTCGAGGTAAGATCGTTACTCTTTATAAATGAGTAAATAAAGGCCGTGGGATGCATGAACCATATGGGCGAACCGAGAAAAACAAGCTCGTACTCCGACAAATCAATCTTCTGTGGTGTTATCTCCATATCTTCATTTCGATTGGGGACTGAAAGAACGGAGTCTTGCGATCCTTCCGGGACATCAAGCCGGATAAAGTCAGAGTTCATCTCTTCGGATATGAGATGACCCATGAGTGCCGTATTTCCAGTGCGGGAATGCACGACAACAACACTGCTTGCCTCAGGTTTGGTGATTGACATATCCGCCGGGGTGAGTTTTTGCGGCGGCCCAACGCAGCCGAACAATAGTAAGCCAATCAATAAAACCAACCACACCCTGCTTGTAGAAGTCGTCATGTTTGCTTTCATGAGATTCTCTTTATCGTGTTTTACCGCAATAGGTTGGAAAGAATAATAAGGTTTATTAAGTCAAGTTGATAGTGTTTGCATTTTTCTGAGTAATAGAAATATACCTCATATCTTCCATAATTGAAATACCAAATTCCTATCTCATCGACCAGCTAACTTCCTGAATCAATAATTCAAATTTTCTTGATTAGAGAACCGGTGAGACGGTATACATGAACTGAACAGCGAGCGCATTCCCCGTTGCTTGCAGCGGGGTTAGCGAGCGACTAAAAAATAAGATTTTCCTTAATCCCGACGAGTCGGGATTGCGGGGAGCTTCAATTGACAAAAAAATTAAGGGGGGGAGAACACAATGGAGCAGGATCGAAATCCGCAGACAGTCTGGAAAGCACTGGATGAAGCCGCAAAGGAAACGCCTGATGGGCGAATGTACATTTTCCAAAATGAAGTGGTGAGTTTTAAGGATGTTGACGACATCTCAGACCGCATTGCCTCAGGACTCCTGAAAATGGGGTTCAGAAAGGGCGATCGTATCGGCATCATCGCCTACAATCAGCCGGAGTGGTTATATACATACTATGCCGCCGCCAAGATCGGTGCCGTTCTCGTGGCCCTTAATGTCCGATACAGAGATACGGAACTCAACTATATGCTGAACCAGAGCGAAACCCGCGCCGTGGTCAGCCTCGCCGCTTCTGCGGATTTCGATTATGTAAGCTTTTTCGAGTCGTTTCGCCCCGAGATACCGACAGTAAACGACTTTATTTTCATCGGCGATAATGTACCGTCCGATAGCATTGATTTCAAATCCCTCATGGAAACTCCCGTTGATTATGAAGCATTGGACAGGGCCAAACGGGACGTTGCTCCCGACGATCTTTTGATCATTATCTACACCTCAGGCACAACGGGCCTGCCAAAAGGAGCGGCAATTTCTCATAAAAGCCAGCTTGCCTCCGCCATAGCCGAGGCTGAACATGCCAAAATCACAAGCGATGACTGCATGCTTATTATCGTACCGCTGAATCATGTAGGCGGCATTACCTGTGCCGTACTTTCGAGCCTGATCGGCAGGGCAACCGGCATCCTCATCCCCCAACCCGATATAGCCGAGATCATACAACAGGCGGCCACCTATAAACCGAACATATACGGCGGCGTCCCTACACTCTATTCCATTCTTTTCATGTATGACGATTTTTTATCGCTTGATATGAGCAACGTTCGTATTGCAATTTCCGGGGGTTCCAATGCAGAACCGTCACTTCTCACACAAATCAAGGAGGTTTTTCCCAATGCAATGATAATGAATCTCTACGGTCTCAGCGAAACCTCCGGCGCAGTAGTGCTCAGTCCCTGGGAGAGCGATTTTGAAACAACAGTACGATCCATAGGAAAACCTATCGGAAACTTCGAGATAAAGATCGTTGGCACTGAAGGAAACGAAGTTCCAAAAGAAGAAACAGGAGAACTCTGTTTCAGGGGAGATGCCGTCTGCAGGGGCTATTTCCAAATGCCTGAAGAAACGGCCGAGACTTTCGACTCTGAGGGATGGCTTCACACCGGCGATATGGGATACATTGATAGAGAGGGATATGTCATTCTGAGAGGACGGAAAAAGGAAATGTACGTTCAGGGTGGCTACAACGTCTATCCTGTCGAGGTTGAGAATCTCCTTGCCAAACATCCCTCGGTTCTTATGGTAGCCGGCATAGGAATTCCCGATCCGATTCTCGGCGAAGTGGGCCGTTATTATATCGTTCCTCAGCCCGGTACTGATCCCACGGAAGATGAGCTCAAGGATTACTGCAGGAAGCACCTTGCCGACTATAAGATTCCGAAACATATTGTATTCAGGGAGTCGCTCCCTCTAACCCCAGTGGGAAAAATAATGAAGCTGAAATTAAAAGAAATTTATGAAAGAATAGGGGAGTAAGTATTTAAAACACCATGAAAATGACCTAAGGAGATAAATAAACGGGTACACCCAACCGGTTCTGAATTACAGGGTATTTTATTGGGAATTTAAAATACGCCTTACTTAATTATTGAAAGAAATCTAGTATAATTATTATAGACAGTTTTCTCTCGACTTCGGAGGAAGATATGGTTACTTCTTTAAATCCCGAGCACCACATTATAAGGCTTGAAACAAAGACATCATACTGATTGCCATTTCCGCTATGATCAATTAACATATTGCCGAGCTTTGATTAAACCTCTCGCCTGGAGGATTCTTCAAAATGTCAATCCTTGAACGTACCGAAAGGGATGCAATTCTGCTGCACATTATCTTTACTGCGGTGTCACTGCTTACCCTCTTAATACCGTTCGGCATACCTGTGGGGCAGCGTCTATACGGCCTTGTGATATTGTACAATATTATGATTCCCGTTGTTGCCTGGCGGCGGCGACATCATGAGTGGCTCATGCTCTGGCTCTTCCTGGTTCCTTTGAGCCTATTGCAGATTTTTCCTGACTGGTTCCTCGCCTCCGAGCTTGGCGTAATTATCTTTCCCGATACCGGCTCATCAAGAATCGGTGACATACCCCTCTACATGGGAGGATTATGGACAATACCATTATTTGTTATCGTTCTTACGGGCAGACGGATTGAAGCCCGTTTTACAAGAAATTGTGCCCTTTGTACGGTTTGCATTGCTTCAGCAGTACTTTTCGTTGGTTCTGAAGCCATACTCTGGCAGATTCCGATCTGGTACGCCACGGGTGTTACGATAATTTTCCACGTCGCTATCTACCTCATCATACCGGAGATACTCCTTGGCCTGAGTACCTTTTTGGCATTCGAGGTTTCTCATTCGCGTGCACTCTGGTACAGACTGGGGGCGGCTTTTACTGTGATGATTATCTATCTTGGAAATCTCTGCTTCTTTTACTTTATTGTTGAACATCTAATATTGAGATGATTTTTTCCTTGCCGGGAAAAGAGTACACACGGCAAAAGCATCACTCCATTGAGACAGTAACTCTTTGATAAATAGGGTGTTGTTTGAGGTCAAATCTACGATCGGCTCTTGTTGTTGATTACCAATCGTAATCTACAATAAACAGGCCCATTCAAGTTTTATTTGTTTCAGGAGGAAGAATCCGTTCATCTACTGAAGTGTGCGTCGCAGTCCGTCGCCCGTATCTCTCTCGCCATTTAAAATATAATCCTGAAAATCATTGGCAGTTTCCATTTAACAATTATTTACTCTGTAAACTTTCTGCTGTTTCCTTTCGTCTTATTAAATAACAACGTCGAACAAAATGATTAAAGTGAAACGCGCTGGTTTGTGAGATTAAAGTGAAAGATGAATTATATTAAGAGATAGACATGAAACTTAATGGCTCATGGCATTGTTTATTAATCGGACTCCTGGCGCTTATGATCGCCATGCCGGCTCAGGTTTTTGCACAGGATCCGGCACCGGTTTTCAGGCAGGAGGAACTCGACCAGATACTGGCGCCCATCGCCCTGTATCCCGACCCTCTTCTGGCGCAGATTCTCATGGCGGCGACATATCCCCTTGAGATCGTGCTGGCGGACCGATGGGTCAAAGAGAATAGCTATCTTGAGGAAGACGCGCTCAATGACGCTCTCGACCTGCAGAACTGGGACCCCAGCGTGAAGGCCCTGGTAACTTTTCCGAACATTCTATCCATGATGAGCGAAGAGATTGACTGGACTCAAAATGTTGGCGAAGCCTTCCTCGCGCAAGAGACTACCGTCATGGACACAATCCAGCAGCTTCGGGACAAAGCTTACGCGGCGGGGAACCTTACCTCCAACCAGAAGTTGTTGGTGTCGAGGGAGGCCGATATCATCACCATCGAACCGTACAACCCGCAGGTGATCTACGTACCCGTCTACGACCCATGGGAGGTTTACGGATCGTGGTGGTGGCCGCACTATCCCCCCTATGTCGTTTATCGATACCCGTACGACGTCGTAATCGCCCCCGGGGTTATCTGGTTCGGGCCAGGTTTTTCTGTGGGAGCATTCTGGAACCATGGTTGGGGGTATTGGGACTGGGGGCATCGCCGATGCTATGTGAACGTGAATCGTACCGTCAACATCAACCGTACTATTATCATCAATCCGAGGGAAATCAGAACAACGCCCTGGCAACACGACGGCAAACATCGAAGGGGTGTGGCTTATCGAGTTCCAGCAACGCGTGAGAGATTCGTGACCATCAACCAACAGGCAGTGGATTATCGCCGTAACTCCACGGATTATGAACAATCGAGACCAACTGGACCGAATTCAGGTGTCGCGAGACCTGCGCCAGATACCAGGCCCAGTAGGAATATTACGCGACCAGCCCCCAAAACCAGAGTAGACGCTACTTTAGTCGAGCGACAATCCCCGAAAAACAGACCAGCACCAGTCGTTTCGCGTCCTGCGCCGAAAACAGGGCCCAGTAAGAAAATTGTACGATTAACTCCCAAAAACAGACCCGACGTTACTACAGTCGAGCGACCATCGCTGAAAAGCAGACCAGCACCAGTCGTTTCGCGACCTGCACCGAAAGCGAAGCCCGGTAAGATTATTGCACGATCAGCTCCCAAAACCAGACCCGTCTCTACTGTAGTCGAGCGACCATCGGTGAAAACCAGACCAGACTCTACTGTAGTCGAGCGACCATCGGCGAAAACCAGACCAGACTCAACTACAGTGGAGCGGCCTACGCCTGACACTAGACCCGGCAGGGAAATTGCACGATTAACTCCTCAAACCAGCCCCGACTCCGCCAAACGGTCTGAGCGTGGCCGGGGGAAGCCCAACCCTGCTCGAAAATAAAGGAGATTCCGGCTGTCTCTGATGTCTACCGATTGTTTTTTGTTCCTGAATTACTCGCCGCTTTTCATCTCCCCCACAAAAATAAATGGTTTATTATTTCATTTTCTGCTACAAGCTACCGCTTCTTCAAAAAACTAACGCCCGGTTTGATAAAAACCGGGCTTCGTACTCTTTAAAGGGAGATTAAATGACAGATCTGCAGAAACACAATATAAGAAACGTGGCAATCATTGCCCACGTCGATCACGGAAAGACAACACTTGTTGACGGAATGCTCAAACAGAGCGGTACGTTCAGGAAAAACCAGCAGGTAGCGGAACGCATTATGGACTCGATGGATCTTGAACGGGAGCGGGGCATCACGATCATGGCGAAAAATACCGCTCTCTGGTACAATGATGTCAAGATCAATATTGTTGACACACCGGGCCACGCCGATTTCGGCGGGGAAGTTGAACGGAGCCTCAATCTTGTCGACGGAGCACTTCTGCTCGTTGACGCCAGCGAAGGCCCCTTGCCGCAGACCCGTTTTGTTGTTAAAAAAACGCTTGCCAAACAGCTGCCTCTCATTGTGGTCATCAACAAGATCGACCGCAGCGATTCCAGGATTGAAGAGGTCATCAATGAAGTGTACGACCTTTTTATCGATCTCGGCGCTACGGAAGAACAGATAGAGTTTCCCATACTCTACACCAATGCCAAAACGGGAGTTGCCCACAGAAAACAGGGTGACGACTCTGTCGATTTACAGCCGCTCTTTGAGACAATCATATCTCATGTTTCGGCGCCCCGGGCGGATGACGATGCGGTTCCGCAGTTTCTGATAACAAATCTCGACTACGATCCCTACGTCGGGCAGGTTGCCGTCGGCCGATTGACAAACGGCATTCTGGAAATGAACAGAACCTATTCCCTGTGCGGTGTGGAGAAAGTTACACCGGGGATAAAGTTTTCGGCCCTTTATACCTTTGCAGGGTTAGGAAAACTGCAGGTTGACAGAGTGGAATCGGGCGATATCATCGCTGTTGCCGGCGTCGATAATGTGGTAATCGGAGACACCATATCCTCATCTGAGCAGCCGATGCCGCTTCCCCGCATCTCTATCGATGAACCGACCGTCTCAATGCTTTTTTATGTCAACAACAGTCCTATGGCCGGAACGGAAGGCAAGTATCTGACATCCCGGCACCTGAAAGAACGTCTGGAAAAAGAAACCCTCCGGAATGTTGCCTTGAAGATCAGGCCCCATTCACGAAGCGACATGTTTGAGGTCTGTGGTCGCGGGGAATTGCAGATGGCCGTTCTTATCGAAACGATGCGCAGGGAAGGGTACGAATTCATGATATCCAAACCTCAGGTAATCACAAAAAAGGAGAACGGCACGGTTCTTGAACCGACGGAACGTCTGTTGATCGATGTTCCGGAAGAGTTCATCGGTATCATCACGGAATCACTTTCCCGACGGAAGGGACGCATGATGAACCTGGTCAACGGGGGCAGTGGACATACCAAGCTTGAGTTTATCATACCGTCGCGTGGATTAATCGGTTTCCGAAACCACTTTCTGACCGACACAAAGGGCGCCGGTGTTATGAATACGATCTTTGAAGGATATGAACCGTGGTTTGGCCCGATTCCTCAGCGGGCAAATGGAACCCTGGTTGCCGACAGGCCGGGCAGAGTTACGCCCTATGCGAGTCTCGCCATGGAGGACCGGGGAGAGCTCCTGGTCGAGATTGGGACTGAAGTTTACGCCGGCATGATTGTAGGAGAGCGGAATAAGCCCGGTGACCTGAATGTAAATATCACCAAGGAAAAACATCTGACAAATATGCGCAGTGCAACGTCAGATGCCACGGTGACCCTGCGGCCCCCGCGGCGAATGTCACTGGACCAGTCCATAGAATTCATCTCCGAAGACGAGCTGATCGAAGCGACACCCCAAAGCATCCGCATGCGCAAGATGGATCTTGAAAAGAGTAAACGGCATATCAGATTAAAGTCGTAATCCCTAAAGATAAACTGTTCCGGCAACATTATTCTCTGAAACAACACGGTTCATTATAATCTTTTCATTTTTACCCCCCTTCGAGGTATTGACACCAAGCTGATAAAAGTGTTAATTTTCCAACTTCCAATTTGAGCCTCAAAATATACAAAGATTCTTCCGATAAAGCTTTACGCTCTGGGAGGAGTGGATGAACGACGACGGATCTTGTGCTTTTAGATAGCCGAGTTGTCGAAAGGGGAATTCCTTTTGATAGCTCGGCTATTTTCATATTAACGGACTAATAAAGCTCAATATGTAAAAAAATAGGGGGGCATTATGAGATATAATTCTATTTTCAAAAGCGTGTTACTATCCTTTTTTATTATTGGTCTTATATTCACTGCCAGTTCTCCGGTCTCAGCTGATTGCAGCATCGTAGAGACCCCTACAGGCTATTCAATTATTTGCAGCGATCCAATCTCCGGAGAAGTATCGGGTACAGACCAGAACGATATCATTCACATCCTTCCTCATGCATCCCTCCTCTACTATCTGACTGACTCTGGTGACAACTTCACTGAGGCGATGATCGCAGGGATCTATGGTTTACAGGGTAATGACGAAATTACGAATGAAGGTGACATTGAGGAACTCGGGGCGAGTGCAGAGACAACCGCCGTTGGCGTCTCAGTGACGATCGACGGTATCGTAGAAGGAGATCCCCTGAGCGATTCCAGTGCAACGGCCAACGCCTCTGCCACGGGGATTGACGGCGGTGCAGACAACGACACGATTGAAAATTGGGCAGATATCATTGCAGACGCACAGGCTGTTGTGGATGCAACCGGTGTAGCCACCGATATAACCGTTACCATAAACGGTGACGCCTCGGGCGCAGCCCTGAGCGATGCCAGCGCTACTGCCAATGCAGCAGCCACCGGCATTGAAGGTGGCTCGGGCATTGATGAGATCACCAACTGGGGTGACATTGCTCTGAATGCAAACACAGAAGCAACCGGTGTGGCAGTATCTCTGGATGTGGCCGGTACCATGGAAGGGAATGCAGAAGGGTTCTCGGTGAGTGACTCCAGTGTTACGGCCACGTCGACGGCCACCGGCATTGCCGGTGGCGGGGATACAGACTTTATCGACAACCGGGGTAATATTGAGCTTTCAGCAAATTCGGACGCAACGGGTGTGGCCGTATTTCTGAACATCGCCGGCACCATGAAGGGTGATGTCGAGGGGTCCTCGTTGAGTGATACCAGTGTTACTGCTACGTCGGCGGCCACGGGTATCGACGGTGGAGACGGAAATGACACGATAGTCAGCGATGGACCTGCAATCTCGGCGGATGTGGGTGCTGATGCCACGGCAGTGAGCGTGGCCCTGGTGGTGTCGGGGAGCATGGAGGGCAACGTTGTGGGGGAGGTTCTGAGCGATTCCAGTACCACAGCCAATGCCATGGCCACCGGGATCGATGGTGGCATGGGGCAGGACACGATAGATAACTGGTCCTATATCTATGAGGATGTCGATGCCAGTGCAACGGCCGTTGGTGTCGGACTCAATATAGCAATCACTGAAGAAGGTAATGCCTCTGGCGCAGCTCTGAGCGACGCAAGTGTAACTGCCAATGCAGCGGCAACGGGTATCGACGGTGGTGGAGATTTTGACGATATTGATAACCGGGGGGATATTGAACTCCTGTCGAATTCAGACGCAACCGGTGTTGCCGTATCCCTTGACGTTGCCGGCAGCATGGAGGGCAACGTTGCGGGAGAGGCCCTGAGTGATTCCAGTGTCGCGGCTGATGCTATGGCTATCGGGATCGACGGTGGCTCGGGTATTGATGAGATCACCAACCGCGGGACAATTGTTGGCAACGCTGACTCCAGTGCCACGGCTGTGGGTGTGGCCGTCGATATAGGTATTACTGGAGATGGTAACGCCTCAGGTGCTGCCCTGAGCGACGCCAGTGTTACGGCCGATGCAGCGGCCGCAGGTATCGGTGGTGGAGACGATGGAGATATCATCGATAACCGGGGCAATATTGAGCTTACAGCAAACACAGAAGCGACAGGTGTGGCAGTATCTCTTGATGTGGCCGGCACCATGAAGGGGGATGCCGAGGGGTCTGCGGTGAGTGACGCCAGTGTCACGGCTGTGTCGACGGCCACAGGTATTGACGGTGGTGAGGGTGACGACACGATCGACAATGACAGTCTCATAACCACAGCATACGTGGATGCTGATGCGAAAGCCGTAAGCGTAGGCCTGACGATATCAGGCAGCATGGAGGGGAATGTTGCGGGGGAGGCCCTGAGCGACGGAAGTGCAACTGCCGATGCTATGGCAACCGGGATCGATGGCGGCATGGGTCAGGACACAATAGACAACTGGTCCTATCTCTATGAGGATGTCGATGCCAGTGCGACGGCGGTTACGGTCGGTGTGGATGTTGCTATCTCGATTGAAGAAGGCGGAAATGCCACTGGTGCAGCTCTGAGCGACGCCAGTGTAACTGCCAATGCAGCGGCCACCGGTATCGACGGTGGTGGAGATTCTGACGATATTGATAACCGGGGGGATATTGAACTCCTGTCGAATTCAGACGCAACCGGTGTAGACGTGTCCCTGACCGTAGCCGGCACCATGAAAGGGGATGCCGAGGGGTCCTCGGTGAGTGATGCCAGTGTAACAGCTACGTCGACGGCCACCGGTATTGAAGGTGGTGAGGGCGATGACACGATCGAAAATGAAGGAATGATCACCTTGATGAATGGCAGTGGCGATGACGAGACAGATGCCAGTGCAACGGCGGTGAGCGTAGACCTAACGGTATCGGGCAGCATGGAGGGTAACGTTGCGGGCGAGGCCCTGAGTGATTCCAGTGCCACGGCCGATGCCATGGCTATCGGGATCGACGGTGGCTCGGGTATTGATGAGATCACCAACCGCGGCGAGGTGGTTGGCAGCGTCGACTCCAGTGCTACGGCTGTTGGTGTTGCTGTAGGTATCGATATTACTAAAGACGGTGATGCCACTGGTGCTGCCCTGAGCGATGCCAGCGCTACTGCAGATGCAATGGCAACCGGTATCGATGGGGGAGGGGATTCTGACGATATTGATAACCGGGGCAATATTGGACTTTCAGCAAATTCAGACGCAACGGGTGTGGCCGTATCTCTGGATGTGGCCGGTACCATGAAGGGTGATGCCGAGGGGTCCTCGGTGAGTGATGCCAGTGTAACGGCTACATCGACGGCCACCGGTATTGACGGTGGTGAGGGCGATGACACGATCGACAATGAGGGCCTCTATAATCTCATTTCGGATGCCGAAGGGGACTCGGTCGCAGCGTCAGTGACGATTGCAGGGACGGTCGTGAAAAAAGGTGTTGCAGGGGCCGATGTCGATGTTATTGCTGTGAGCAATGCCAGCAGCACGGCCGAGGCGACTACCGTCGGACTGGATGGCGGTGAAGGCAATGATACCATCACCAACATGAACGATCTTGAAGAGCTTAAAGCTAATACCGAATCGGATACTGTCGCAGTGTCCGTAGGTGTTGATATTGTTCTTACCACGAAAGGGGCGTCGGAAGTAGATTTAGAGGGAGCTGCGCTGAGCGATGCCAGCGCTACTGCCGCGGCGGTCGTGGCCGGGCTTGATGCCGGCGACGGCGATGATACGCTGGTGAATGAGGGAGACCTGCTTGACCTCCAGACCTATGCAAAGTCGGAAAGCGATGCCGTTTCGGTGGATATTGCGGGCAATATCGTAAGTAAAGGTGCGGCGACGGGCGATGTAAAGGGAGAAGCAGTCAGTGATGCAAGCAGCACAGCGGAAGCATTCACCGTCGGAATAGATGGCGGTGAAGGCAATGACACCATCACGAATAGAGGCGACCTCGAACTGCTGAAAGCTGAAGCAGAATCGGATGCGTTTTCTTTGTCG
>JAFGBH010000007.1 GCA_016933215.1 Deltaproteobacteria bacterium | reverse complement strand
ATATCTATAAATTGTTGTTAAAGAACTTCAGAAATAAACCGCTGTTCTAGTCTAGACCCATAAATTATATAATCAGTTACTTATACTTGATCTCCAGCTTGTTGATCTTGTTGTGCAGGGTATTCCTGTTTATTCCGAGAAAGTCTGCCGCCGATGTCTTCACATTATTCGAACGCCTCATTGCAATCTTTATCAGGCTTCTTTCGATCATGGAGAGAACCTCGTCGTACAAATTACCGTTTTCGCCTTTACCCGAATCAAGGATGGTAACAATCTCATCAAGTTTCTTTTCGATTACAGACTCAACAACGGAAAATGAAGAAACAGTATCTTTTTTAACGTCTCGCAAACTCATGGCAACTTCCCTCTCTCGACTAAAAGAAAAACCTACTTTCAACCTACCTAAACCAGACTTTACTATTACAAAAAAGTTGCGAAACCAGCAGCTTTTATTAAAAATCTTTCGGTATGCACGTTCAAATGACGGGTGAATTGTAAAGGCAGAAATGAAAAACCCAATACGGTTAGACCATACGTATTTTTTACAATGCCGTCAACGATAAAATACATCAAAAACCAATCTTCAGACAAATTACCACAACCAGAATAATGGCCGCTAGCCATGAAGATACTATATCCGATCTTCTTTTTACGGGTTCCTCAACGACAGTCCTGACACTTTCTTCTACTCTCTCACCATCCACATGCCGGGACAGATCGCTCACCATGGAATAGAAGTCTCCATGGGTATTCGACAGGACATGAAACCCCCTGGTTGTGGTAAGGAGGAGGTAGACCTTTTTCCCCACCGTCATAGTGTCAACGTTGGTTATGTCATTCCATGAAAGTTCCTTTCCCCTCAGGAACTTTTTTATTTTGACACCATTATCCCCTATTGATGTTTCAAGAAAAAGTGATTCGAGGAAAATATAGAGAAGGGGGATAAATATTACTACAAGTATCACCATCTCTGCGGGTGTAGCATTCGTAAAAAAAGAAATTGCGATAAGAAGAAAAAGCAATCCAAGATCGAGCGTAAGGGGAACCAGGAACTGTTTTCTAACTCTGTACGTATTCGCTGACATTACTACAATCTCACTTTGAAAAAAAGTAGTCCTACCTTTCTCTTACAAAGGTCCCGCTTTTGCCACCACTTTTTCTTAACAATTTTATCTCTGAGAGCACTATCTCTCTGTCGGCGGATTTACACATATCGTAGATTGTGAGTGCCGCAACGCTGACAGCAGTCATGGCTTCCATTTCCACGCCTGTTCTTCCCACCGTTTTTACCCGTGCCTCGATGGTAATTTCTCCCCTTTCAGGGTCGGCCGTGAAGTCAATGTCAATCCCCGTCAGCTCAAGGGGATGGCACATGGGAATTATATTACCGGTCATCTTTGCCGCCATTATACCGGCAATTCTTGCAGTGCCGTAAACATTCCCCTTTGCCACCTTTCCGGTTTCTATCTCCCGAACGGTTTCCGGTTTCATGAAGACCGTGCCTTCAGCAACGGCCTCTCTCAGGGACGGTTCTTTTTCCGTAACATCAACCATCCTTGCCCTATTTTTGTCATCCAGGTGTGTAAATTCCGCCATTGGTATAACTCGTTTCTATCAGGGATAATGAAAATCTGGCTGAAAGAGCTTGAAAGCTAACACAGTTGATTTTCCCCGTCAAGGCAGTTCAATGCTGTGAACGGTATCACACAATGAAGCAAAAAATTCATGCCAGCTTTTCGGCAATTTTTTCCTTCACCATTCGCGCCTCTCCCACCAGACGTTCTATAAGCTCCGAAACCGTCGGTTCATCGTGGATAAGCCCCACACCCTGCCCTACCGGGATGATTCCCCTTTCGACATCACCCTCCTCGGTGGCAATACGGAGCGCCTTATAAGCATTGGCAAAATAGGCCAGCTGTATGGCGTTTTTCGATCCGGAAGCGATAACACCGATAAAAAGCTTGATAAAGGGGAGGCGCAACTGCTTCGCGATATCACGGGCGTTAAAAAAAGCCGCCGGCAGATTGAGGCCCCGTTTCAGCATCTTCTTGGCACCGCTCTCGTCCATGACACGGCACCAGAGACCATCAAAACGTTTTGAGTAGAGGGTGTCATAGACGTCTTTTTCAATAGAAAGTCTCTTTATGCGCCCATGAACGGTACTCTCTTTTGTGGTCATAAAACGTGTTCCCATGGCAATTGCCTCGGCACCGAGTGCCAGTGCCGCAGCCAGTCCTCTCCCGTCGGCAAAACCACCCGCCGCAATGACCGGTATCTCCAACACATCGGCAAGACTCGGAATAAGGAGGAGGGATGTAACGGCCTCTCCATGTCCCGCCGCCTCATTACCCGTTGCAATGACGGCATCGGTACCGTAATCCTGGGCCTTCTTTGCGTGACGTGCATTGGTGACGGTTGCGATTACCTTCCCACCATACCCATGAACCCCCTTTACCAGCCAGTCTCCTTTTCCGAGAGCAAAATTGACAACAGGAACCTTTTCTTCCAAAAGCACCTTCGCATTCTCGCTCCCCCCGGGTAACATCAGAGAGGCATTGACTCCGAAGGGCTTATCGGTAAGTTTTCTCACTTCACGTATTGATTGTCTCGTCTCGTCGGGATTCAGCGGTCCCGTCGCAAGAATACCGAGTCCACCCGCATTTGAAACGGCGGCAACAACTTCGGGAACACTTATCCAGCTCATACCGGAAAGCAGAATAGGATACTCAATTTCAAAAAGCTCAGTGATACGTGTCTTCATCGATATTTTCCCCTCCTTTATTATTGACGGTCCCTTAAAACATCGATACTCAATGGCAATGCAGTCCCGATATGTCGAGATTTACGAAGCCATCAATTATTGTTTCAGACAATCCCTACCATCAAAATATAGATATGTATATTGGGAAAATGTATGTCCTCCATTTTTTCTTTTACTTCAGCCACTGAAATAAAAAATCAATAAAACCTTGCCATAATATTTTTATTCCAATAAAATCAGTAACAAACCAAGAGGAATGCCACAGTGATCGTCAAGATAAAAAGCAGCACAATAATCGGAATTGATTCCCACCCCGTTGATGTCGAGGTCGATATCTCGTCGGGACTCCCTCAATTTTCAACGGTGGGATTACCCGATATGGCGGTGAAAGAGAGCAAAGACAGAATAAAGTCCGCCATAAAAAATTCGGGCTATCCCTTCCCCAAAAACAGGGTGACCGTTAATCTCGCACCGGCAGATATCAAAAAAGAAGGAACGAGCTTTGATCTTCCAATCGCTATCGCCATCCTGGCCGCCGAAGGAATCATCAAAAGCGAAACTATTCAAGATTATATTATCACGGGCGAGCTCTCTCTGGACGGAACCATAAAGGCGGTGCATGGCGCCCTTTCCCAGGCGTTTCATGCAAAAAAGGCGGTGCTCAAGGGAATCATCCTCCCCCGGGACAATGCGGGTGAGGCGGCAATGGTTGAAGGAATAGATGTTATTCCCGTCGATTACCTCCATGAAGTGGTGGAGTTTTTAAACGGAACGGCGGATCTTTCACCGACAAAAATTGATGCATCGACAACGTTCCAGAAAAGCCGTCGCTATCCCTACGACTTCAGTGAGGTAGGCGGCCAGGAACAGGCAAAGAGAGCCCTGGAGGTCGCCGCGGCGGGCGGACACAATGTAATAATGATCG
Organism: Deltaproteobacteria bacterium; assembly: GCA_016933215.1. GTDB lineage: Bacteria > Desulfobacterota > Syntrophia > Syntrophales > UBA2210 > JAFGBH01. Next base: position 58,505 of record JAFGBH010000007.1, on the reverse strand, counting down.
GACCGCCCGGTTCGGGAAAGACGATGCTGGCACAGCGGTTTCTGACGATACTTCCTGATCCCTCCTTTGAAGAGGCCATTGAAACGACAAAGGTGCATTCCGTGGCGGGACTCCTCAAGAAGGGAGAATCGCTTCTCGGAACACGTCCCTTTCGTGCTCCCCATCACTCCATCTCCGATGCCGGTCTCGTCGGTGGCGGCCAGGTACCCAAACCGGGAGAGATCACCCTTGCCCACAACGGTGTCCTTTTTTTAGACGAGCTTCCGGAATTCAGAAGGAATGTCCTTGAAGTTCTGAGGCAACCGATGGAAGATGGGCACGTTACGATCGCGCGATCTTCGGCCACGGTAATTTATCCAGCCAGATTCATGCTTGTGGCAGCCATGAATCCCTGCCCCTGCGGCTATTTCACAGACCCGAAGAGGGAATGTAAATGTACGCCCAACCAGATACGACAATACAGAACCAAGATCTCCGGTCCTCTTCTCGACAGGATTGACATACATTTAGAGGTTCCTTCCATACGCTACAGGGACCTGGCAAAGAGAAGCGGGGCAGAGAAATCACTATCCATTAAGGAAAGGGCACAGAAAGCTCGATCAATTCAGCAGGAGCGATTCAATAGTCAGACGCGGTGCAACGCACTCATGACCAACAGAGAAATAAAGGAATACTGCCATATTGATGAGGCGTCCCAGCAATTGATTGAAATGGCAATCGACAAGCTGGGTCTCAGTGCAAGGGCATACACAAAAATACTCAAGGTTGCTCGAACCATTGCCGACCTGGAAAAAGAAAAATCGTTACAATCACATCACATTTCAGAGGCCATTCAATACAGAAATCTTGATAGAAGAATAATTTAGTGCTAAATTGCTAAGTTATATTTTATTATGTTTACTGAAACCCTGTCCCCGCACTCTATAGCAGGAAGATAGTAAATAAATATAAAAGGGAGAGTTCGAACATGGACATCAAGGTCACCACAATAGCCCCGGAAAACATGAAACCAAAGCCGCACGACGAATCGATGCTGGGGTTCGGAAAGTTAGTAACGGATCATTTTTTTACGATGAAGTTCAGCGGTGAACGGGGCTGGCACGATGCCGCAATCGAACCCTACCGGCCGCTCGAACTCGATCCCGCATCCATGTGTCTCCACTACGGGCAGGAGATCTTCGAAGGAATGAAGGCATACCGGGGCAAGGACGGCTCTATCTACCTTTTCAGACCTGAAGAGAATATAAAGAGAATGAGGGTTTCAGCAGAGAGACTCTGCATGCCCGAGCCCGATAGTGAAATTTTCATGGAGGCATTGAAAAAACTTGTACTCCTTGAGAAGGACTGGATACCCTATGGAATCGGCACGTCTCTCTACATCAGACCGACGATGATCGCCACCGAAGCGGCCCTCGGGGTGCATCCCTCAGACAGTTATCTCTTTTTTATTATCGTCGGGCCCGTGGGCGCATATTATCCCGAGGGATTCAGCCCCACAAAAATCTACGTGAGCGAAGACTACGTGAGGGCATCACTGGGCGGTGTCGGATACTGTAAGGCGGCGGGAAACTACGCCGCAAGCCTTTACGCCAGCAAGAAAGCAAGCGAGATGGGCTATACGCAGGTCCTCTGGCTTGACGCCGCCGAGAAGAAATATCCAGAGGAGGTGGGCACAAGCAACATCTTCTTTGTCATAGGAGATGAGTTAATAACGCCTCCCCTTACGGGGAGTATTCTTCCCGGTATTACCCGCGATTCCGTCATTCAAATCGCGAGATCATGGAATCTCAACGTCCTGCAAAAATCGATCTCAATGGACGAGATACTGAAGGCCCACAAGGAGGGCCTTTTAAAGGAGGCCTTTGCCTCGGGAACCGCCGCAATAGTCTCTCCTGTTGGACAGTTCTATTTCAGGGATGATGAGCACATAATTAATGAAGGAAAGGTGGGGTCCCTGACGGAGAGGCTCTACAATGAAATACTCCAGATACAATACGGTGAAAAGGAAGACCCCTTCGGATGGAGGGTAAAGATAGCCTGATCAAGAGAACTGTTGATAACCCTGTTTACAAATAATGCGGGTTTCCTGATATCGATATGTCATACCGGATTGCACAGCAGCCAGATGACAGACAGAAGTAATCATAACAATAAGTGAGAATTTATTCCGCTGGTTTTGATCCGTCGGATTAGCGGACAATAATAGGTCCTTTTTATGGTGTGTTATCGAAAAATATGTTTCCTTGCCGTCATAATCGTGATTCTTTTTACCGGGCCCCCTTCATTTTCAGAACCACTCGATATTGATGCACTGATAGAAAAAATCCAGGGGATCTATGAGGAGACGGGGGATCTTCGAGCTGAGTTCATCCATCAGGTACCCCTGCAGGTGACGGGCAAAACATTCACCGAGGAAGGTACATTTTATTTCAAAAAACCGGGAAGAATGTGCTGGGATTACGAGAAGCCTCCCCTGAAAAAGCTCGTCATCAACCCCGAGAAAACCTGGTTTTATATCCCCGAAGATAACAGAGTCTACGTCCAGGAGACGGATGACGTTCTCATCTCACAGATAGCCATAAGATTTTTCTCAGGCATCGGCAATCTCAGGGAAAATTTCGGCATAACCTATTCCGAACCACGATGTCATGACGAAGATGGAAACTATATGATCACACTCAAACCGAAAGAGTATGACGAGGGCATACAGGAGCTTGAACTTCTGATAAGCGGTGAGAGTTTTTACGTCATCGGTTATAATCTCAAAGATATGTACGGGAATTTGAACAGATACATCTTCAAAAACATCAGGGTCAACAATGACCTTCCCGAAAGCCTCTTTCACTTTACCCCGCCTGCAGGCGCGGAGATCCAGGAAACCTTCTGAAACAATTCATCATCTGTTTCGAAACAAGAAAAAGAGAAGTGTCCCGATTATACTGACTATGAGACAGGTAGCCAGAGGGAGATAAAGGGGTTTAACCCCAGAGAAAGGGTGTATCCCGATCGAAATCGGGGGCCATATGATTGTCGCTTACCTCCTGCGCAAAGATAGTATCGAATCCCATATCGAGGGCCTCGTTTACCACTCGTTCGTACTCCTCCTCCGTTATCCTCCGTCCCATAAGGGGGTGTCCCTCGAGGGCGGGAATCGGTGTATACTGGGACATGATACTGAGAGAAACCGACGTGGATATATTTCTTTTGATCAATCTCAGAACCTGAAGGCTGTTTTCGACCCTCCCCGGCAATATCAGATGTCGCACGATTATTCCCCTTCGTGCAATTCCATCCACCATGTCCAGGGAATCTCCCACCTGTCGTACCATTTCCTTGAGCGCCGGCACCGCAAAGGAACAATAATCTCCCACACTTGAAAAGAGACGGGCATCATTATCGTTTCCGTATTTGAAATCGGGAAGGTAGAGATCCACCATTCCATCGAGAAGCATAACAACCTCGGGGTTTTCATAACCGCTACTGTTATAGACGATCGGAATCGTAAGCCCCTTTCCACAGGCATCGTCAAGGGCTTCGCTAAACCCGGCGAGGTGAGGAGTAGCGGTAACGGCATCGATATTGTGACATCCCCTTTCCTGAAGTGAGAGCATAAGACCGGAAAGGTCCTTGGAATCGACAACTCTCCCTTTTGCCCTGTGACTTATCTGGTAATTCTGACAGTAGCTGCACCTGAGGTTACAGGATGAGAAAAATATGGTACCTGCCCCGCGGCTTCCCGATATGGGGGGTTCCTCACCATGATGGGGGAGACCACGATTCAGGATGACAGATCCGCCAAGACCACAAAATCCTCTCTCCCCTGAAAGCCGGTCCACGCGGCACTTCCTCGGGCAGAGGGTACAGTCCCTCATGAGACGGGCCAGCGTACCTGCTCTCTCATTCAAAATACCCTGTTCATAGAGTCTTTGATAGCCCGGCTTCATCCTACATCTTTTTCACGATGGTGCGTATCTTTCCACTTGCCACCATCTCCAGAAACTCATCACCCAGGGTTTCAGAAAGTTTGACTGCCTTTCGCCAGTTTTCCATCCTTGTTTTCGGATCATTGACAAAGGTCTTGAAGTCCTGCCGGTCGGGCACCTTGCCGCCCGGTAATTTCTGAACGAATTCTTCCGACGGATAGACCATCAATATATTTTCCAGATTTTCACCGAGGGGCTTCCTGTAGGTTAATTTCTTGTCCATCCACCCGGGGATTATTCGCCGCTGATGACTGAAGAGGAGGGTCACCTCATCTTCCTTGAAGGCATAGCGCTGATTGAGGTGATAATCGGTAAGTCCGCCATCACGATAGATTCCATTTTGTGCCCCGTAAATATCCCTGACACCTGCAACAACGAGGGGAATTGACGACGAGGCCATGATGACATGTTTGAAATTCACCACATCCAGGGGGACAAATTTCCCTTTAAAGCCTTTTCCCAAACAGAACTGGGGAGGTATGGCCCCGCCGTAGAAGATCACCCTCTGAAAAAAGAGCCGAATCATTACGTGACTGAAGGCATTGAAAAGAAAGGCCGCTCCCATACCTAATCCCTGAAGAAGAGCCCTTTCAGAAGCTGTCAGATTTCTGGCTCGCGCCGTTATTATCGCAAGCCTGTAGCGCTTGCTCGCCAGCGCGAAGGGAAGGGCATCGTCTTCTATGTAATCATTAATGAGAGTGGAGATTGCCCTCAGGATCGATCCTGAATCATCCCGTCTGCTGAAAGTCATTGAAATATATGCTTCAATCAGATTCCGGTAGCTCTTCTCATATTCGGGTTGAATCCAGGCGGCAAATCTCAGTGCCCCGGCAGAAGACCCCACAAGTGTTATGGGAGCCCTGTTTCCAAGTACCTCGTTTCCTAAAAGCGTCAGGTCGAAACCCGAAGCTATAAGCCACCGTGGCCCGGCTCCGGGACCGATATAATGGGTAATGCGGTTCCAATCGAATCCGCCGTCTTTTATCATATCAAAAACAGAACTGCCTGCCCTCACAACTATATCGCTCATAGACGCTCTCGATACACCAGATAGTGAAAGTGAAAAGACCCCATCAATCTTGATGTACTCGTAAAAGAGTCAAATATGGATGGCAAAGTAAAAAGCTTCAAGTTCAAGGCACGCAAATCCTGAGGAATGAGGCGTACATATGGTACGCTGCAGTGACGAAGGATGCAGCGCAACGCAGAAGTTGGACTTTTTACGAAGCCATCAATCTTGACAGGGAATTTCATATACTATAAAGTACCTTCTCTCAATATAAAATGTTAATATATTAAGAATAAAACAGAAATCCACATCAGGGAAACCGGGAGAGGGAATTTCATGGATATAAGGACTCAGGTCATAGACATTGCTAAAAATGGAAGGATAGCGGCAAATATACTGGCACGCACCTCATCGGAAGTAAAAGACAGGGCCCTTCTGGAAATGGCTGAAAAGCTTATTGAACGGGAAGCCTACCTCATAGAGGAAAACGAAAAGGATCTGGCCTACGCCCGCGAAAAGGACCTTTCCGGTGCTATGATAGACAGGCTCACCTTGAGTGCATCCACCATAGGAGGAATCGCCGAGGGATTGGAGGAAATCGCGGCCCTTCCCGACCCGGTAGGAAAAGTTACCTCGATGTGGAAAAGGCCGAACGGCCTTTTAGTGGGACGGATGAGGATTCCCCTCGGCGTCATAGGAATTATCTACGAGTCACGCCCCAACGTCACGGTAGATGCAGCGGCGCTCTGCATGAAGTCGGGAAATGCGGTAATCATGAGGGGAGGTTCGGAGGCAATACACTCAAATCTTGCCATCGCCGGCATTCTCCAGGAGGTTTTACGGACTGTCGGCATACCCGAGGCCGCTATACAGATCATCCCCACCACGGATCGACAGGCGGTCAATGAAATGCTCTCTTGTGAAGAACACATAGACCTCATCATCCCCCGGGGGGGCGAGGAACTGATACGGGCGGTGGTGAAGCAGTCAAAGATACCGGTGCTCAAGCATTACAAGGGAGTCTGTCATATCTTCGTTGACGCCAGTGCCGATCCCGATATGGCAACAGGAATATGCATGAATGCCAAAACACAGAGACCCGGTGTCTGCAATGCCATGGAGACCCTTCTCGTGCATAAAGATATCGCCGCACAATTTCTTCCCGTGATGGCAGAGGAGTTCAAAAAAGCGGGCGTTACCATGAAGGGGTGCGGGAAGACAAGGGCGATTCTCCCGGGGATAGAAGAGGCCACAGAGGACGACTGGTACGAGGAATATCTCGATCTCATTCTGGCTATCCGCGTCGTCGATGACATTGACGAGGCGATCGCGCACATAGAGAAATACGGATCTCTCCATACCGAATCGATTCTCACCGAGAGCTATAAAAATTCCCAGCGCTTTCTGAACGAGGTCAATTCCTCCACCGTCATGGTCAACGCATCCACCAGATTCAGCGACGGCTTTGAACTCGGGCTGGGTGCGGAGATCGGTATCAGTACGACCAAGCTTCACGCCTTTGGTCCCATGGGACTTGAGGAGCTTACCACAACGAAATTCATAATCCACGGCGACGGGCAATTACGGACATGAAGTGGGGACTCTTAGGGGGCACATTTGATCCCATCCATCTGGGACATCTGAGATGTTCAGAGGAAATCCTCGAACTTTTCGACCTCGACAGGATTATACTGATTCCCGCATCGCAGCAGCCGCTGAAGGCGGGAAAAGAAGTCACCCCCTTCGTTCATCGAAAAGAGATGGTACGGTTGGCTATCGAGGAAAATGGTTCCCTCTTCCTTTCAGAGACGGAAAACGAGAGAGAGGGCAAATCCTACTCTGTTGATACGGTGAGCTATTTTATCAACAATTACAATGAAATAACTGACCTCTATTTCATCGTGGGACAGGATGCATTCCAGGAAATACAATTGTGGAAAGACTGGAAGAGGCTTTTATCGCTCTGCAACTTTGTCGTAATGACGAGGCCGGGCTACGAGATAAAGGGTCTCGCCGATATATTCCCCCCCGACTTTGCTGCAGAATTCAGATACAATATGAGCGTGGACGGATACGAAGGGCCGACCGGCTATTTTGTCTTCTTCAGGAGACTGACCTTTCTTGATATATCCTCAACCGATATCAGAGAGAGGGTACACCGTGGGGCATCGATACGATATCTCGTTCCCGACGCCGTTGGCAATTACATCAAAAAAACCTCCCTCTACCGACAAAAAAGCTGATACAATTACGGTATGATGAAGGACACTCTCACATGGTCAGCCTCTCTTTTCATGCTTCTCATATCTCTCGCACCACCCGCTTCGGCTGATATTTACCGGTACGTTGAAAAAGACGGCACCGTCTGCTTCACCAACGACATCCCGGCAAAGCCCAACTACGAGCTCTTTATCAAAGAGAGGAAGAAAAGGAAGGTTCCCTCGACGAGCAGGTATGACAAATTTATAAGCGAAGCGTCGCAGAAACACGGCGTCTCCTTTGCCATCCTGAAGGCGATCGTGAAGGTGGAGTCTGACTTCAATCCCACGGCTGTCTCGAAAAAAGGCGCCATGGGACTCATGCAGATAATGCCCGAAAATTTCAAGTCACTGAGAGTTAAGAACCCCTTCAATCCCCGGGAAAATATAATGGCGGGGGCATGGTATTTTAAACAGCTCCTGAATCGTTTTGACGGGAAGCTTCACCTGGCACTTGCGGCATACAACGCAGGCCCGGATAATGTGAGCCGCTCACAAACCATACCCCCGATAAGAGAAACAGAATTGTACGTTAAAAAGGTTATTCGATACTACAATCTCTTTAAAAAGGGATAGATCGATAGTGACTACTGACCGAGCATCTCCTTCTTCATGCTCTTCTGGGCCGGTTTATCACCCAGCCAGATACCGAAGAGCGCCTGTTTGAATTCAAGGCCCTTCGTAACGGATGCATAGGTTCCATTCTTGTAGGTTTCAACGCCCTTCCCCGGCACATAGACAAGGTCGTAGACGTCACCCTTCTCGATCTTTTCTTGGTAGACAGCGATAAACTGCTCAATCTCATCCCGAATGGGGGCGATATTTCCACCGGTGGCATTTTCGAATCCCTCGCGGGTGGCATCTTCCATCATTTCACTCGTAATCAGGCCCGATATGATGTGCAGCCTGATTGCCATCGGCTCGTCCGCTGCTACAATCTCCGCGGCATCCATTCCTTTCTCTTTCAGATAAAGCCCCCCCACATAGAGGTCCATGAAAAACTTCGTCCTCACGCCGGCCCCGTTCAAGAGGAGACTATCCTGCCCTGCCTTTATCGAATCGGGCACATTAACACCTGCCACCTCAGCCGCACCGCACAGCGAAACCATCATGAAAACAACCAGAAGTCCCATCAACAATTTCTTAAGCATTTCCTACCTCCTCGCTAATAATTTGACAAATGGTCCTGAACCAATACCTCCCATGGAGATGATAATGGCTTCACCACCATCTACCACGGCTCCCATATCACATTTTCAAAGGCGTCGTAAAGCCCGTAATTGCTATCGGTTGGTATTAATTCCCAGTTTTGCATAGAGCGGACAGTGCCCAGACATGACACTGGAGAGGAGCATGCCGCTTCCCACCGCCAGTATCAACCCGACTATCCCCGAGATCCAGCCAAGAAGATAGACGATAATGATCGCCAGGGCAACGATACCCCTCACTATTTTGTCGACAAGGCCTACATTTTTTTCCATTTTTTACGCCCTCCTTTGAAAGATTGCTATAATCACTGTGAATCTCCCCGCCCACAGGGCGGGGCTTCCCGGCAATGTTTGTTTTTTATTCGCTCATTAACCCCGCCGCAGGCGGTCGGGGTTAGCGCTCGCTGCTCAATTCGAACCGTTTCCCCGCACCACCGTGGACCAATTCCTCACCAAGTGCGAGACGGACAAGGTTGCTCAGCATATAGGGCTCAAGCCCTTCTGCCTTTGACCGGTTCCTGAGGCCGAGGGCGCACATGGGGCACAGAAAGATCATCGCTTCCGCATCGGCATCCTTTGCATCCATGATATTTTTCATACGCCACCCGTTCAGTACCTCTTTTGGCACATCGACCATGGCGGCCATTGCTCCACCGCAGCAGAGCGAATCCGTTCGATCAAATTTTCTTGCCACCCGCGTAACGCCGATGAGATCAAAGAGTTCATCGAGCATCCCATCCTTTTCAAAGGTGTAGCGTGAGGCGCAGGGCTGCTGATAGGCCACCTTCATGTTCAGTTTCCTCACATCTTCCGCATGATCCTTCACGTAATCTCTCAGATATTCTATTATATGGGTCACCTTGAAGGGTACTTCTATTCCCATCTCCCCCGCCTTCTTCGCGAGGATCACATAGCAGTCATCGTGGTAGCAGATAATCTCTTCGGCCCCCGTCGCGGCCAGATTGTCCACGAACTTCTGTGCGTTTTCCTTCACCTTACTCGGTTTTCCCACGTGTATCCAGCCGACATAACAGAAGTAATCACCCCCTTTGATAAGCGTCAGCCCGTCGAAGAGCTGCCCCTCGATAACGCCGGGCAAAAAATCCCCCACGGAGCAGAGGTTCATGGCCGGTTTCCCGAGATCACCTTCAATAACCTCCGAGGGGAGTTGATCAGCCATCCCCATCATCGCGAGGGACTGTTCGGTAACCTTGAAGGTTCCCGTTTCCTCCTGCCGGTCGTTGATGAGATCAAAGGGATTTGCTCCTTCCGGGCAGAACATGTTGCAGGCGGCACAGGTAATGCACTCTGCCGTGACAGGCGTTGGCTCACCATCTATCAGCTTTTTGAACTCCACTTTCGCTTTTTCCTCGGGATAGGCAAGATAGGGACACTTGACGAGACAGTCTCCACACAGAGTACATCGTTCTTCGTAAAACATAACAAACCCTCCTTTAACAATGAAAATTTGTGAAAAGCCCTGCGGCAGATACCTCAGAGCACCCACTTACACAGCAAATCCAGCGAATTGAAGATCCACGAAGTAAGGCTACCGGAGATCTCCGGCTCTTACGATACATTTCAGATAATATGCATTCGCAGGTCCCTTCTATTCGAAAATAGAGCATCTCACATGACAGGGGCGCGTGCATTTTTCCATTTCACGTACCGGTTCATGTGTCCCAGTGCCTTGATCGCCTTCTGGTTGGTCGAGAAAAAGGGTATGCCGTAGTGCTCGGCAAGCGCTGCCATCTCTCTAATATAATGCTCCGATGCACCATAGGACCACAACACCGTCGGTTTTGTCCTGTTTTTACTCATCGTTTCAAGAAGTCCCTCGTAGGATTGTGGCAGAAGCAGGTTGTTTACATAGGTGTTGAGATAGATGCAGTCTATATTGTCGTCTTCAAGGAGCACCTCGAAACTTTTGGTATAAAAATTGAATACCTCCGCCCCCGCTGCGGCAGACGCGGGTCCAAGGTCTATGGGATGACCGTTCAGAAGGTGGCTTACCTCCACAAGCCTCTCTTTGCTTCGCTCACTCAATTTTCCCAGTTCAAGCCCCACGCCCTGGGCAGTATCAACACAGTGGATGCCGATGGCGCCGGAAAAGGTGATGATACCAAGCCGGTTTCCCGCGGGAAGGGGCTGATAGATGAAGGCCTTTGCCAGATCGAGGAGATCCCGGTATTCTTCGACCCTGATGAGGCCGGTCTGATTAAAGAGTCCCTCATACAATCTGTCGTCGCCGGCCATTGACCCCGTGTGAGAAGCCATCGCCTTCGCCGCTTCAGGTGATATTCCTCCCTTCAGACAGAGAATCGGTTTTTTCATCGAGATTCTTCGGGCAACATCGAGAAATCGCTGCGGTCGTTTCGTATGTTCGATATAGAGGGAAATAACCCTTGTATCAAGATCTTCCTCGAGATATTCGAGGCAGTCAATCTCATCCACGTCACACATATTCCCGAGATCGATGATCTTGCTGACTCCAAAGCTGTAGTCGTCCAGCGCTATTGCCTGAGGACCGTACATCCCCGTCTGCGTCACGATGGAAAGGGGGCCATTTTTTGTGTATTCATATCCCTTTTCGTAGGGGATGGTGGTAAAACCTTTCGCATTATTGAGTAACCCCAGCGTGTTGGGGCCGATTATTCTCATGTCAAAAGAGCGGGCCCTCGCAAGGAGTTCTTCCTGCATCCTTCTCCCCCCGTCACCCGCCTCTCCGAACCCGTCGGAGACGACAACGGCCGCCTTTACTCCCTTTTCACCGCATTGTTGTATTATATCGTTGACGTATCGGTAGGAGGTAATGACGATGGCCAGGTCTATTTCACCCTCTACCTCTTTGACATCATGATAGACCTTGAGGCCGTAAATGGACTCGGCACTCGGATGGATGGGATATATGGCACCCCTGTAGCCGATATCCTTGAGATCTTTAATGATCACACCGGGACCGAAAAACCACCCCTCGAACATACTCCCGAATATGGCGATACTCTCAGGATAGAGAAACCGAGCAAGACTGCGTACCTTCATCGCAATGAACTCCCCCTTTTTTAACAGGGGCACGTTACCACCAATAATTTTTCATATCAAATAAAATGGACATTCTCCTCAATTTTCTGGACGCACCGTGGCCGTAACCCTTGCAATTTTCTATAAAACCCTTACAATCTAACTGCGGGTTGGGGTCACCATGGCAAAAAAAAGATTCCCTATAATCGTCGGCGCAGGTCAGGTCACGAACCACGAGAGGAATTTCGTGAACGCCCCCCATCCCCTCGAGCTTGCCGCATCGGCAGTCGAAGCGGCGATTGAAGACTCCCGATGCACAAAGATTCGCCGCCACGTCGATACCCTCGGTATCGTCAATATCACCTCATGGCATTATAAAGATCCGCCGAGACATCTTTCCGAAATGCTCGACATACAACCGGCAGTGCGGGAATATACGGGCATCGGGGGCAATACGCCGCAGTGGCTCGTCAACAGATACGCCGACAGAATTGCAAAGGGCAAAACGGGAATCGCCATAGTCGCGGGAGCTGAGGCTATGGACTTTTCCTACCGGGCACTCCGGGAAGGGTATCCTCTCCCCTGGCCGACACCGGGAGACGTACCATCCCCTACCGTCGGTGACAGCCCTTTCGGCTCGAATGATTATGAAATTACCCACAACGCCTACACCCCAATACAGGTCTATCCCCTCTTCGAAAACGCCCTGAGGGCCGAAAGGGGACTTGATATCGATAAACACAGGGAATTTCTGAGCCGCCACTTGGCCGAATTTTCCAGGATCGCGGCGGAAAATCCTCTCGCATGGTCTCAAAGAGAGAGAAGTGCCTCGGAGATCGGGACGGTCACCGAAGAAAACAGGATCATCGGGTTTCCCTACACAAAATTTATGAACCCGGTCATGAAGGTGAACCAGTCGGCCGCCCTTATCATTTCGAGCACAGAAATGGCAGAGAAGCTCGCCATACCGAAAGACCGATGGGTATACCTCCACGGCGGGGCCGATGCGAACGACAAGTGGTTTGTATCGGAACGGATCGACTTTACATCGAGCCCCGCAATAGAAATGGTGGCCCATGCCGCCCTACAGATGGCCGGCTTAGAGAGCAATGAGATAGACTTCTTTGATCTCTACAGCTGTTTCCCCAGCGCAACGGTGATCGGGGCAAAATCTCTGGGACTTGATATGGAAAACCTCCCCCCCTTGACTGTCACGGGCGGTCTCGCCTACTTCGGCGGTCCCGGTAACAACTACACAACGCACGCAATCGCTGAGGCTGTCAAAAAATTGAGGAAAAAACCGGAGTCCTTTGGCTACATATCGGCACTGGGATGGTTCATCACGAAACACTCGGCGGGCATATACTCGGGACGGGAACCTGAAAAACCATGGGACCGCAGAGGGTTGCAAGGCATTCAGATGAGGATTGACACCATGGAAGGCCCCGAAATCGAGATCCATCCAGGGGGAAGGGCATCCGTTGAAACCTACACCGTCATGCACGACCGTGAGGGAACTCCCGATTACGCCATCATTGCCGCCCGGCTTGATAACGGCAAACGATGCTGGGCACAGACGCAAAAAGACGAGGATTTCTTCAGTGCGATGGAGCGGGAGGAATTTATCGGAAGGAAAGGGGCCATTACCGCAGGCGTAACCGGACCTAATATGATGACGTTTTAGGAAATCGCCCTACCGGGAACCATTCGACAGGACCTTTTTCAGAAACTGACCGGTAAGAGATTTTTTTACCTTGACGATCCTCTCGGGAGCACCGGCCGCAACGATCCATCCGCCGCCGTCTCCGCCTTCCGGCCCGAGATCCACGATATAGTCGGCACACTTGATGACATCGAGATTATGCTCTATCACGACGACGGTGTTTCCCATCTCCACCAGTCTCATCAAAACGCCGAGAAGTTTCTCTATATCGGCAAAGTGAAGGCCGATTGTAGGCTCATCCAGTATGTAGAGCGTATTGGTGGTAAGCCGCTTCCCCAGTTCTCTCGCCAGTTTTACCCGCTGCGCCTCACCCCCCGAGAGGGTCGTCGCCGATTGACCGAGTTTGATATACCCGAGCCCCACATCGGAGAGAAGCTGCAGCTTCGTCTTTATGACCGGAATATTGCTGAAAAACAGAAGTGCTTGATTGACCGTCATATCGAGAACATCGGCGATACTCTTTCCCTTGTAGAGTATCTCAAGGGTATCCCTGTTAAAGCGTTTTCCGTGGCAGACATCACAGGTTATATAGATATCAGGAAGAAAGTGCATCTCTATCCGCTTCAGGCCATCCCCCTCGCAGGCCTCGCATCTTCCGCCCTTGACGTTGAAGCTGAATCTGCCCGGTTTGTATCCGCGCATTCTCGATTCGGGAAGGCGGCTGAAGAGGTCACGGATATAGGTAAGAACACCCGTGTAGGTTGCCGGGTTTGATCGGGGAGTCCGCCCTATCGGCTGTTGGTCCATGGTGATGACCCGTTCGATACCGCCGTAATCTCTGACTTTATTATACTTCCCCGTCTTGCCCCTGTATCTGTTCAGGCTCCTGCGAAGTGCCTTGTAGAGCGTTTCTATTACCATGGTGCTTTTGCCGGAACCCGACACCCCGGTGACACAGGTAAAGACTCCGACGGGTATCTTTATGTCGATATTCTTGAGGTTATTCTCCGAGGCCCCCTCAATGAAAATAAAGGTATCCGTGATCGACCGTCTCTTTTCGGGTACGGGAATTGACAATTTTTCCGAAAGGTATTTCCCCGTGAGGGATGTCTCGGAGGCGCGAATCTCTTCGGGCGAACCCTGAAAGACAACCTCCCCTCCATGCAATCCCGCGCCGGGGCCCATATCGATAATAGTATCGGAGGCGTTAATTATTTCGGCATCATGCTCCACTACGAGCACCGTATTCCCCATATTTTTCAGCCGTTTGAGGGTAGCAATGAGGCGGACATTATCCCTGGGATGAAGGCCAATCGTCGGTTCATCAAGAACGTAGAGCACCCCCACGAGACCCGATCCTATCTGGGTTGCAAGCCGGATACGCTGCCATTCCCCACCTGAAAGTGTGCCGGATGACCGGGCAAGATTGAGATAATCCATCCCCACGTCAAGGAGAAATCTCAATCGTTCCTTGATCTCCTTGAAAATTCTCCTGGAAATCAGAATTTCTGTCTCCGTGAGGGAAAGGGTATCAAAAAATTCCATACACTCGCCGATCGACATCAGACAGACTTCATGGATATTTTTCTCCCCCACGGTGACGGAGAGGCTTTCCTTTCTTAATCTCGCCCCATTGCAGGCGGGGCAATCCCTTATATTCATGAACCTCGCGAGTTCCACCCTCAGATCATGAGAATCAGCCTCCCGGTAGCGCCGGTCAAGGTTCTGCATAACACCTTCAAAGGGTTTCGTGTAAAAATGCCGCTTTCTCTTTCTGTCAAAGTAAAATTCGATCTCCTCGGAACCGGACCCGTAGAGAAGAATATTTTTTATCCTGTCGGGCAACTGATTGTAGGGGGTATTGATGTCAAAGTCGTAATGGTTTGAAAGGGATTCGAGCATCTGGTGAAAGTAGACGGAACGTCTTTTATCCCAGGGTGCAATGGCCCCTTCCCGTATGGAAAGCGAGGGATCGAGTACCACAAGATCTTCATCGAAAAACACCTTTGTCCCGAGGCCTCCACACTCGTGGCAGGCTCCGTAGGGACTGTTGAAGGAAAACATCCGCGGGGCAAGCTCGGGCATATTGATACCGCATAGGGGACACGCATAGACCTCGCTGAAGAGGAGTTCCTCGCCCCCCACCACGTCTACCTTGATAATATCATCGGAGAGTCCGAGGGCTATCTCGATGGAATCCCGCAAACGCCGACCTATACCCTTCTTGATTACCAGCCTGTCTATGACCACATCAATATCGTGCCGTTTGTTCTTATCAAGAACGATTTCCTCGGAAAGGTCCCTGGTTTCTCCGTCTATCCTGACCCGTGCAAACCCCTCTTTCCGGAGTTTTCGCAGTTCCTTTTGATATTCGCCCTTCTTTCCCCTGGCGATGGAAGAGAGTATATTAATCTTCGCTTTCTCCGGAAGGAGGAGCACTTTGTCCACCATCGATTCAACGGTCTGCGACATGATTTCTCTGCCACATTTGTAACAGTGGGGCACTCCCACCCTCGCATAGAGGAGACGCAGGTAGTCATAGATCTCGGTGATTGTCCCCACCGTCGAGCGCGGATTATGGCTTGCCGTTCTCTGTTCGATCGCTATTGCTGGAGAGAGGCCTTCGACCAGTTCGACCTCCGGTTTGTCCATCTGACCGATGAACTGGCGTGCATAGGTCGAGAGGGACTCGACATACCTTCTTTGCCCCTCTGCATAGATGGTATCGAAGGCAAGGGACGACTTGCCGGAACCGCTGACACCGGTAATGACCACGAGTTCGTCCCTTGGAATATCAACATTAATATTTTTTAAGTTGTGCTGTGACGCACCCCTTATTTTTATACATTTCATATCGCGAACTTTGAATTGAACAGCGAGCGCGGTCCCCGCTTTCTAAGGCGGGGGAAGCGAGAATACAAAACAATCATTTTCCTTAACAATCTGAGATTCCCCTCAACGTGTTGCGGGGAGGTTCAATTTAATGCCTCAGGGGAGGAGCATATTTTGATACTTCATCTCGCGAGACCTTGGACCGAAAGTTCACAAGAAATTACAATCGTATATCGATATGTGATTTTTCTCTCAGTTTCTTAAACCACTCCTGAAATTTTTCTTCTATTTTTTCTTCGCTTATTCTTCCTATGATCTCCTCGCGGACCTCTTCAATCGGCTTCACCCCTGCGCCCCTCTTGTCTAAAACCTTGATGATATGAAACCCGATGGGTGACTCGACGACACCGCCCATCTCACCCTTTTTCAATCTGAAGACCTCTTCGTCCACCTCGGGATACATCATGCCTTTCTCCAGAAATCCGAGATCGCCGCCTGCTTGTGCGGCGGGCCCCTGCGAATACTGGACTGCCAAGGCCTCAAAGGGCTCCCCTTCGATTAGTCTCTTCAGGATCGTTTCGGCCTTTTCCCTCAATGCCGACACCGTTTCCTGATCGGCTCCTTTCGGCTTTACAATGAGTATCTGCTGTACCCTGTTTGCCTCTTTTCCCTCGTACTGATTCCGGTGATTTCCATAATAATCACCTATCTCTTCATCGCTGACGGCTATTTTATACCGTATTGTTTTCTCTACAATTTTTCTCGTAAGAAGATACTGGCTTATCTCTTTTTTATAGTCGTCAAGAGTCATACCCTCTTTCTTCAGGGATTCACTGAATTCATCAAAAGAGATATTTCTTCTCACCAGCATATCATTCATGGTCCTGCTGATTTCTTGATCGGAAATGACTATCTTCAGCCTGCTCGCTTCCTGCTTGAGCAACACTCCATCGATGAGCTTGTTCAACGACGCCTTACGTGCTTCTTCAATAATATCTTCTCTTTTTACCGACGGTTGACTCCGGGTTACAACATTCAGGAAAGCCTCAACAGCCTCATCCAGTTCGGAAAGCGTAATTGCCTCATTGTTCACTACGGCAACGATCCTATCTTCAAAGGCATGTGTCGATATGACGAAAAATAGCAATACAATAAAGGCAATGATGCTAATTGTTACATGTTTCATTCTCGTTCCCCGCTTTTTAGAAAATCTTCGAAATTTTCAGTCTCAACGGGTGATACTAACAGAATAACCACGACTCTTCAATTACTAATCACCACTATACCCCCGTACGAGTATCCGATGTATTGATCAATGTTCCTTCTCTTTCATCAACGATTCCAGGAGGCTTCTGGCATGAGCAATGATCTCGCTCTCTTGAAGGCCGGGCATCGGAACAGAGAGCCGCAAGTCCGGTGTGAGTCGGAGCCCTTTCAGTTTCCCCCTTGAGAGTTCAAGTATCCTCGCGGGATCAACGGGGCTCTTTTCCCGAAAGGAAATATGCATGGCCTTTCCGTCGTAGTGCATTTTTTCCGCCACGACCTTCTTTAAGATATTCCGTATCGCTATAATATTGAGGAGGTTTTCCACCTGTTCGGGTATGAAACCGTAGCAGTCTGAAAGCTCCTCTCTTAGATCGAAGATGACATCGTCGGAGGATGCCATCGATATCTTTTTATAGGTCACAAGCCTGGTCTGCATATCGGCGATGTAGTCATCGGGGATAAAGGCAGGTATGCCGAAGGAAATTTCCGGGCTGACCACCTCTTCGGAGGGCCTCTCACCCTTCAATTCACCAATCGCCTTTTCCATAAGCTCCGTGTAGAGCTCGTATCCCACGGCGGAGATATGGCCCGACTGGGAGATTCCCAGAAGATTTCCTCCGCCCCGTATCTCCAGATCATGGGTCGCAACCTTGAACCCGGACCCCGGTTCCGAAAACTCCTGGGCAACGCGCAGTCTTTTTCTGGCGTCCCGCGAAAGTATCGCCCCTTCGGGAATCAGAAGATAGGCGTAGGCCTCCTCATTCGACCTTCCCACCCTTCCCCTGAGCTGGTAAAGATGTGATAATCCAAGCCTGTCGGCGCGATTGATGATGATGGTATTTGCCGATGGTATATCGAGCCCCGATCCTATAATCGTGGTGCATACGAGGACATCCATCTCCTTGCGAACAAATTTCACCATTACATCCTCAATCTCGCTCGCCTTCATCTGGCCGTGAATGACACCGATCTTCGCCTCGGGAACGAGATTTTCCACAAAACGGGCGATACTGTATATCGATTTCACCCTGTCGTGGACAAAGAAAACCTGCCCCCCCCGAATGAGCTCATTTCCGATGGCTTCCCTGATAAGGTCCTCATCAAATTCGGAGACATGAACCCGAACAGACTGCCGGTCGGGCGGCGGTGTATCGATAACCGAAAGATCCCGTATCCCTACAAGGGATAACTGGAGTGTTCTCGGTATGGGAGTTGCCGTCAGGGTAAGAACGTCCACCATCGTCCGGAGCTTTTTCAGTCTTTCCTTGTGTTTTACCCCGAATCTCTGTTCCTCATCGATAATCACGAGGCCGAGATTTTTGAACCGCAGGTCCTTCTGTAAAATACGGTGGGTTCCGATCACGATATCGACCAACCCCTCGTTTATATTTTCAACAATTTTATTCTGTTGGCTTTTCGTCTTGAATCTGTTCAGGACTTCCACACGAACAGGATATTTTTCAAATCGTTTCAGAAAGGTCTGGTAATGCTGCTCTGCCAGGATTGTCGTCGGCACCAGGAGTGCCACCTGTTTTCCATCCATGGAAACCCTGAAAGACGCCCTGAGGGCAATCTCCGTTTTTCCGAATCCCGCATCACCGCAGACCAGCCTGTCCATCGGCTTCGAATTGCTCAGATCCTGATTGACTTCAATGATTGACTGCGCCTGATCGGGAGTTTCCTCGAACTCGAAAGAGGATTCAAACTCCTCATAATACCTATCGGCGGGAGAAAACCGGTGCCCCTCCATCACCTCTCTGGCAGCATAGATGGAAACGAGTTCTTCCGCAATTTCTCTCACCGACTGTTTTATTCTTTTCTTTACCGCTTCCCAGGACGTCCCCCCCAGTTTATCCATACCCGGCAGATGGCCTTCGGGACCGATATAGCGCTGAATCTGATCGAGTCTGTCCACCGGTATGTAGAGCCTGTCCCCGCCGAAGTACTCGATAAGGAGAAAATCGTTTTCAATTGTCCCGATCTTCAACCGTTTGAGCTTGTGGTACATTCCAATGCCGTGATCGACATGTACGACAAAATCCCGCTCCTTTAATTCACCGAATGATTTGAGAAAATATCCTTCCCGTACCCTTGTCCTTTTTCTTCTTTTTATCTTTTTGCCGAATATCTCTTCTTCGCTTACGATAATCAGATTCAGGTCGGGATAGAAAAATCCCTCGGTGATCTTGCCCTCTCTGAGGACGAGTCGTCCCGTGCCATCCGGGCGTGACGTCATATCGTCAAAAAAAGTGGGACGGGCATCTTCGATTTCGAGCGCGTATTCCTCCAGGAGGTGTCTCATTTTCTGGGTCTCACCCTCACCGCAGAGGAAGGTAACGAGATCGTTCCTGCCGATCCACTCCCTGATTTTTTCGGCGAGGGGTTTCAGCATCCTGTCTTCTTTTCCCAGAAGTGCCATCTCCTGTTTTAAGCCGACATTCCGTTCCGTCCCAAACCGAATGGCCTTACTCCTTGTCAGGGGCAGGTATTCAACGAGGACCCTCTGCAGGCCGTCATATTTTTCGAGAAGTTCCTTTCCCGAAAGATGAAAAGACTCCCGTTCCAGATAGAAGGTGTCCCTCTCATTCGCCCGCTTCATAAAACGATCCAGGTCATTCTCGATCTTTTCGTCAGCCTCGGCCATGGCATTTAAATTATCCCACATCACGAGGCACCCTTTTGAGACATAATCAAAGAGCGTATTCAGACCGTTATTTTCTCCCGCTGAAAAATCGTTATAAAAGAGCGGCAACCACTGCAGGTTTGTCAGGACGGATGAATCAGATTCAAGGAGACCGAAGAGGCGATCCCGCTCCTTTTTTGAAAGGTCAAGATCACCTGCCCTTCCCCTCAGGTTTTTCAATGCCCGCTCTTTTGATCCGGGAGACATTACGAGCTCTCCCGCCGGCGAAAGCACAAATCCCTTTACCTCTTTCAAGGATCTCTGGTTTGTAGCATCAAATTCTCTCACCGATTCAATCTCATCGCCGACGAATTCCATCCGGAGCGGCCTTGATGCGGTGGGAGGAAAAACATCCATAATATAGCCCCGTTCGCTGAACTCACCCATTTCTTCAACCAGCGAAACCCTTTCATAACCGCCTTCTATCAGCTTTTCTATGAACCGGTCCCTCTCTAAGCATACCCCTGCGGCAATGTCCTCCGTATACTCCATGATCGCATTCATCGGCATGACCTTCTGCGTGAGCGCGCTCAGGGGAACCACAAAAACGGCGGGGCTCCCCGACAACAACTGATAAAGAATCTTTACCCTTTGTGCCGAGATATCCCGCTGATGGGACAGGGTATCGTCAAGAGAGAGGATGTCGCAGGAAGGGAAGAGTGAGACCTTTTCCTCTCCCAGGAAAAAGGAGAGATCGCGAACGGCATTTTTTGCCTCATTTTCCGTGAGGCTTACGTAAATAAGGGGCCTCTCGATATTATCAAAAAGGATGGAAGTTACGAGAGCGGGGGCGGACCCATTCAGGCCGCAGATCACCGTTTCCCTGTTCCCCTGAAGAACATTGTTCACGAGAGAACTCAGGGCAGGATCCGAAAATTCTATTTTTGCATGTACTCGTTTTCTCACCGAACGACACTACGCTTCAGGCCTTGATGTGGAGTTTGAACAACGGTATGAAGAGGTTGAATCTCCCCGCAACAAGTTGCGGAGAATCTCCGACCGGGGGCGCAACCGCAAGCCCCGCCCTGTGGGCGGGGAGCTCCATTATTAAGGAAAATTTTAATTTTATATTCGCTCGCTGTTCAATTGAAGCTCCCCGCAACAAGTTGCGGGGAATCTCCGACTGTGAAGGAAAATTTTATTTTTTATTCGCTCGCTAACCCCGCTGCAAGCAACGGGGAATGCGCTCGCTGTTCAGTTCAATGCAACGTTCGATGATAAACTCCTTTTTTTCCTTTAGGCCTTCTCCGAAGACCGGGTTTCTATTGTCACCCGCTTTTACAGGCTTCGGGATTCACATGAAGCTTCACACCGTATTTTTCTTTGAGTCTCGCCACCTCTTTTTCCATACGTTCCCGCTTCATCGTGTTTTTCAATCGTGATTCTATTCTCTTTTTCACCGTGTCAAGAGGCAGAGTTTCCTTCTCTTTTTTCTCACCCGCCATGATGATATGGTATCCGAGGGGGGTCTTCACAGGGTCGCTTATCTCTCCTTTCTTCAATGAAAAGGCGGCCTTCGAGAAATCAGGGGATATGCGTCCCGTTGTGATGAAGCCGAGATCTCCTCCCTTTTTCTTCGTTCTCTCGTCATCGGAATATTCAGCGGCAAGTTTCGCAAAATCGGCACCGGCGTCGAGTTTTGCCTTGATCTCTTTTGCCTTCGCAAGCGCCTCCGATGTCTCCTTCTCCCCCGCCTTCGTGCCAAACTTTATCAGGATATGATTCACCTTTACGCTCTCTGGTTTTGTAAATTCAGCCAGATGCTCGTCGTAATACTTCCTGATATCCTCCTCGGAGATCCCTTTCATATCGGAAAACCTGCGTTTCACGTATTCCTGTGCCAGGATTCCCGCTACGGCATCGTCGATCCGTGTTTTTACGGACATTTCGTTGTCCATTTTCTCTTCTTTCGCTTCCATGGCAAGGATCTGCATTTCCACAATCCGTTCGAGAAACGCTATTTTTTGTTTTTCGCCCTTGAACCGATCCTGATACATAGGGGGAAGTTCTCTTATTCTCGCCTCAAGGTCGTCGTCCGTGATCTTCATTTTGCCGATTTCGGCAAGCAATTTTGAACCTTTCTTCTCCGCGGCCATAATTACTTTTAAATTGAGAGTTAGAGAGACGATTACCATGCATACAAAACAGGCACATATAATTCGACTCGTTTTCATCTGTGATTCCTCCTCAAGGATAAGATAAGTGCGCAGACGATACACCTTTGATCCGGATTTTTCAAAAAGATTTTTCGGTAAGATTGAGCCTCTTCATCATTGCGGAGCAGAAAGTTCTGCATTAATTGACCAGTGACGAGAGGTCATTGTGAGAAGCAAAACAACATGGCAATCTTGTACAATCAACATCGGGATTGCTTCGTCTCTATTCTATCGGGACTCGCAATGACGGGGAGAATTGCGCAGCCTGATAAATCAGGCAACTACCTATACGTAAAAAACGACATCATCTTTAAATATTTCAAATTACCATTTGATTTTTGTCCGAATGGATTATACCATGCGTCCATATGAAATTTATCAAGCATTATAAGGCTCTACTCCGTATCATGGCCGGTTCCCCTTTTTCCCCGAGGAGGCCATCCTGACGATAAAAGGACATTATATACTGACATAGGACGGAGAGGAACACAAAGGGCGGGTTTCGCCACGGGCATTTTCCCGACCGGCGAAGGGCACCTGGTTCTGAGGGAAAAAATAATGAAGAGATTACCATTCATAGGAAGGGTTCTGCTTCTCGGGCTTTTTACCGCCCAGATCATCGCTACGATACAGGTCTATCTCTCGAATCTCCATCTCCACCAGAGCATCACAGCCATAAGCGATGCGGGGTATCTCATCGTTCCGAACGAAACTATCCTGCCCCGTCTTCTCGAATTGAAACCGGCCTTTTTCGGGGGAATCTTCTTTACTCTCAGCACCGGCGCTGGACTCACGCTGCTCGCCATTGCAGCCGCCTGGCTGTGGGATCGGCTCTTTTCACGAAAGATGTTTTTTCTCATAATCCTCGCACTCATCTGGATAGCCGCACTCGCCGCTGCAAATTACCGAGGATTTCTCCCCCTGGTAACAACATATCTCCTTTTCATACCGACGCTGTGCTTTGTTGCAACCCTGAAATGGATGCCGGAAAAAAGCCGGGAGGCATCGCGACTTTGGGAGATACTGCCTCTCATACCCCTTCTCCTCCTCACCGCAATCTGGGCCTCGCAGATGGGAAGTGCTCTCTTTCTCGACATCAGAGACAATATACTCCTTTCCAATCCGGTGGGAAACAAGATCAACCAATTCTACTATGATTACACGCTCTATCCCGCGGAGGTATTCAAGACAGAGAGGCTCAAGCTCTTGAAGACCTGCCGCCTCGAAAGCATCGATTCGTCAAAGGGAGCGGGGCGCTTTATCGAAGGGAAACTTATCGACGACGACTATCTCCCTATGATCGAGGGAAACACCGTAGATCTCATAATACGAGGGGATGGGAAGAACATTGTTCTGGAGAGTGAGGGAAAGGTTGTTCTTCAGACGACACTGGCCGACTTTTCATCGGGAATGCCCGCCCTCCTGAAGGAATTTTCTACAAAAAGCGACCGGTACCGCTATTTCAGAAAATTTACCTTTTTTTCCATTCTTGTCGGATTTCCCGTCACGTTGTATGTTCTGGTTTACAGTCTCTTTCGTTTGATTTTCTCTCTTTTCCTGAGCATAAGGGTCTCTTCCATGATCTCTTCATTCCTCTGCTTTGCCGTGGGGATTGCACTCCTACTTCCCTTCCAGATCGGCAGGGATACGAATATCGGAGTGGAGAATCTGGCCGGGGCCATGCAGTCCGACAAGTGGCAGGTACGGGTCTCCGCCCTTAAGACAATAGGGGAAAACGAAATCGATATAGGCGATTTTCCGACCTATAAAGAGATGATTGAAAGCCCCTGTGTACCGGAGCGCTATTGGCTGGCAACGGTACTGAAACAAAGCAGGGCCCCTGAAACATACGGAGTTCTCCTCGCAATGCTTGACGACCCTCATCCCAATGTGCGCTGCAAGGTCATCGAGGCCTTGGGAAAGCGGGGGACGAAAGACGTTGTCGATGAAATCATAAAAAGGATCGAAACTTCCGATCACTGGTATTTTCAGTGGTACGCATACCGGGCATTGAGGTCTCTTGGATGGAAACAGAAAAAATCGATGTGAAGACACTTCTTCTGTCACTCGCCGCTGTTGTTCTTACGGAGCTGGGAACGAGATCTCTCGCCTCTTTCGAGATTGCCCCTCCCATCGCCCTTACCGGGGCGGCACGTCTCATCGAGATATCGCTCATTCTCATGATTGTCATTATCTGGGGAAAGGGGGTCGTTTCGCTGGGACTGTCACGGGATACAATTGTCCCCGGTTTGACAAGGGGACTTCTCTGGTCCTTCGCATTCGGTCTGGTAGCGGCGGCGGGATTCGGGATACTTTTTTGGGCAGGCGCAAATCCCTTCGAACTTATCCATACAAGGCTCCCCGAAGAAAAATTGGGGGTCATTCTTTTTTTTCTCATCGGTGGCACGATTGCACCTGTGGCTGAGGAGATTATCTTCAGGGGAGTAATTTACGGCTTTTTCAGACGGTGGGGGGTCGTAATTGCTATCATTGTGAGCACGATCATATTTGTCCTCGCCCACGCCATCTTTTCCAGGATTCCAGTCACGCAGACCGTGGGGGGCATTCTTTTCGCGCTGGCCTACGAGATCGAGGGGAGCCTCATGGTTCCCATCACGATTCACGTCCTGGGAAACCTTGCTATCTTTCTCTTAGGGTCTGGTCTCGTTTTTGTCTGTCTTTGATCTGATTCCAAACACACAGGAATAGCATGTGACTTTAATTCCATTGTGACACGAGGGCAATTTCAACGCGACTGCATCGCGGGAAACTATCCCCGTCATATTCACCCTCTTCCGTCGAATACTGACCGGAGATATCGAGTTGCAGCCATTTCAGGCCAAAACCGAGGCCCGCAGTGAGGATTGTACCGTCGTTGCTCTCCTGCAAATTCCGCATCGCACCAGCTCTCAGCGAGCACCAGTTAACAGGACGGTAGGCAATACCGCCACCGATGAATTGAGAATAGTAGTCCTCGATAAATGTCTCGTTCTTTGTGAGGTCTGCATCGAGGGCCACCGTTACTTTATCCTTGAAAAAATCATATGCCGTGCCGGCGCGAACCTGCGGCTTCACTTTACGTGTCGCACCTGTCGTCGTGTCAAATTCGGGCGTGTTGAGATTTTTTCCCACGAGACCGATGGAAAGCCTGGGCAGCTTTTGAGGCTTGTACAAAAGACCGAGATCAACGCCATAGCCCAAGTCGGACTCCTCGGCGTCCTCAAGCTCGTCTCCTATATCCCCTGATTCCGTGTCAATCTTAATCTTCTTTTCAAAGGTATAACCGGGCATTAATTTCAAAGCACCGCCCAGATCTATTGTTCCCAATTTCGTCGAAAACCGATGTCCATAGGCGAAGGGTACTTCCACATAGGCGAGACCGGTCAGATCAAGGTAGGTCTGACCGTTATCGAGGGCATACTGGAGCGAATACTGCTGGTAATCTGACAGGTTACTTATAATAAAATGATCATCTCCCACGTCATATTTCACATACGGTGTTGTGGGATTTCCCGTTGCAATAATGATGTCAAGACGATCCTTGTCAACAACGGCATGTGCCGTCGCCTCGGAGAGTCCATAGAAACCGAATCCGAAGTTCCCGATCTGCGTTCCCAGCGAAACAGTCGGCATCACCTGTAAACCGTTCGTATCGGGTATGGAAGAAAGTTCGCTCCTGATAGCCTTGATATCATCAACGAGATCACTTGACAGGCTCGGAGGATCCGGGAAAGAAGAATTTATCTCATCCCTCAATGTATCTAAGGTGTCTTCGATATTAATGTCTGCCAGATTATCGATTGAATCGGCTACATTGATTTCCCGGAGGCCAATTCCTGCGGAGAGAGAAACCTCTGTTTTGTTTCGGTGCTCGGCAAGCAGTGCCGGATTATAATAGGGAGCAAAACTCCCACTCGCCGTTGCAACACCGGCACCTCCCATGGAAACCGCTTCAAAACCGATTGTCTGAAATTCCCCGGCAAAAGACGGTGTCGCCGTCGTAAGAGAAATCACAATCACCAGACTCACCAATAGATACCGAAACATAACCGAACCTCCTCTCAACCGTTCACAAAGATCCCGCCCCTCACTGATTCACATCATCCGTAATAAAGGTATCAACATTGTCAGCTTAAAAAGTTGCCACCTCCAAGCAGCCTGACTTCACTTTTTCTCTTCCTTCGATGTTTCAGTCTTTTCAGGTACCGAAGAAGTTTCCTCCTTGCTCTCATTTACCGATGGTTTCTTTCCGCCGTAATCGGTCACATACCAGCCCGATCCCTTCAGCTGAAACGATGAGAGGGAGATCAACTTGTCAACGGACCCCTTGCAGAATTTGCATTCCTTCACCGAATCGTCGGTGATGCCCTGCATAACCTCAAACTGTTTTCCGCACTTCCTGCATTTATATTCGTAAATCGGCATTCGCCATAACCTCCGCCTATCGATATTAGTTCATGATACGCTGCGGTACCGAAAATATATCACCAACGTGATAACGCTCACTGAAACAATCAAGCACCAGACCGAGATCCCTGTCCGCCATGGGCTTGAGAATATTTCTTGTAATCAGATGGACCTTTTCCTCTTCCTCCATTTTTTCTTCCAGGGGCGCGTCAAAATCTATCTCCCCCCTGTTAAAACGAACCACATGGACCAGTTCGTGGAGCGCGATATAGAGCAAAAGTGAGGGGAGTTTTATGAATGACCTTCCCCTCTCAACGGCATCGAGGATGCGATTGTCCTGAAGACATATCTTGAAGAAGTAAAAGTTGTCTGGATGATCAGGGACACCTTCTTTCTGGTAAAAATACCTGCAAAGATGTGCAAAAGACCCTTCGTTTACCTCGTGATTCTCAAGATGAGCAAGCGTTGTTACCTCGTATCTATTATCCTTCATCCCATCCTTTCCAAGACCGAAATGACGCACTGATAAGGTTTCGGCATGGCTGAATACATCCTTCACAAGAGATATATCGGCGGGACGGAAATACATTTTTAATATACCTCGCTCCTAACGCGGCTAATATATACATTATTTCGCCCATGTCAACAGACTTTTCAAACCATACCCTACCGGTTTGACTTGAACAGCGAGCAAATAAGAAACAAACATTTTCCTTGACAATCGGAGATTCCCCGCAACTGTCGGAGCAAAAGTGGAGATCCCGCTTATACGGGATTGCGGGGTGCTTCAATACAAAAGAGGATAAAAGCGGGAAGAAAAACAGATCGCTCCTCCGATCGAAATATTACGGGATCGGTACGTTCGACAGGAGGTATTTGAGATCCTCATCTTCAAATTTAATGGAAAACCCTGCGAAGGGGGATTCGTTACCCTCGTCACTGATGAAGTCGTCATAACCCGCCGATAAATATATATGATTGAAGATGCCGTATTCGGCATAGAACTTGAGATGAGGGTTTCTTTCAGAATCAAAATCAAAGGCCTCAAAGGTAAGCTTCAGGTCATCATTAAAGGCAAAATAATCGATCCCCACACCGCCCGTGGATTCCAGAAGCCCACCCCTGAGGACAACGTCTTTGTAACGCTTCGCAATCTCGGCATTGAAGAGGAGTTCATTTCTGTCCCACTCTTCAATCCGGCTCGTGGTCCCGTCCACGGTACGGTCGGTCACGCTTCTCTTTCCCCTCGGATCGGCAACCACGCCCACTATGTAATATTTGTCCTCCCTGGGACGCAGTTTCAACTCGACGTAGCTCTTGGCATTATCCTCTTCAAAGAGATATTCACCCCGGTAACTGACAAAGGTTCGAAACTGGTCGGTTTTTGTGATGTATTTATTGATTCCCTCCATGCTGGTATCAAGGCTTTTCAGGCTTGCATTAATATTATCCACCGTCTCTTCTTCGTTAACCAGTCTCCCGATCGAACCCTTCCCCTCGTTTATCTTTTCCGCGATCTCCCGAAGGGATGCAATGGTCTTGTCAAGATTATCGAAAACCCCCTCGTCCTTTACCAGCTGTCCTATGGTCCCCTCACCCCTGTTTATCTTATCAACAATCTCATTCAATGACGTGAAGGCTCGTTCCATCTCCTTTGAGGCATTGCTGAAATTGGAGATCATAACACTCACTTTTTCATCGTTTCGCTTTACGATATTGTTAAGATTTTCCATCAATTCTCTCGTATTTGTCATGATAGCCTTCAGATTTGCCTCGCCCTCTTCTCCGGAGATCACATTTTCCAGGGAAGATGTCACCTTCATCACATCACTGGAGATACTGCCCAGGTCCCGGAGAAGCTGGTCGATGTCGGCCTGTTTTTTCACATTGGTAATGACGCCTCCGTCTAATAAATACTCTTCCCCAACCGTGCCCGGCACTATCTCCACATACTTGTCCCCCAAAACGCCGTGAGTCTTTATTGAAACTGAAGCATCTCTTTCCAGCATTACCTCGGGGAGTATCCTCATGAGGACCAGCGCCTTCCCATGGACGAGCGATACCCCCTCAACTCTCCCCACCTCGACACCAGCAATAACGACCGATGCGTCCTTTTCCAGTCCCGATACGTTGTCGAAAACCGCCTTAACGAGGTAGCCTTTCTTGAGGCCGAACCCGTATTCTCCTACCTGAAAGGACATATATCCCAGTATGATCAACGCTATCAGGATGAACAATCCAACTTTTGCTTCCGTACTGATTACCGACATCCCACACTCCCCATTTAGGTTGAGATTTTACAGTATATTGATCGGTCCCTCAAGACTCCCTGAAAGAAATTGCTTCAACACCGGATTTTCGGATTTTCGGATTTCTTCCGGAGTTCCATAGGCTACTACCTCTCCCTCATAGATCATGGCTATCTTGTGTCCAATGGTAAAAATGGACTGCATATCATGACTTGTGGCAACGCAGGTCAGGTTAAAATCCCTCTGCGTATTGATGATAAGCTCGTTAACCGCCTCCGTCATAACGGGATCAAGGCCGGTGGTGGGTTCGTCGAAGAGAACAACCTGGGGGTGGAGCGCAATGGCCCTCGCCAAACCTGCCCTCTTCCTCATACCCCCGGAAAGTTCCGACGGCATAATCTCTTCAACACCCGTAAGTCCCACGGCCCGTAATCTCTCACTTACTATTTTCCGTATCTCCCTGTCCTTTTTCTTCGTATGCTCCCTCAGGGGAAATGCCACATTCTCCCCCACAGTCATGGAATCGAAGAGTGCCGACCCCTGAAAGAGGACGCCGAAATTTTTCCGCACCTCATTCATCTCTCTATCATTCAGACCGGCAACATCGACACCGTCGACGATAACCTGGCCTTTGTCCGGTTTTAACAATCCTATTATATGCTTGAGGAGCACGCTTTTGCCCCCGCCGCTCCTTCCTATAATGACGGTGGTCTTTCCCTTATCTATTTCGAGATTGAGACCCCGAAGTACATGGTTATCGCCAAAAGATTTATGGACATCGACTAATTTGATCATGAACATTCTCTGCCATATTTAAAACATTATCGCCGTGAGAAAATAATCGCTCACCAGAATCGATATGGACGAGAGCACCACGGCCTCCGTCGTCGCTTTTCCCACTCCTTCCGCACCGCCGGTCATGGTGAAACCCTTGTAGCATCCGAAGAGAGATAATATGAACCCGAAAAAGGCCGCCTTGACGAGACCGTTATAAATATCGTCAAGTCCGACCAACATTGTAATATTGTTAACGAACGCTCCGGCATTAATTCCCAGAACGGGCACCCCCACAAAATATCCCCCCAGGATTCCTACGAAGTCCGCGACAATGGTCAGGGCAGGAAGCGTCAGAACACCGGCGATTACCCTCGGCACTATGAGATATTTGATGGGATTTGCCGACATGACGTAGAGGGCATCTATCTGTTCCGTAACCTTCATCGTTCCCAGCTCCGCCGCCATTGCCGATCCGGCCCGGGCCGTCACCATCAGTGCGGTGAGAACGGGTCCTAACTCCCTCGTCATTCCCAGAGCGACGGTGGAACCCACCATGCTCTCGGCACTGAACATCCTGAATCCGTAATAACCCTGAAGTGCCATGACCATGCCCGTAAACGTACCGGTTAAGACCACGACGAAGAGGGATTTAACGCCCACAAACTCCATCTGTTTAAAGATCAGACGAAGCCTAAGGGGCGGCCTAAACATCCAGACCATGACGGAGACAAAAAAGATAAGGATACTTCCCATCTCCTCCACTGTCCTCAAAACCGATCTTCCAAGGTCGTCAAACGCGACAATCAGGTTTCTCATCCGCCTACAGTGGACCTCTCTTTTTCGAATGGGCCTCGAAGGATAATTGAATGATCCTGTCGATAAGCCCCGCCTGTGTGATACCCGACGCCGCGGCCTGGTGAAAGAGCACCGTCGAGGGTGTCATGCCAGGAAGACTGTTCGTCTCCAGGACCACGACTTCGCTGTTGCCGCGGAGAAACATATCGATTCTCGCATAGACCTTGAGACCCAGGGCTTCGAAGGTTTTTACGGCAACTTTCTGAATACGCTCTAATATATCGTCCGATACCCGCGCGGGAGTCTTATTTTCACCCTGTCCATAGAGAAACTTATCCTCCAGGGAGAGCATGTCGTCCGTCGGTATGGTCTCAGACGGCGTAAGCGCCACGGGTGAGTCGTTTCCTATGACACCGCAGGTAATCTCAGTACCTTCGACAAACTCTTCCGCCAGGGCAACCGTATCGAATTCAAAGACACCTGAAAGGGCGAGGGGTATCCCCTCCATCGATACGACCTTCTTGACAGCCGTAGAGCACCCCTCCCTCGTGGGTTTGATCACACAGGGAAGGCCAACTTCTTCTTCGATGGACTTGAGAATGGTTTCACGACCATTTTCCCATTCCCCAGCGGAAACAGCCACTGTTTTTGGCACGCCGATACCGTTCATGGCAAGGATCCGTCTCGATGTATATTTATCCATACCAAGGGCTGACCCGAGAACACCCGAACCGGTGTAGGGCAGATTCAGGAGTTCCAAAACACCCTGCAGACAGCCGTCTTCCCCGTACTTGCCGTGAAGGGCAATATAAACGATATCCACCCGCCTTTTCAATTCCTCATAGGGAATCCGCTTTGCCTCATCTTCGAGATCCATCTCGATATCCCCGGTAGAGTTCCGCATCAGAAGCTTAACCGGTATTTCCCATAAAGAACCGTCACTATCCATAAAGATGGAGGTGGGGTCATACTTCTTCTTATCTATCTTGCTGTATATGTTTCTTCCGCTCTCGAGGGAAACCTCCTTTTCGGAGGAGATGCCACCCATAATGATGCCGACTTTCATCCTGTCCGAACTTCCCTTATTCACAAACTTAACGCTCCATAAAAAGAAAGATTTTATAATCAGCGGTAAAAGTAACGTTATTTAGAAGTATTGTAAAGGGTTTTCCCTTCATAGAAACAAATATTTTAACGGTTGGTTTTCGCTCGAGTAAGCCCCTCTTACCATCTGCCCGAAGGAGAGACACACCGAAAATCGTTGGTGAAAAAACCGACCCTACAGGGGTCCCCTCTTTTTTTCGTGTATCCTCCGGGATATCTCGATAAGCTCTGATATAATCATCGAAGGAAGGAGTCCCGCCTCGGCGGCCTGCTCGAAGAAGAAAGAAGCGGGTGCCATTCCGGAAGACGAATTGGGATCGGTAATCAGCACCCTTCCACCATTGAGGACGAAGCCGTCTATCCTGCCGTAGGACCTGAAGCCAAGCGTTGTATATGCCCTGATTACTTCCCTCTCGATCTTTTCGATGACATCGGGGGAAATATTTTTCGGAGGCGTAAACTTCCGGCATCGCCCGGGCATATATTTATCGTCATAGGTATAGAATTCGCTTTGCGGCTTTATCTCCGTCATTCCGAGGATTTCGGGTTCATCTTCCCTATCAATGACAATGCAGGAAAATTCCGTTCCGTCGAGAAATTCCTCCACGAGGACGGAATTATCCCACCTGAGTGCATTTCTCATTCCAGCTTCGAGAGATTCCATGTCACGCACGATGGTGACGCCCATGCTCGAGCCCTCCCTCGTAGGCTTTGTCACCAGAGGAAGACCGATATCATCAAGGAGTCTTTTTTCAACACCCTTCCTGTCTCTTTCCCATTCATCCTCATAAACAACGATGCTTTTGGGAACTTCCGTCCCTTCTGACCTCAAAAGGTTTTGCTGGATGTGTTTATCCATCCCCAGGGCGGAAGCGAGAACGCCCGGTCCCGTATAGGGAATTCCGAGAAGTTCCATAAGTCCCTGGATGCACCCGTCATCACCATACTTCCCGTGAAGCGATATAAAGGCGAAATCTATTTCCTCTTTCAACTCCTCGTAAGATATCCTCCTCCCGTCCCTTTCGAGACGTTCCGCGATGTCGGTGGTCGTGTTCTGGGAAATGAGCTGCCAGGGAAGAATCCATAACTGCCCACTGTAATCCATAAATATAGGAATCCCCTCATATTTTTCATCATCAAGATTATCATAAACATTTCTGCCGCTGTTTAGAGAAACCTCCCGTTCGGAAGACTTACCACCCAGTATTATCCCGACCCTCAATTTCTCCATCTATACATAGTCTCCAGCAATTTTAAATCCGTCCGTCTTTCGA
The DNA here is from genome assembly GCA_016933215.1 of Deltaproteobacteria bacterium. Lineage (GTDB taxonomy): Bacteria > Desulfobacterota > Syntrophia > Syntrophales > UBA2210 > JAFGBH01. The sequence continues at coordinate 25,820 of JAFGBH010000007.1, read as the reverse complement.
AATGTTTTATCCAGCAAAGCCAGGATTGACATCCCGATCCCCTTATATCAGTCCCAGATGAAGGTTACACCACTCGTGGGGAATACCCACTCGTCATCGCTGATCTTGAGGCTTATCGACCTGCCCCACTCTTTTTTCACCTCGGGATAGGGATGTTTCCCCGAGAAGAAACTGATCTCCCGAACGTTTTTCAGATCAACGCCGCCATAGTTGAAAGATACCTCAAGCCCCCTCGTGGGATAGACCAAATAGACGGAGAGGATATTGCTCCTCCTGCTTTTCATGGTGACGATCTCTATCTCGATCTTTACCGGCCTGTTCAATTTCTCCTTGAGCTGATCTCCCCCACACAATACCTCAAAGCCCCGTTCGGTATTTTCGCTCTTGATAATCGGCACTTTTTCATTATCAATCCGGACGCAATCCACCTTAAAGGCATTCTCCCTGAAAAGATCGCCCGGTCCGTTCAAAAGCCATCGATATTCACAGAGCTCCTCCTCGAAGAGCGCCGAGAGTTGATCGTTATTCAACGCACATCCTATAATAAAAAGATCATTCCTGAGGGTCTTGATATATTCGATATGGGTTTTTATCCTGAAATAATCCTCAAAGGCCTCATCTACGGCAAACTCGGCCACCTCGATGTTGTATTTGAATCCGGTCCTGAGTTCCAGTCTCCGGTTCTCCTTTCCGAAAAGGGCTTCAAACATCTCGTAATAGATGGCGTCGCCCAGCTCGGTACTGCTCGTCCTCGCCCTGAGACAGCTCCGCATTATGTTGTCGATTCTCGCAATCGACTTTTCCTCGTCGGGAATAAATATCCTTCTCAGTCTCGGTTCTATCGCATCGGCCTTTCCCTTGTTCACAAAGACCCTCGGGGCTCTCTTTCCCAGGGCGCATAAGATTTCGTAACTGATTGTCTGTGCCTTTTCCGCAATCTCATTGGCGGATATGTACTCATCACCCTGCTTTCCCAGAAGGACGACCTCGTCCCCCACGCGGCACTCCGGTATGTGGCTCACATCGATGGTACACATATCCATGGAGATACGTCCCACCAGGGGGGCCCGCTTACCCCGTATAAGGGCCTCTCCCTGATTGGAGAGGATAAAACCATAGCCGTCGCCGTATCCTACCGGTATCGTGGCGATTGTGGTGGGTTTCGTCGTAATATATGCCTTCCCGTAGCCGATATTGTAACCTTCCGGGAATTCCTTGAGAAGGACCACGCTTGTCTTGAAACTCATGACGGGGAGGAGGTTGGCCTTTTCCTCTGTCAGCAACGAGGGATATATCCCGTAGGTCATGATACCGGGACGGACCATATCCATATTGTAATCGGAAAAATTGAGAATCGCACCGCTGTTGGAAAAATGCTTGACGGGGATTTCGATACCCTCTTTTTCCAGTCTTTCGAGGACCTCTTTGAACAATTTCCACTGTCTTTTGTTGTATTCGTCTTCCTCTTCTTCACTCAGCGAGAGATGGGAAAATATTCCTTCCACCCTGACATTAGGAAGATTATAAATCTCACGGATCGTGTCAACCGCTTCGGAGTGAAATGTTCCACCCCTCCCCATACCGGTATCCACTTCGATATGAACGGCTATTTCCCTTCCTTCTTTTCCGAACCGCTCGTCAAGCTTCCGCGCAAAATCGACATCGGAGACGGAGGGGGTTAGATTGTACTTTACTATCTCGTTTATCTCGGAGGCAGTCGAAGGACTGAGAATCAGGATAGGTGCATCGATTCCACTGACCCGGAGCTGTACCCCTTCGTCGGCATTGGCAACACCGAGGCATGATACGCCGTTTTTCAGGGCAAATTTCGATATCTCGATCGCTCCATGGCCGTAGGCATCGGCTTTGACGACCTGCAGCATCCGGGCACGGGGACCTATGAGCCGCCGAATTTCCTCACCGTTATGCCTGAAGCTGTCCAGGTCAATTTCCACCCAGCTTTTATATTTTTGGGCTTCCGCTGTCGACATCGCTTACAATAACCTTCTCATCTCTGATGGCTACTATATATAGAAAACCTATCCCATTTACCGTGATAATATGAAAGGGCCTCGCTGTAATCTTTTCATCTGAGCTGCCCCGCTTTCGGATGTGAAAGGATAGTATCAAAACATCGGGTAAAGTCAAGGCATACCATCTTCCATCACAGATTGTATTGGATTACTCTTGACAAGGAAAATCTGTTGATATAAATGACGGAAACATTATTTTGATGAGCCGATGTAGCTCAGTTGGTAGAGCAACTGATTCGTAATCAGTAGGTCAGCGGTTCAAATCCGCTCATCGGCTCCAGTAATAAAAATAGCCTCTTAGACAGGTCTTCTAAGCGGCGTTTTTGTTTTCTATCTTCTTTCCAACACTTTCTCTCCTCCAGGCATTGCCTGTTTTTCCTGTTGACATGGAATTCCATTATTTCTATACATATCTGACAAAATAGAGTTTTTTTATCTTCGTTCGGTTAAATTAATAAAGAACACATCTTGTGGGTGTCCCGTTACTACGGGAACAACTGATCTGGATATCTACCTGATTGAATCCATAAAACGAGGGGGAAAAAGCGATGCAAAGAAAAAATGAGGGGCTGAGCAGGGATAAGATATTCGAAAATCGCAGACAGGTCTTCATCGTATTCGCGACTATTCTGTGCCTCTTTCTTTTGTTTTCATTGACCTGTTGCAGCAATGGAGACGACTACTCAAAGACAAAAGTTAATTCTCTTGAAGATATAGAAGCTCCGGCATGGGGCACGGTGACACTGAGATCGGCCCTTGAAGACGTTGCTTCGGGCGGGAAGATAACCTTCGATGAATCTCTTGATGGCGGCACCATCGAGCTTACCATCGTAGGCGACGAACATAGTGTCCTCGTCGGCGAATATATGGAAATGTATTACGATCCCGGCGCCGGTGTAATGATCACCGAACTGCTCGGCTATTTCGATCGTGACTTCGGCAAGTCTGCACTTTATGCGCACAAAGATATCGTCATCGACGCCTCGAACCTACCAAATGGCATTACGATTGCCTGGGCCAATCCCGGCGGCGTCAATGCCAGGGTCCTCGCCGTCTACGGCGACCTCACGATGTCAAACGTTACCATTAGCGGGGGGCGGAGCGTCGCAGAGGTGATGGACGGCAACAATCCGACAACGCAGACGGCAACCCTTGCCCGCGGCGGCGGCCTTGCCGTCTGGGGTCTGGCACGATTGAGTCACTGTACACTCCATGACAATCAGTGCGACAAGAGCAACGATACTGCATCGGAGCGAGATCAGGGTGCCTTCGGTGGCGGAATCTATGCGGACGTTGTCGATCTCGACGACTGTGTTATCTCGGGCAATTCCTGCGTCGGCTCGGGCGTTTCCGGTGGCGGTGTCTTCGTCGTTGGAGGGGCCGAGCACTCGGCATCGGTGTCGACTCTCGATCGCTGTGCCGTAACGGGCAATCTGCTCGAAGCCAGCTCTGCCTATGGTGCCGGCGTCTATTCCGACGGCGGCGGAATCGGCAAGTCAAAGACGCTGAGACTCAGCAACTGCACCGTCGCTCGGAACGTCGTCAGGGCAAGTGCTTATTCGCCCTATGGGTATTGGCGCGGCGGCGCGATTTATATGTCGAACGGCTTTATGGAATTACAGGCCTGCACCATCGTCGAAAATGAAGTTGCCGGTTATTGGCGCGAAGACCTGCTCGGAAAGTGCAGTCTTGCGGGGGGTGTTGCGGCCACGATTGGCCTGGCCCACGCTGTCGAGAGCATGACCATTGGCCACTCTATCATCGCGGGAAATACCGTCGAGGCGATCGGCAGCGAGAAAGGTACCTATGACCAGGACATCTTCACCGGTTCGCTCCTCTATTTCAAGAGCCGCGGTTACAACCGGATCGGTGTCATCGACTTCTCACAGATGCTCGTGCCCGTCGGTGCGCATGATTGGTGGTCGCTCTGCAGACGGCACTATCCAAAGGAAGGTGACCAGAGTGTAAATGATCTGAGCGAGGTTCTGGATACGAACGATGGCACCTATTCGACGGTGGCCCGATCGATGGGCGTCGACGCTGGTGATTTCGCCCTTCTCTATTACGAGCCCGCGGGTGGCGCCGTTGATCAGATTCCGCTGTCAAACACCGTCGAAGAAATCTTAGCCGAGTACAACGTCGACGGAGGGGATGACGACTTTCTCGAGATTTTTCTTGCACGCGTTGAAGACCATTTTGGAATTTCAGGTTTTGCCGATAGTTTCACCGACGACTTCGAAGACTTCCTCGCCAACCACGACGCCGACACGGATGATAACAGTGAACCCGACAATGACCCCGAACCTGATCCCTACTACGATTCCTACGATCCTTTGGGTGATCCCATCCTGACGGTTGCGGATACGGCCTTCTTCGGCCCCGCCGAGACCTGGGTCAAAGAGCCCGAAAACTACCCGCTGATTCTCTTCTGGCACCAGTTCGATACCGCGATTAAAGATGCGGTTCCGGGTCTTGGTGACGAGCTTATCGGCGACACCGAATGGGACGACCTTTTCGATGACGGTCTCCTCACGGAGAACACCGCTATCGACTTCAGTATCCGTTCCATACCGTACAGCATCTCCTTGCTCGATGTGGATCAGATCGGAACCCCACGACCTGAAAACGGCCTTGGTGAGATCGGTGCCATTGAACGGTAACCTGACAGAATCATTTAAATGAGAGATGACCTATGAGAAATACCATGCAGCCTCTCCACCCGATCGGCATTTTTGACTCGGGCTATGGCGGCCTTACGGTCATGAAAGAAATTCTCAAAGAACTTCCCGACTACGACTACCTCTATCTGGGTGATAATGCGCGGGCTCCCTACGGTCCCCGATCATTCGAAAGCGTATATCACTATACCGTGGAGGCGGTCAGATGGTTCTTTGACCGGGGATCTCACCTGGTCATACTCGCCTGCAACACGGCATCGTCAAAGGCCCTCCGAACTATCCAGCAGAAGGATCTTCCCCGAATCGACCCTGCAAGACGGGTCCTCGGCGTTTTAAGGCCGGTCACGGAACAGGCCGGTTCTTATACGAAAACAGGGCACATCGGAATTCTGGGAACGGTGGGAACCGTGGAATCACAATCCTACCCGATCGAGATACAGAAGTTTTTTCCCGACATCACGGTCACTCAGGAGGCCTGTCCCCTCTGGGTCCCCCTCGTAGAAAATTGCGAACACGAAAGTCCCGGCGCCGACTACTTCATAAAAAAGCATATCGACAACCTGCTTCGCAAGGATCCTGAAATCGACGCCCTGATTCTGGGATGCACCCACTACCCGCTTCTCATCAATAAAATACGTCGTTTTTTACCCCCGTCGGTACAGATAATTTCCCAAGGCACACTGGTGGCGAGAAGCCTCGCGGATTACCTGGAACGTCATCGGGAAATCATGGCTCAATGCAGCAAATCGGGGATTTACAAGTATTGCACGACCGATTCGGCTGAGGTTTTCGACTCACAGGCGCGGATTTTTATGGACGAAACGACCAGGTCGGATCGGGTTACCCTTCCCTAATCACAACTCACCGGTTCATATGAAACAGGAAATATCTCAGGGATTCTCTCAGGCCTTTTTAAGGAGACGCTGCCAGTCTTCGTTCACCATCTCCTGAATCTGTTCCAGGTCTTTGTCAGAGAGATGCTTAAAACGGCCCTGAAGTTTGAAGTATTCGCGGACTGGATACTCCTTCGACTTATAATTAATGGTATAGTTGACACCGTCCTCGACTTCGTAGAGGGGAAAGATATTCGTCTGAACGGCCATGCGGGCTATCTTGATGGACATCTCCGAGGGAATGCGCCATCCCGTAGGACAGCTCGAATAGATATGGAGAAACCTCGACCCCTTGATCTCCTTCGCCTTTTTGGCCTTTCGAACGAGATCCTCCGGAAAGGCGATGTTCGCCGTCGCCGCATAGGGGATGCGGTGCGCAACGAGGGCTTCCACGATGTTTTTCTTCCTCAGTTTCTTCCATTCAATACCCGGCGTCGTGGTAGTCCAGGCCCCGTAAGGTGTTGAAGAACTTCGCTGAATTCCCGTATTCATGTATGCCTCATTGTCATAGCAGACATAAATGAAATCCTCGTTTCTTTCCACGGCACCGGAGAGGGCCTGAAAACCTATATCAAAGGTTCCGCCGTCACCGGCCCATGTAACAACCGTGGTCTCCGTGTCGCCCTTCACATCCAGGGCCGCCCTCACCCCACTCGCCACGGCCCCTCCCGCTTCAAATGCGCTGTGTATGACGGGAACCTTGAGAGATGACTGGGGATAGGGGCCCGCAATAATAGACCAGCAGCAGGCGGGAAGCACGATGATGGTCTTTTCGCCGAGGGCTTTTAATAAAAACCTCATGGCTATGGCGGCACCACAACCGGAGCAGGCAACATGACCCGAGTAGAGATATTCGTTTTCGTGCATAGTTTGTTCCATAATCTAATTCTCCTGAAGCCCCACCCACACACTTTCCCCCTCGGGAAAATCGCTCGCTTTTGCCCGGCGGTATATGTCCTCGATGACATCGGCGGTTACATCACGACCACCTATCCCCGCGACGTATCCGAAAACGGGCGGGTGCTTCATCGTATTACACAGAGCGGCGCGTATCTCCTGGGCGAAGATACCGCTTGCACCGAAGGAAAAATTCCTGTCAATGACGGCAACTTTCTTTGCGGGAGCGAGCACCTTGCGAACAAGTTCGACGGGAAAGGGCCTGAACAATTTGATCTTGAGGAGCCCGACTTTTTCCCCCTTTGCCCGCAAATTCTCAACTACCAGGCGGCTCGTACTTGTCGCCGTTCCCGAGGTAACCAGGATAATCTCCGCATCGTTACAGGAAACGGCCTCTATCTCCCCGTAACGCCTATCGAAAATCTTCTCGAATTCGTCCTCAACCCGCGGAAATACCTCCAGGGCATCTTCCATTGCACCGGCAATGGCGTGTCGCATCTCCATGTAAAAGGCCGGCGTTACCAGAGGTCCGAAGGCACAGGGCTTTTCCGTATCGAGTTGAAACTTCGGCTCCCAGGACGGGAGATAATCGTCGACGAGTTTCTGGTCCGGAACATCGACGGGCTCATAGGTATGGGAAAGGAAAAAGGCGTCCAGGACCACCATGACGGGCAGATCCACCAGTTCACCCAGACGATATGCCTGAATGATGGTATCGAGGACCTCCTGGCTGTCTTCGCAGTATAACTGGATCCACCCCGTATCTCTCTGCGCAAGACTGTCAGTCTGGTCGACCCAGATATTCCAGCCGGGCGCAAGCGCTCTGTTTACCTCGGCCATAACAATCGGAAGTCTGGCACCCGATGTCCAGTGGAGGAGTTCATGCATCAGGGCGAGCCCCTGACCGGATGTGGCGGTAAAAGATCTCACCCCTGTCGTTGCCGTTCCGATCAGCGCGGCCAGTGCGGAATGTTCGCTTTCGACGCGCAGGAAACGTGCATCCATCGTCCCGTTGGCACAGTATTCCGAGAGAAATTCCACGATATGTGTCTGCGGTGTAATCGGATAGGCGGATATCACATTAACCCGCGCGAGCCTGACAGCCTCGGCAACAGCCTCGCTCCCTTCAACGACACGTTTCATCAATCTTCCTCCTCCAGACTCATTGCGTTCCGGGGACATTCGACCACGCAGATGCCACAGCCCTTACAGTAATCATAATCTACATGACGGCCTTGTATACTGCTGTCATGAACGACTGACATATCGGGACAATAGATATAGCAGTTATCACACTGGTTGCAGAGTCCGCAGTTAAAGCATCGCTCCGACTCTCTCATTGCCACGCTCGCTGAAATCTTGAGATCGACCTCCTCGAAGGAAGTAAGGCGCTCATCCCTCAGAAGACGCGGCTGCGTTATTCCCTGAGTAAAGCTGAAATAATCGGTGTTTATCTCTTCATAGGGTACGATATGTGAGCTTCTCTTGTACCGTTCCCCTTTCATGTGGATCTCCATGGAGTGAGCGGGACCATCTCCCACCATACAATCCGCCAGCCCTTCATCAACAGAATCCAGGCCTTTTCTGAATACTATATCGAGTGCAATGGCAGCCTCTTTACCTGAGGCCACTGCATTAACAACGCTTTTGAACCCTGCCGTCAGATCACCGCCGAAAACCACTGCAGGATGATCAGGCCGATTAACCATGACACAGGTATTAAGGATCTTTATGTCAGTACCCTTTTCCGGAGGTTCGAACCACGATTCAGCAGCCACCTCCCCTATTGCTTTAAATACCCTTTTTACCCTTATCTCCTCGGTTGTATCGCCATCCCTTTCAACACGTGCCCTTCCGTCAGTATCCTCGCCTGCGACCTTCATAGAACCGAGAGTCAGGACATACTCTCCACTTTCCTCCGTGATTGTTATCGGCGCCACAAGTTCCCTCAGCTCAACGCCTTCATCAAGAAGCATCGCAACCTCGTCTTCAAAGGCTGGCATATCCTGGCGTCTCCTCCGGTAGGCGATCAGCGCTTTTCCTCCAAACCTGATAACACTTCGAGCCACATCGACGGCCGTATTTCCTCCCCCGATTATGACGGATAACCCCTCGACCGAAGGAATTTCTCCCTCACGGACACGCCTCAGAAAATCGAGACCGTTTGTGACCCCTTTCAGATTCTCGCCCGGAATACCGAGACTTCTCGAGGCCGAATGTCCGCAGCAGACAAAGACACCGTCATATGTACCGTACATATCCTCAAGCAAATCGCGGGTTATTCGCCTTCCCGTATATATCCGGACCCCCTGAGATTCTATCTGAGATACATCATTTCTCAGGGCCGAAAGAGGGAGGCGATAGGAAGGAATCCCCCACCTCAGCACCCCCCCCGGTTCAGGCATCGACTCAAAAACATCACAGCCATATCCTAAAAGCGCCAGAAAATAGGCACCGGCAAGCCCACCAGGTCCCGAACCAATTATGGCGATCTTCTCTTTCCGTGCGGGAAGCCTTTCAAGGACCGGCTTGAAATCATTGCGTGCCGCCGTATCGGAGAGAAAACGCTCTATGGTGTGTATTGCAATTGCCTCGTCAAATTCACCCCGGTTACAGGCACGCTCACAGGGATGGTAGCAGACACGACCGCAGACACCGGGAAAGGGATTCTCCCAAAGGATTGTCTCCCATGCCTCTTTAAATAACCCCTGGGTCGCGAGCATCTCGATCCGGCCGATATCCTCTCCCGCCGGGCATGCAGCGCTGCAGGGGGATGTCTTTTCCTCATAGCGGGGCCTGAGGAAACGCCATGCCCCTGTCTTATTACTCTCCGTACTTATATAAGAGCAGGGGATCAATATCGAAGGAGGACCCATCATCTCTTTGCCTTTCGCCATAGCTATTACCCTGTTTCCGGTATCATACCCACTGTTTGCACCTTATTATAGGCATCCCTCGCAGCTTCTATATTTGCCTCATATCCTGCGACTATCTCTTCCGTAATGGCCTCAGCTATCGAATCAATAGGGGGCATTTCCAATATACGTGCAAAGGCGCCGATCATTGATGTATTGACAATGGGTTGGGTTCGCGAACCGAGGCGGTGGTCGAGGGCGATACTGTTTGCATCGACGAAGGCGAGACGAAAATTACGAAAGGGGCTTACGTCGTCGGGAATGGCGTGGCTGTTGATAAGAATCCATCCCCCGGGCTTGAGACCTTTCGTCACATCAACATTCTGCAGAAGCGTCCGATCCTGAACCGCCACGTGATCGGGAGTGTAGACATTCGTTCTCGTGAGTATCTTTTCCCTGTCCAGGCGTATATAGGCCTCAACGGGAGCTCCTCTTCGCTCCACGCCGAATACGGGAAAGCTTTGGACCTGATACCCGGCCCGGAAGAAGGCCTTGGCAAGCAAGATAGTGGCAACGACGGTTCCCTGTCCGCCACGACCATGGAATCGTATTTCCAGCATATTCTATAACTCCACGATGATTACATTTCGCTCCATACGACAACGACGGCACGCGCCTTTTTTTTCAGGGCTCGAAAACTATGATTGATTTCAGATTCAAAATAGATCGCATCACCGGGGGTAAGAACCTCCACTCTATCATCGGTCCTGAACTCAAGATCCCCTTCGAGAAGATAGAGAAATTCCTCGCCACGGTGAGACATAAAGATCATGTCGCTCCTGTCCATCGGCTTGAATTCCACAAGAAAGGGCTCCATATGTTTATCGGGCTTGTTCATCTCAAGGGATTCGTAAATATAATCTACTTCCCCCTCGTGATGGTGGGGCCGTCGCTTCACCACAATCCTCTCACCGGCGTGCGTCACCGATATATGGACAGCCCTCTCCACCTCATCGAAGAAATAAGCCATACCTACGTTCAGGGCCTTGGCCAGTTTAATCAGTGTGGCGATAGGAGGACTCACTTCACCACTTTCTATCTCTGCTAAAAGGGCCTTCGGAAGGTCCGTTTTCGTGGCGAGATCCTCCACCGTATAATGTCTTTTCTGTCTCAGCTCTCTGATTTTATGCCCGATTTTGAGCCCTTCAATCTCGCCCGAATCAAGACCTTTTTTCTTCATCATTTTTTCACTCCAAAAAGCGGATTTTTACACTATGACAAACATCAATGTACCGATGAAAAGCTAAGAAATATTACAAAAACGACGTGAAGACAAATGGTTAATAGAATAGAATTCCGACTATTTATAATGTATTTGCAATAATAAACATAATACTCGTTTTGTCAAGATTATTATGAGTACAGTTTACTATAGCCACATTGCTCCCGGAAGGAAGAAATAAAAAAAGTTTGACTTTCAATGTATTGGAGAGTAAAAATACTATGATTATAAAGTCTAAAAGGCATAGCCCCCTGTTCCTTTCAGTTATTAGCGGGGGCTTTCGATAAGGGTGGTTGCGTGAATTTTTATACGAAAACATCACGCCTTTGTTTGGTTATCATCCCTCTTCTCATTGTTGTAATTTTTTGCCTCCCATTTTCGTCTTCTGCCAAAATGAAACCGATGGGCAACAATATGTCCATAAGCTGGACCCCTGCACCACCGACATGGTTCAGAATATATTCGCTTCCGATCCGACCGGCTCCCGTGTGGTTTGATGTAGAATGGATAACATTTGAAGCGGAAAAAGATCCCCCTGTTGCAAAGATAGTATACGAAGATATTTTGGCATTGTTTCCACCGATATCCCCCTATTTCCTGGAAACACATGATTATTCTTACTGTACCTGTGACAGTGACGGATTGGCTGATAAAAGTAACCGTCATTTTCCAAATACAACAGCTGGCTGCGTTGCCGTCGATACACACGCTGAAAAAATTATAAGAAGCGGAGATGCTGAAGTTGACATACCAACCGGAAAGGGTGGTGCTTACTGGTATACCGGTGGAGAACCTTTCTTAAAGATATATTTTCCAGGGTTAGTAATGGCATCGCTTCATGAATGGGAAGCGGAAATCAAATATGGGGGCAATTGTGAGAACCTGGGCCAGTGTCAGGCACTCGGTACAATAAAAATATCCGGAATGACGGTTAAGGTTCACCCGGGTGGCTGGGTACAAATGTGGGTTCGTAAAAAAAGCCCTGATGTATTCTGGTTTCACCATTGGAGGCAACATTAATGTTCATTCAAAGAGGGCCAGTGATCTTCTATTGTGGTTTCTTTGGCCTCCTTTACAGAGCATCACCGGTTTTTCTTTTTCTCTCAGTTCTAATTTGCCAAGATTTTGTAATGTAATATTCGATAAGTGCTTTATCAAATCTAACTAATAAAAGGAGGTAAGGAATGACAACTTTAATCATCGTTATCGGTTTTCTGATCTACCTGATACTTTACTTTACCTACGGCAAGAAGTTGGAACGGGACGTGGTGATGGCCTCAGATAACAACGAGGCCCCGTCACAGCGTCTCTATGACGGGGTCGACTACATCTCGGCGAGGAAAGAGGTCCTTTTTGGACACCATTTCGCCTCGATTGCCGGTGCCGCACCCATTATAGGTCCCGCCCTGGCAATATGCTGGGGATGGGCACCCGCTCTCCTCTGGGTCTGGTTCGGCAACATCTTCATCGGGGCTGTCCATGACTATCTTTCGCTCATGGCTTCGGTGCGTTACGATGGAAAGTCGGTTCAGTTCGTCGCCACCGACCTCATGGGAAAGAGAACCGGATACGCCTTCTACTGGATCGTTTTCTTCCTCCTCATCCTCGTCGTAGCGGCCTTCGCCGCCATTGTGGGAAAAATGTTTGTCGGAACAGACGGTGGCGCCATTGCATCTTCCTATATATTCAAGATCGTGGCCGCTCTGATTCTGGGTGTTCTTCTGTACCGAGTGAAGTTGAATTTCGGTGTGGCAACTATCATCGGTATTATCATGCTCGCGGGCGCTATCTGGTTGGGAGTTCAATTCCCGGTAACGATGACCTATATGACCTGGATGTGGGTATTCTTCTTCTACATCATTATCGCTGCTGCCATTCCCGTTAATGTCCTTTTGCAGCCGAGAGACTACCTTAATTCCTGGCTCCTCTATGCGGGATTGATCCTGGGATTTATCGCCGCCATTTTCGCCTTCAGGGGATTTGAAGTCCCCGCATTTTCGACCTTCTCTCCCGTACTTCTGGGCGGCAAACCGACCCCCTTCTGGCCGGCAATCCCCCTTGTCATCGCCTGCGGGTCCCTCTCTGGATTCCATTCCCTCGTCGCCTCGGGAACCACATCAAAGCAGCTGGACAAGGAGAGCAGCGGCCTTTTCATCGGGTATGGCGCCATGTTTACGGAGGGCTTTCTCTCCACCATCGTTGTCGTTTCCATTGCCGGGTTCGGTTATACGGCCCTCCAAACTGCAGGAGTCACCACCGAAACATTGAACCCGGGCAATTGGGGCGCCATGTTTACCAAGACATCGGCATCGGTAAAACTTTCAGCGGCAAACCTTTTTGTACAATCTTATACGGATATGGTGGGGACTACGTGGCTCGGTTTTATCCCCACTAAATTCGTCAAGGTTATCGCCGGCATGTGGGTTGCCTCCTTTGCCATGACTACCCTTGACACCACGAACCGCCTGGCCCGTTACTGTCTCTCCGAGATGGCGCTTCCCTTCAAGGAAAAGGCGGAAGGGTTGTATAATATTCTGACCAACCGCTGGGTCGCCTCTATCATCCCTGCGGCGATAGGGATCTGGCTCGCGGCCTCAGGAAACTGGCTCATCATCTGGGGATCCTTCGGAGCTGCAAATCAGTTGATCGCATCGATAGCGCTTATGACGGGTGCCGCCTTTGTCGCCAAGAAGCTGAAATCCTCCTTTGTTAATGCGGCCGTCATCCCAGCCTGGCTCCTCTGGATTACCGTAACCGCTGCACTTGTCTGGTTCATCGCAGTGGTCCAGCCGGGAGCAATTGCTGCCAAACCGGGCCGCGGATGGACGGTTATGGTAATACTGGTCATTATGCTGATCCTGAATTTCGTCTTTATCGCGGACTTTATCAGGACAAAGGCGTATAAAGTAGAAAAATAACTCACAGAGGTTAATCTGTTTCACCGGTGTACGGCCCTCAGGGGTCGTGCACCGGTCTAACCATTGGCAGTACGTGCAATCCACCTACATGAAATTTTTAATTCCTGATTTTTTCAGACAGTTATTCAAAGGGGTCGCCGCGGTACATCGTAATAATGCCGTGGCACTGACTGTCTTTGAGGTGGAAGAACTGGAAAATATCTTTGCCCTGCTGCTCCTCGGCTCTTTTGTGGGATTTCCCTCACCCCCCACATTTCTTGCCGTGGAACTTTTGCCTTTTATGGAGAAAGAGCTCAGAATTCTGAACAAGAGGGCAAAAGACAGCAGTGACATGTTCGCCGAAATGTGCGGCACCATAGGTATTGACTAAATGAAGATTCTTTTTTTCACCGGAAAGGGGGGCGTCGGAAAATCGACAATGGCGGCAGCGGCGGCCTGGCAGCTCTCTCAGAAAAAGCGGGTGCTGATTGTTTCTCTCGATCCGGCACACAACCTGGGAGATATATTTGGTGTCACCATCGGGGATAAAAAGATACCATACGCCGAAAGCCTCTTTCTCAAAGAGATAGACCTGCGAAAGCTCTCGAAGGAATATCTTAAGAGGGAAATCAGTGTTCTCACCGATACGTACCGATACCTTCAGACGCTGAATCTCGATAATTACTTCTCCGTTTTGAAGTACTCACCAGGTATCGAAGAATATGCACTACTCACCAGCATCGAAAAAACAATACGGGAAGAAAAGGATTTTGACTTCATAATATTCGACACCCCTCCCACGGGACTGACACTGCGATTTCTGGCACTCCCGAGTATTACCATCACCTGGATCGACAGGCTCATCCAGATACGGCGGACGATCTTGGAAAAACGGCACACCATACATCGCATACGGGGAACCCTCGATGATAAAGAAACCATACTCGATTACAGTGAAGAAGATGACGATGTGCTGAAGAGGCTCAAGAGGCTGAATGACAACTACCAGTCACTCAACGCGATATTACAGGGGAAAGATTCTGCCGTCGTACTGGTCTATAATCCGGACATCCTCTCACTGAGAGAATCGGGACGGCTTATAGAAGGTCTTCATGACCTGAATCTCCCCCTTCGCTTGTTTATTAACAACAAAGTCACCGGGGACAACGAGAGAATGTCGGACTATGTCGATGAAAGGATGGGAACAATGGCCCGGGATATCCCCATAAAAAGGATTGCTCTGTCAAAGGTACTTCTTGACGGCAAGGAAAACAAGTTATACGATATAGACGAAGATATCGCCTCGGCATTCTTATAACAGAAAAGGTCAATGCTTAAATACGAACATCTTATAACGCAGCCCGTTTTCTTTTTATTTGTCGCATTCTCATTCCTCCTCACATGGGGATACTTCCGGGGACGAAGATACAACCGAAAGATTTTCCTCTCCGCCTTTGACGATCTCTTGAAGGTAGTGAAACCGGACGACCAGACCTTTACCAACATAGGAGGGGCTATCGGGTATCACGCCAATCTCCATATAAAAAAGAAAGGGTTCCCCATATCCCGAGTCGATGCCACGATCACACTGCTACCGAGGCAGTCGTGGCTCTATTTACCCATATCAAAACTTATACGGCGATACGACCGGTTATTTATAACATTGCATATGAAACATCCTCTCCCGGAAGAGGTTCATCTGATAGAACATCGCTACGACGGATTCAGAAAATCTAAAATTACGAACGCAGACAGGCTGAACAGGGAAGACATAACGTGGGGCGATATGGACTTTCACTGCTATTATGGAAGCACAGCGATGCGGGACAAAATAATGAAGTTTATAGAGACACATCCCGAGCCTGGTACCATACGGCATATCGCGCTCGTACCCGAACAGAAGAGCGGTTTTATCTTTATGATTCCAAGAAAGGATGAGGTCGCCCGATATCTCAAACCGGTCTATGATTATATACCGAGGCTGATAAATAGTTGAAAAAGAGACATACAGATCCATCCAGGGTAACACGATGGCTGTTTATTCATACGTAACAGGTTTTCCCCTTCTCTTACTTGTTATTGCGTTAAGTGCCTTTATTGCGCTCGGCTATTCCAGGGGTAGAAAAAATAATAATAAAATATACATATCTGCGTTTCAGGATCTCGCGGAGATATTCAAACCAGATGACCAGACATTCACCAATATCGGCGGTTTCGTCGGTCATCACGCCAACTTCCGCTTCGAAGAAAAAGACGTTGTCAGTGAAATAGACGCCACCATCACCCTGCTCCCGAGACATGCCCCTCTCTATATGCCGATATCACGGCTCCTTATGGGAAATGACAGATTATTTATCTCATTATATATGCGATGCTCACCACCCGGTGAAGGTCATCTGATTGAAAAGGAATACGCCGGTTTTCGCGGACCGAAAATTACAAATGCCCCTCGCCTTTACAGGGAAGAAGTTCGATGGGGACAATATGAGTATTATCTCTATTATGAACAGATGAACATGTACCGCCGTTTAATGGAGTTTATAGGAACCACCCCCGATCCTGGTAACATACGACACGTTGCAATCCTGCCGGATCAGAGAAAAGGGTTCATATTCATGATTCCACAGGAAGGTGAAGTGGCCAGACATTTGAAACCGGTTTATGAGCTGATAGTAAATATTTTCGGGAGTTTATATAATAAGAAAGGAAAGGAATAATAATGAAAATTGCAGTTATGGGAGTTGGAGGGGTTGGAGGTTACTATGGAGGAAAATTGGCCTCGTCATACGCCTCCTCTGACGAACATCAGATTTTCTTCATAGCCAGAGGCGAACATTTAAAAGCAATAAGGAAGGAGGGTTTGACCCTTATAACTCCAACGGAAAGGTTTACATCGGCACCCGACGCGGCAACGGATAACCCGGAAGAACTAGGGCCCCTCGACCTGGTGCTCTTCTGTGTCAAGGGCTACGGCCTCGAAGATGCCGTCCGCCTGATCGGTCCCAACATTCACGCAGACAGTATCGTCATTCCCCTCTTGAACGGTGTGGACAATGCCGAGAGGATACGAAACGTCTTAAAGAAGGGGATTGTTATGAACGGCTGCGTCTACATCAGCTCTCATATAGAAAAACCGGGCGTTATTGAGCAGACGGGAGGATCATGCAAGCTCCTCTTCGGCCCCGAAAATAACTCTTCCGAGGTCTATCAAGATATCGAGGACCTTCTCGTGAATGCCGGCATCAACGCCTCCCTCTCAGAGAATATCGCCGTTGACGTATGGACCAAGTATATTTTTATCGGTCCGGTGGCAGGGCTCTCCGCGGTTCTCCAACTGCCGCTCGGGGCAATCATGGAAGATGAGAAAAACCGTAGGATGCTCGAAGGAATGATGAAAGAAGTGGCGTCCATTGCCGTGGCACAGGGGATAGATCTTCCCGGCAATATCGTAAGTTCTTCGCTGGCTATGACAAATAATTTCCCCTACGACACGAAGACTTCCCTGCAGCTGGACCGGGAAAAGGGAAATCCGATGGAGGTGGATACCTTCATCGGATACATCGTCAAAACGGGAAAGACACTAGGAATTGCAACGCCGCTTTATGAGGAGATTCTCTCTGTCCTTACCGGGACGTAAGGGTATTTGATGACGGTGAATCAAAGGAAGTAGTATCTTTGAAAAAACTATATGGAAAGGAGGTATCCATGACAATAAAGTATCAAGATTTATCTATTCCCAAACGGATATTGCTTGGTCCCGGACCGAGCAATATCTCGCCCCGCATATCAAATGCCATGTCACAAAACATGGTGGGGCACCTTGACCCAGTCTTCCTTGCCATTATGGAGGAAGTTCAAGAGATGCTGCGCAGTGTCTTTATGACTGAGAATCGCTTTACCATACCCATATCGGGAACGGGAAGCGCGGGCATGGAATCAGCCCTCGTTAACACCATAGAAAAGGGAGACCCTGTACTGGTCTGCGTAAACGGCGTTTTCGGAACACGAATGTGCGATATCGTCGAGCGATGCGGCGGTGTTCTGAAGAGAATCGATGCCGAGTGGGGAAGGCCTATTGACGCTGAGCTTGTCCGCCAGACACTGGAAGATTTTCCCGCCAGGATTGTTGCCGTCGTCCATGCCGAAACATCAACGGGAGTATTACAGCCACTCGAAGAACTATCACGGATTGTTCATGAACATGGATCTCTTCTCATCGTGGATGCCGTGACGTCACTCGGTGGCACTGAGGTAAAAATTGATGACTGGGGAATTGATGTCTGCTACTCGGGAACTCAGAAATGTCTGAGTTGTCCCCCCGGATTAGCCCCCATTACATTCAGTGCCGGTGCCATCGAAAAGCTGAGGAATCGAAAAGAAGCCGTCCAGTCCTGGTATCTCGACATGACCATGCTCGAAAAATACTGGGGACCTGAAAGGGTCTATCATCACACCGCCCCCATTAGCATGATCTACGCGCTCAGGGAATCACTCCGTCTGGTGCTCGAAGAAGGCCTGCAAAAGAGGTGGAAGAGACACAGGAAATATCATAACGATCTTGTATCGGGACTTGAAAAACTTGGGTTATCGATGCTCGTGGAAGAGAAGTACCGCACTCCGATGCTGAACTCCGTCATCATACCGGAAACGGCGGATGACGCCTCGGTGAGGCAGCAACTCCTGAACGAATACAATATTGAGATAGGAAGCGGCCTGGGGCCGCTCAAAGGAAAGATCTGGCGAATCGGCCTTATGGGTCATTCATGCACAAAAGAAAACGTGGACCTGATCCTTTTTGCCTTAAATAAGCTACTATAATTACATAGTCGCAATAAGTACGGAAGGGAGTTTGTTTATATGGATATATTAACAGGCGATATATTGGAACCCCTGATGCACAGGCAGATGGGGATATGTGTCTCGGTCTATATGCCAACACTTCGAAAGGGGACGGAGATACAGCAAAACCAGATTCGATATAAGAACCTTCTGAAAAAAATAGAAGAGAGCCTGATTTCAAGTGACCTGCGCCCCTCCGAGGCAGAAAATCTCATGACACCGGCACAGGAACTCCTGGGAGATGTTCCCTTCTGGCGAAACCAGAAAGATGGACTTGCCCTTTTCATATCAGAGGAGTTGTTCAGATATTACCGCTTACCCAGAAAGTTTAAGGAACTGATAGTGATAACCGACCGTTTTCACTTGAAGCCGCTTATTCCCATGACAAGCAGCAACGTCGAGTTTTACATTCTCGCCATCAGTCAGAATAAGGTCAGATTCTTTGAGTGTTCACGCTATCAGTCGAAAGAGACAAGGCCACGCGGAATTCCCGAAAATATCTCCGAGGCCCTCAATTTCGATGACTTTGAAAAGCACCTGCAGCTCCATACAGGCTCGGAAGACACCAAGACGAATATACTTCAGTACTTCAAGAGTGTCGACAGGGGGCTGCGGAAATATCTGAAAGGCAAAAAAGCGGCCCTTGTCTTTGCCGGCGTGGACTATCTCTATACAATTTACAGTGAAGCCAATACCTATCCCTATCTTGTTGAACGAGGGATTTCCGGGAATCCTGAGGGATTGAGCGCAGAGGAACTGCATAAGCTTGCCTGGCCAATCGTCGAACCGATTTTCGAGAAGGAAAAGGCTGATAAGATGGCACAATACTCTCAAAATGCCGGCACGGGACTCGCGTCCGATAATATCGAAGAGATAGTGCGCTCATCCTATCATGGAAGGATTGGAACATTGTTTGTCCCCGTCGGTATACAGCAATGGGGCACCTTTAATCCCGACACCGATGAAGTTCATCTCAGCAAGCGTGCAAAAATGGGCAATGAGGATCTTTTGGACTTCGCAGCGATCGAAACTTTATTGAATGGAGGAACGGTGTACGCCGTTGACCCAAAAGAAGTACCACATGGCTCAACCGTGGCCGCTATTTTCCGGTACTGATATAAATTGACCAAGGAGAAGATAAATGTTCAAGAAAATTCTCTATCCCACAGATTTCTCGGATGTGGCACAAAAGGCCCTCGATTTCATCAAAGAACTTAAAAACGCAGGCGCAGAAGAGGTTGTCATCCTTCATGTCATTGACAAAAGATTCTTTGACGCTATAGCCTGGTACACCACAAAGGACCTACCCGAAATGAAAAGGGATCTCTTAAAAGAAGTAACAAGCGAGATAGAACCAATCGAAAAAGAACTGAAGGATCTGGGCTTCAAGGTCAAGGTGCGGATTGAAACAGGAGACCCCTTCACCGAAATATTGAGAGTGGAAAGAGAAGAGAATGTCTCCAGCATGGCCATAGGATCTCACGGAGTAAGCAACATAGAGGAAATGTTTCTCGGCTCCGTCTCGGAAAAGGTAATACGAAAAGCCAAAAAGCCCGTTCATGTCATAAAAAGATAATGAAGCTCCCCGCCCACAGGGCGGGGCTTGCGGGTGCGCCCCCGGCCAGACAGGTAGTCACTCAAACAGAGGCTTAGGGGAAGTCTTCCCTAAACCTCTGTTGAAGCTCCCCGCAATCCCGTATAAGCGGGATCTCCACTTTTGCTGCGACAGTTGCGGGGAATCTCCGATTGTTTAGTAAGTTAGAATTTATTTTCTGTGTTTTCCGGCAGAAAATAAATTCGTTAACGCACTTATCCCGATTGTCGGGATTAAGGAATATTTTATTTTTATTCGCTCGCTAACCCCGCTGCAAGCAACGGGGAATGCGCTCGCTGTTCAGTTCAAATAATTTTTTATCCCGGTCTGAAAAATAAAAAAGTTGCGGTATCGATCAAAAAATTGCATCATATGGTGCTACATTGACGCGGGGTAAGATACAAAAAAGAGAGGGAATATCTCAGTGCGCAGCTGTTACATTAAAGCTCATCCATTTTTTCATCATTCGCCTGATTTTCCCGAATAAATTCTGAAGCTTCATATGTACCGACAGGAGATATCGTACGACTACATGATATCTCACTTCGAAAACCATAGAATGGACGAAACTTTTTTCTTGACTTATGACCAGCCAGTCCATATTATGCACCGATGGTTCAAATAATGACCGATCGGTCATATTTCGGAGCCCTCCATGGAAGACAAAAAACTGGCGAGAAAGAAAATAATCCAGGCCTATACAAAAAAGGACATCCTCAAGGCGGCCATCGATATTATAGCTACGAAGGGTGTTCAGAATCTCACCATGGACCGCGTCGCGGCGGAAGCGGGCGTCGCCAAGGGCACCCTCTACACACACTTCAAAAACAAGAAACAGATATTCGAGGCGGCGATTCAAGAGAGTGTCGTGCCCCTCCTCGAGGAACTGTCGTACATATGTGAAAGTGATCTTCCTCCCGACCAAAAGCTCGAAAACATTATTCGAAGTCATCTCGATTTCTTCAACAGGCATAAGAAGTTCCATCGCGTTCTCCTCTATAACCGTAATTCAGCCCATGACGGGAGAAACCGTTACCATTCAAGTGAATATAAGGGCACTATTAAAAAGATTTCGGCAATTGTGGAGGAGGGAATCTCACAGGACCTTTTTCGACCGGTGGATGCAACAAAAGCTGCTGCAATCCTCATTGAGGCAATTATCGGTGTGGCGATTCAACGCCTTTTCAGTGATGTCACGACGCCAATCGACGATGATGTTACGCTCATCAACGGAATTATAATGCGGGGAATTGGAAAGTCATGAAATATGATTTTAGCATTACAACCAAACGTGGCCGGGGGTTAACAGTATAATGCAAAAGGCATCCATCACCACCATGAAAAACACTGCATATTGCGTCGTTATTTTTCTCATCCTCTGCGGCTGTGCGACCAGGCAGGACATCAACAAGAACCTGACCGCGACGGGGGAAGCGGCCTTTAAGGAGTGGCAGCATCAGAAAAAGGCAACAGGTGATAAGACAACAATCATTCAGGGTCCTCTATCACTCGAAAAGGCCCTCAAACTATCCCTCACGTATAATCGCGAACTGCAGGCCATAGTAGAAGAAAAAAATGTGGCGAAGGGTCGAATCCTCGAGGCATACGGAGGAGTGCTGCCCAACGTCACGCTGAACGGAAACTACACTCGTCAGGACAGGGACAGCAAAAAGATAGAAGGAACTACCTACCCTCTTGGCGAGAAGGACAACTACGAGGGCGTCCTTTCGGTCACACAACCCTTATACCGGGGGGGGGCGGCAACTGCCGCCCTGAGGGCATCCCGTTTCTACGATGCGCTGACGGACGAGAACGTGAGGGGCGCAGTTCAAAAAACAATGTATGAAACGATCAGGGCCTACCGCCAGACGCAGCTTGTCCGCGAGCAGATGAAAGTCACCACCGCGGATGTCGCGCTCGCCGAGGCACACCTGAAAGACGTCACAGTAAAAAGAAGGTTCGGTACGGCCTCAGATTTTAATGTGCTCCGATCACAGGTCGATCTATCGAATGCGCAGGCCGAAATGATCTCTTTTCAGAATAAATATAACACGGCAGTGGTCAATCTTCTTCAGGTAATAGGAATGTCCCAGGAAAGCAGAATCGAACCGACGGAAAGCCTCGTGTACGAACCCCTCACCGTTGAAGAGGAGACGGCAATTCACGAGGCATTCAGAAACAGACCCGATCTCGCCGCCGCCGACCTGTCGTTACAACTGCAGAATGAATCCCTGAATGTGGCAAAGAGCGGGTACCTGCCTCAGATAAATGCCTTCTATAACTATGTTATGGGAAAACCGGATCCCTACATTCTTACAAATGACGATTGGGAAAACGCGTGGTTTGCCGGAATCAACGTCACGATTCCCATTTTTGACGGTCTGGTACGGGAGGGTCGAGTCACCCAGGAAAAGGCCTCGGTAAGGAAGCGAGAAATCGGGCTTGTCGACGCCCGTGAACGGGCACTTTTTGAAGTGCGGACTGCCATTCTGAATCTCAGGGATGCCGACGAATCCGTTAACGTTCAGAAACTGACGGTTGAACAGGCGCAGGAGGGTCTCCGGCTTGCCGAGGTGGGCTACAGAGAGGGTATTCTCGATCAGGTTTCGGTGCTCGATGCACGTTCCGCCCTGACAAAGGCACAACTCCTTTATTACAAGAGCCTCTTTGACCATGCGCTTGCCCGGCTCGATCTTCATATGGCAATGGGAATTCTTTCCAGTGACGAAAAACCTCAGGGGACAGAAGCGATCAGGAATTGAGTTTCATAGAGTATCTTACAGAAGGGGTGAGAGGATAACAGACTATGCTGATTTCGGATACTTCCATACGACGCCCTGTCATGACACTGACCATCATGGCAGCCATTCTTATCTTTGGTTGGATTGCCTATAAGAGCATGGGCATCGATCTCTTTCCCGAAATCGATTTTCCCGTCGTTACTGTGCAAACGGTTCTCGAGGGTGCCAGTCCCGAGGTCATCGATGCCGATGTCACTGATGTCCTGGAGGAACAGATCAAGACCATTGGCGGTATCAAATTTCTCATGTCTCAGAGCTACGAAAGCCTTTCCATTATTGCCGTCGAATTCGAGCTGGAAAAGGATGTTGATGTGGCTGCCCAGGAGGTCCGCGCAAAGGTAAACCTCGCCGAGAGAGATCTTCCCGATGACGTGGAAAAGCCCGTGGTTGACAAAATGGATACGGCGTCAAACGCCGTTATGTGGATCACCGTTTACGGAAGCGCCGATTACGGCGAAATGTCCTACTATGCCGACAAGGTACTGAAGGAACAGCTGCAATCGATAAGCGGCGTGGGAAACATCCAGCTGGGAGGACTGAGAGAACGGGAAATACGCGTCTGGCTCAATCCGGAAAAATTGAAGGCACGAGGGCTCACGGCCCAGGACGTGGTAGCCGCCATTAAATCGAAGCACCTTGAAATGCCGGGCGGCCGGATCGAAACGAAGGAGAAGGAATACAGCGTCAAGGTCAAAGGCGAATTCACCTCTGTTGAAGAGCTGAAAAATCTGGTGGTGGCCGAGCGAGACGGTACTACGATCAGCCTGAAGGAACTGGGAAAAGTAGACGATGGATTTGAGGACCTGAGAAATATTGCCCGTTTTAACGGTCTCCCCGCAATAGGGCTCGGAATCAGAAAACAGTCCGGCACCAATACGACGGAAGTTATCGATGCCGTGAAGGCAAAACTGGAGAAAATCAAGAAAGACGCCCCCGAAGGCATTTCTATCGGTATTGCCCTCGACACCTCGGGATTTATCAAGGAATCTATGGAAGGGGTGCGGTTTGACATTATATTTGGTGTCATTCTCACCGCCCTTATCATGTACCTCTTTCTCAGGAATATCAGAGTCACCTTCATCAGCGTCACGGCAATCCCCATCTCGCTCATCGGCGGTTTCGTCCTCATGAATGCCCTGGGATTTACCGTCAACAATCTCACTATGCTTGCCATGTCGCTCTCTGTCGGAATGGTGATCGATGACGCTATCGTGGTAATGGAAAACATCTTTCGTCATGTGGAGGCTGGCGAAGATCCAATGAATGCCGCCAGTGTGGGAACCGGCGAAGTGGGTCTTGCCGTCATTGCCGCCACCTCTTCCGTGGCGGCGGTTTTCATTCCCGTGGCCTTTATGAAAGGGTTGATCGGTCGCTTTTTCTACCAGTTCGGCATGACGGTCGCACTCACGATCATCATTTCGGTACTTGTCTCTCTGACGCTGACACCCCTCCTCTGCTCACGCATGCTCCACCACCAGAGATCTCACAAAAAACTCTACATAATCCTTGAAAATGCCTTTCTGGCTGTAGAGCGCGGCTATCGAAGGGCCCTGGAATGGGCAGTTACATATCGCTGGACGGTTATTCTCATTGCGGTTACCACCTTTGTTATCGGAATATATCTGGTGCGGTTTATAGGAACCGAGTTCGTTGCCCAGGCCGACTCGGCCCAGTTTAAGATCGGATTTGAACTTCCCACGGGCACCTCGATTGAAGAAACGGCAAAAAGGCTCTATGAACTTGAAACAATTGTTGCAGCTCAACCCGAGACAAAACAATACTTCGGTGCGATCGGCGTCGGGGGAGGTTCAGAAGTAAACAAGGGTGTCATGATCGTAAATCTTCTTCCCAAAGGAGAACGCAAGGAGAGCCAGCGGGAAATCATGAGAAGAATGCGAACAAAACTTGATGCTTACAAAGACATGATCTCCTCCGTTGAATACCTCGAGCAGATTGGAGGGGGCAGACGCTACGCCGATGTTGATCTTGTCATCAAAGGCCCTTCCGTAGAAGAGCTGGCACGGGTGAGTGAGCAGATTGTCGCGGATCTGAGATCACAGGATATCTTTGTGGGAGTCGATACGGACCTTCGCATTACCAAACCGGATGTCAAGGTTCATATCAACCGGGATCTCGCCGACGATCTCGGTGTTGATGTCAAATCCATCTCCGATGAAATCTATATCCTCTTCGGAGGAACCGATGCGGCAAAGTTCAAAGAAGGGGGTTATCGATACGATATCCGTGTAAAAGCACTTCCCGAATTCAGAACGGACCCCTCAGGCCTCGAGATCATCTCGGTTCGAGCCCGAGACGGTCGCCTTATCGAAGCCTCAAACCTGATTACCCAGGAGGTAAGCATGGGACCGAACGTCATCAACCGGTTTGACCGTATGCGTTCGCTCACCCTCTATGCTGATGTGGAAAAGATTTCCGTCGGAGAAGGCCTCGTGAAGGCAGAAGAGATTATCGGTAAATATCTGCCGAAAGATGGGAACTGGGACACAGCTCTTGTGGGAAAAACCCAGGTCTTCAAAGAATCTTTCCAGTATCTGTTTCAGGCACTGCTGATAGCCGTGCTCGTGATTTACATGATTCTCTGCATCCAGTTCGAGTCCTTTGTCCACCCCTTTACGATGATGCTCGCATTGCCGCTCTGCATGGTTGGCGTCTTCGGTGCCCTTCTCCTGACGGGCAAAACGCTGAACATCTTCTCCTTTATCGGCATCATCATGCTCATGGGTATTGTTACTAAAAACGGCATTCTTCTCGTTGATTTTGCCAATCAGCAGCGACGAAAGGGTATGGACAAGGTTCAGGCGATGCTCACGGCAGGGCCCATTCGACTCAGACCAATTCTGATGACGGCATCGGCCGTGATAATTGGTGTAGTACCGGTGGCACTGGCTCTCAGTGAGGGTGGTGAAACACGGGCCCCTATGGCCATTGCCGTAATCGGAGGGATGATTTCATCGACGCTTCTGACGCTTCTGGTCGTCCCCGTGGTTTACCTCATGCTTGACGATGCGCAGGAGTGGGTGTCAGGAAAGT
>JAFGBH010000066.1 GCA_016933215.1 Deltaproteobacteria bacterium | reverse complement strand
CCATCCGGCTTCACCGCCTGACTGGCCCACGTTGCGAAGCCCCCACTGCAGGGCCGAGAGGGGATCTGATGTGATGGGTTCCGCCGCTGTCAGGTTGGATACCTGAACCAGGATATTATCTAGAAACAGCCCTGTCTGGCACTCTGATTTTGTTGTCGTCTCGCCGTCACTGACGAACCGCAAGGCGATCCAGACAGCATCATGGCCGGTCAGGTCCCCCAGTTCTCCATCATTGTCGAGTGCGTAGGTGTCGCCCCGTTCAAACCCGAAGTAAGTGCTGGGTTCAAACAGAGACCAGGTCTCTCCGTCGGTTGATGCGAGCAGTTCGACCTCGCCGTCAAACAGGCGGGGATAGACGGTCCAGTACTTGAATTGCGCCCAATAGGCCTGCGAAAGGTCCAAGGGGCCCACAACGAGCCAGGCATCCATGTTGGGGGCATAGGATTCCGGGCAGTTCTCTATCGGGTCCCTGTCCGTCAGACCCGCTGCGTGGCCTGCTGAGCACCAGCCCAGGTAATCGCCGTTATACTCCGGCCGTACCCAGTTATCATCGAAGTAGTCGCTCAGCAGTATCTTTCCCCAGTAGTACTCGCCGTCGGCCGGGTTCAGATCATAAACGCTCCAGCCCGGTTTGGGAAATTCGCCTTCGAAGTCCTCTTCGGCGATCGTGTGCCACGGCGGTGTGGTCAGGGTAATAAAATCCGGATGGGCAAATTCCACCATGCCCGATTCATAGAATGTTCTGGCAACCTCCATTACGTTGGTGCCACTGGCCGAGGTAAAAGCCAGACGGTAGCATTTGGGCCAGAGGAAGTCGCGCTCGATGATGGAGACGTTCTGTGATGTAATATGGGCTTCGATCTCACTCACGGAATAGGTGTCGAGGAAGCGCACGATAAATTCATTGGAGATAAGGGTCATCTCTTCTTCGGTGCCGAAGACCGGGGTGGCATACTCCACCAGGCCGCTGGCGTTCAGCCGTTCGATCAGGTCGATGATCTGTTCCTCGTTGGCGCCCTCGATCAGTGTCACGAGTACCAGGTTCTTCCGGCCGAGTTTCTCGACCTCGGGCGGCTGCAAGATAAGAGGATCTGTCTGGAGCCACTCTGTCAACTGACTCAACTTCTCATCGGCCACACTGATCGTAATCCGCTCGGTGTAGACATCGAGGTTCTGTCCCTGCCCGTCGGAATAATAGGTAAAGGGCTCTGTAGAAAAACTCATCAGTGCCTTGTTCGTGGCTGTATCTGAACTCGATGACGAACATCCACTCACCAATAAAGCGAAGAATAATAGAAAGAAGTAAATAGATATCAATGAGATGTTTGTGAATCTCCTGCTGTCTCTGAACATGAGTTATCCTCCTCCCAGAACGTTCTGTTCTTCAATACGTTGGTCATCGTTAGCTTGTGATATGCAGCTCACTGCATAGTTTTCGCGCTCATATATAGTATGTTATCGATAATTCAACTGTTGCCCTGATGAAAAAGAACGGTTTTCTCAAAGATATGCCCTTATCCCGCCTCACGACAAGGTGCATTATACGCATTTATTGCGTGAAAGATTGATTAAGGCCCCGTCAGGGGTTATATGCTGGCCACAAATTTTGACAAAAGACAGGTTAAATATAAGAAATACAATAGGGGAAGTCAATAGGATAATCGCCTCACCATATATGCCGATGAGCGTGGAGAAAAACCGATAAGAGATCAATCCTATCCCTGATCCTTGCTGCTGATTGCCGGTTATGATCACCGTCAAACAATTGAAGTTCCCGCAACAGGTTGCGACGAACCTCCGACCGGGGGCGCAACCTCAAGCCCCGCCTTGTAGGCGGGGGCAAGGGGCGCACTATAATTAAACTATTCCTTACCGGGGAGCCCCGCCCTATGGGCGGGAGCTTCATTGTTAAGGAAAATGTTTGTTTTTTATTCTCGCTCCCCCCGCTGCAAGCAACGGGAAATGTGCTCGCTGTTCAGTTCAAATCCACTTTTACTTGTTGAAGGAAAGAGTTTTTTGCCACATTCTGCTTTCTGCTCTTCTGTTTCTGTTAAAATAATTTTTGTATCTCTTTGCACAAATCCTCGGGGATGGTGGGACAGATAATCTCTTCGTGGAATTTCTCGAAATAGTTAAGGTCGCTCGTGCCGAGGGGAGGCAGTTGAAAACGCGGGATGATCCTTCCCTGTATCCAGAGAGAGTCATCTTCCGCAAAGGTGGCATAGAGCGCCATATTGAAACTGATGAAATCGTTCGCATGAAAGTAGTGAAATATCCGTGAAAGCCCCGCCGTCAACTCCAGAAAATCATCCTTACTGAGACTGAAGATCGAGCTTTTTTCATTCATGATAAATGTCACTTCACCCGCCATACCCTTCGGAGCGAAACTCGTCATCCACTCGATATCCACCGTGGTACCAATAAACCGCTCCCCTTCCGTTTTTTCAAAGGTGACTAAATCTCGCCACAGATTGCTCCCCTCCTGTTCCTTGTATCTCAGGGCGCTTTCGTACAGGGTCTTCACGAAGCGCGTGGGATTCTCACCCACTATCGTCTGGAGATGGGGATGAACAAGCCCCCCGCCCGCAGGGGGCATATAGTTCCAGTTAATCGAGCAGAAGCGAAGTGAGGGGTCAAGGCGATACATCCTGCTGAAATAATCCTGACAGATCATAAACCCGTCCAGCATGACCTTCGGGGTCAGTTCGTCGAGGCCGAGAAAATGGTCGTCCGAAAATATGGCCACGGCATTGTTTCTGTCATAGGGAAATGCATTGGGAAATAGAAAGGCCTTCCCTCGCTGAAACCTGCCCTCGGGAATAATATCGGGGGTGAATTTCGGTGTCATCTGCTCGAACAGTGCCGGGCAGAAGGGACAGATGGCCTCGGGAGATTTTTCGAGGTAGGACTTCACGTCGGGTTTTTCTGCAAATCGAAAACGGTAGGGGAGAATTCGACAGGTAACGCCCGTTATTGCATCTTTTCTTATCTCGAAGGAGGATTCTTTCTCCTTGAATCCCTCAAAGGGATCGAGATATCTACCGACGGTAACATCCTTCGTGAAACCCATATCCTTCATGATATCCCCCCTTTCACATACACGAAAATTACCACAGCAACGGGGCTTTGTAAATACAGGCTTTTGATGAGAAACTACGCTTGATCTGATTGCTTTTCTCAATTACACGAAAGACTTGACGAGAAGAGGCGTCTGATGCCATAGTGTGTCTGCCCGCGAGTAATCCGGGAATGATAACAAGCAACACTTTTTTATTCCACGGCAATAGCTGAGATCATCAAAAAGAGAGTAATTCAGGAGGCTGTAATGGACAACTCCTCTCGTACTCGCATCTACACGAAAGTCAGCAGTTTCTTTTTCGATTTTTTTCGTTTTATCATCAACAGCCTGGCCTATGTTAAAAATGCCACTAAAAGCGGTGATGTAAGTCATGCGCTGAGAGAGAAACTTATGGTGGCTGTCAGCGGTGTCCTTTCCTGCAAGTATTGTACATGGCTCCATAGTGAAATGGCCCTGACACACGGTGTCGATGCGGAGGAGGTTCAGAAACTGTTATCCATGGAAATAGGAGACTTCCCCGATGAGGAAGCCATTGCGCTCGCCTTTGCGCAACATTACAGCGAGACGGGCGGAAAGCCCCAGGAAAAGGCACGGGCACGACTTGACCACTACTATGGCCGGAAAAAGGCGGGGCACATTGTGAGTTTCATACAGATTATTTATTTCGGGAATCTGGCCGGCAATACGGTCGATGCCTTTCTTAACCGTTGTAAAGGAAAACCCGCCGAAGGGAGTAATCTCTGGAGCGAAACCGTTATATTCCTTCTGGTCAGTCCTTATTATCTGGTTATTCTCCCTTTGCTGGCCTTTACGCTCGGTCATTTCAACAGCAGAAAAGCAGGCACCACACAATAAAATACAGTACGCAACTCTCAACTTAGAAAATAAGGGCGTAGAGAATTTTTCACCTTTTCTACCGTTGTCTCCATTCCGCTGTGTCCTCGACAATAAAGGGGGTAGACCGTACGCCAACGCTTCCTTTTCGTACCCAGATGCGACACATCTTGACCGACTTTCCCTCTGTCGTCACAAGACTCGGAAGTTCCTCCAGTCCTTTGATATCGGCCGTCATAAATTCATAATAGGATATATTTTTGCTAAAAGGGTCCACAATCAGCAGTATCTTTTCCGGGTCGTGAGGGTGTTTTTCCGGTGTTCCCGTATAGGACACGTGACGTGCCATGAATGCGGAGGGAATCTTGTAGGCATCCAATTCAAATTTCTCGGCCTTTTCCAATAATTTTTCAATTGTCATACTCTCCCCCTGAAAAGAAATCCTTCTTTTTTCCGATTCATTTTCTCACATTTTTACTTTAAATTAATCCTCTTTTCTGTATACTGTCAAGCCCAACAGTGATTTAGGGCACACAAAAAAGGAACGGAAACAATGCTCAACATTGGTCTTACCGGCGGAATAGGAAGCGGAAAATCAACGGTGGCACAATTTTTCAAGAACAAAGGGGCCTATCTGATCGACTTCGATGTCCTGGCACATAAAGTGGAAGAGCCGGGAGGTCCCGCCTGGAAGCAAATCGTCGAAGAATACGGCTCCGAAATTCTGAACAAAGATGCCACGATAAACCGTGAAAAGCTGGGGGATATTGTCTTTCAGGATAAAAAAAAGCTGGAGACATTAAACGGCATCGTCCATCCCGCCGTATTCAAAGAGTGGGTACACCGGATGGAGGAGATAAAAAAGGAGAAGAAAGACGCGATCGTAATATCCGATATCCCCCTTCTCATCGAGGTGGGCCTCCAGAAATATGTAGACCTCGTCATTCTCGTCTATATACCACCGGAAGAACAGATCGAGAGGATCAGGACAAGAAACGGATTCACCCGCGAGGAAGCGGAATATCGATTACATTCGCAGATGCCTATCGATGAAAAGCTTTCCTTTGCCGATATCGTCATCAACAATGGGGGGCCGCTCGAAGAGACACGAAAAATCGTGGAAAAATACTGGCCGGAGTTACTTGAAAGGGAACAAAGCAAGCGAAAAAGGGAGACGGAACAATGATAGGGAAAAATGTACTGACCGATTTCTGCTCACGGATATCCGAACCGAAAATAGATCCATCGACATACGTGCACCCCCTCGCCTCCGTCATTGGTAATGTCATCCTTGGGAGAAACATACTCGTCTCGCCGATGGCATCCGTAAGGGGCGATGAGGGACAACCGCTTTTTGTCGGCGATGACTCGAACGTCCAGGATGGCGTCATCATTCACGCCCTGGAGACAGAGGAAGAGGGAAAATCCGTCGAAGGCAACCTCTATGCTGTCGAGGGTGAAAACTATGCCGTCTACGTGGGGAAAAGGGTCTCACTCGCCCACCAGGTTCAGATTCACGGGCCTGCCGTCGTACTCGACGATACCTTTGTCGGCATGAAAACGCTGGTCTTTAAATCATACGTGGGAGAAAAATGCGTGATAGAACCGGGTGTCATTCTGATGGGAGTCACCGTGGCCGATAATCGATATGTGCCGGCGGGTTCAATCGTCAAGACTCAAAAAGAGGCGGATGACCTGCCCGAGATCACGGAAGATTATCCGATGAAAGAGATGAATAGAGGCGTTGTGCATGTCAATACAAGCCTCGCGAAGGCCTATCTTAAGGAGTGAAGCTTTTCGGCAGGGAAGCCGAAGGCGAATAATATATTCCTTTTTAATTGCGCCCCTTGACCCCGCCTACAAGGCGGGGCTTGCGGGGTCGCCCCCGTTCACAGCAATAAAAGCCTCCCGTTACATCCTCCCCAGCTTTTCCATCGATTCCTTGAAAACGCCGTAAAAGTGTTCGTTTTCCGCGATGCCGTGCTTTATGATCTCCTCAATATCGTCGATATTCGATGTATTGACAATCAGATTGACGCTCTTGTTAAAGGCGGCCATACCATCGTTGGTCCTCAGCTTTTCGCTCAGAAGAACGACAAAAATATCCCGTCTGACATTCATGGCAAGGCTTTCGAGATATTTGAGCACACTGTTGTTATCAGGATCTTCGGTATCAAAGTTCTCGCTGATCACGACTAATTGATAAACGTGAAACATCATGCTTTTGAGTGCCTCACGGGCAGATTTGGGATTCGTTACGAGGTAATTACCCTCCATAAAAATAGTGCTGAGCTTCTCCCTCAGGGCAGAATCGGATTCGCAGATCAGTGCAGTTTCCTTTCCCTCCTCGATAAAATCGAAGGGTCTTTGCGAGGCATCGTACACCTCTGATGCTACTGAATCGTGAAGAGTCTTTTCGTCGTCCATTCTATTCTCCTTACCCATTCACTACCATTTTTTCCTTTTTTTACCATATTCCCGATCAATCTCCAGCTTCGAGATATCCGACGTGGCCTCTCCCCTCGAACTCTTGACCGAGTCGATTCCCCGGCCTACCACACCCTTGACCGATGCGTACGCCAGGGCAGTTTCCTCGGTTATCAGTCCATCCTTGTAAAGCTCTATAATATAACCATCAAAGGTCGTCATGCCGAAGGCGGTTCCCGCATCTATAATTTCCTGGAAGGTTCTTCCCTCTGTTTCTCCATTAAGAATTGTATCTTTGACCCTGAGATTCGTCTTTAAAATTTCAAAGGCGGCGACTCTTCCTCCTCCTACCTTTGGAAGAAGTCTCTGACAGACAATCCAGCGTATCGTATCGGCGAGACGGACCCGCACCTGATGTTCCTCCTCGGTGGAAAACATGCCGAGAATTCTGTTTATCGTCTGGCCTGCATCGCTCGTATGAAGCGTCGTAAAAACGAGGTGTCCCGTCTCCGCGGCACTCATACCGATCTCTACGGTTTCTCTATCTCTCATCTCGCCCACGAGAATAACCTTCGGAGCCTCCCGGAGGGCAGAACGGAGACCAGTGGCAAAACTGCTGAAATCGATTCCCAACTCGCGCTGATTAAAGGTTGCCTCTTTATGGGTGTGCTGAAACTCTACGGGGTCCTCAAGGGTTATAATGTGGACCGATCGCTGCTCGTTTATTTCATTCAATATGGTGGCAAGGGAGGTCGTTTTCCCTGTTCCCGTCGCCCCCGTAAAAAGTACCAACCCGTTTCTCTCTTCCGCTATATCGAGAAAGACCTCGGGAAGATTCATTTCCTGACAGGTGGGAACCCTCGTTTCGAGCTTTCTCAGAACAGTCGAGTAATTTCCCCTCTGAGAAAAGACATTCACCCTGAAACGGGCCTTACCGGGCAACTCATATGACATATCACAGGAACCTTGTTTTATGAGAATTTCCGTGAGACGCCGATCCCTGTCGATAAGACTGAGAGCAAAGGTTTCCGACTGAAATGGCGTGAGTTTCGGGAAGGCCGGTTCCAGATCAACCGTCTTTAGCTCCCCCGCACTTTCCACCTGAAATGGTTTCCCCACCGTAATGTTCAGGTCTGAAACCTCATCCTGCGAATCGAGCATCTTGTTCAACAAATAATCCAATTCCTGCTTTCTCATGGCCTGTTCTCCTGGAAGTTCCTCGTTTCTTGAAGAATGAATACTTTCCCTATGCCTCAGTAAAATCTGTGGGAGGCGTCTTGAGGAAGGGCCTGAATTTTACTTTTTCATTTGCCTTGTTGTAGGCGTCATCGGCATGTATTATGCCTCTGTTCAAAAGCTCCATGATGTGGTCATCCAGAAGCTGCATGCCGTATTTTTTCCCCGTCTGGATCGCCGAAGGAATCTGGTATGTTTTCGATTCCCGTATAAGATTGCGGACTGCCGGTGTCCCGATCATGATTTCGAGGGCGGCAATGCGACCCCCCCTATCCTTTCTCTTGAAAAGCGTTTGCGATATAACTGCCCTGATTCCGTCGGCTAGTGTTGACCGAATCTGCATCTGTTCTCCCGTGGGAAAGACCTCGATGATACGATCAACGGTCTTGGCCGCGCTTGTCGTGTGTACCGTCCCAAAAACGAGATGGCCTGTTGCGGATGCCTCGACTGCCAGCGAAATGGTCTCGAGGTCCCTCAGTTCTCCAACGAGGATAATATCAGGGTCTTCCCTGAGGGCGCCGCGGAGGGCGGAGGAAAAAGACTTCGTATGAATACCGACCTCACGGTGGTTTATGATACAGCTCTTGCTCTCGTGAACGAATTCGATCGGGTCTTCGATGGTAATGATGTGATCCTTTCGTACTCGGTTTGCCTCGTCAATAATGGCCGCCAGTGTGGTGGACTTTCCACTTCCCGTCGGCCCCGTCACCAGCACAAGCCCTCTCGGAAGTGAGGCGAGTTTGGCAATCACCGGGGGAAACCCCAGGTCCCGGACTGTCTGAATCTTGCTCGGTATTTCCCTGAAGACGGCGGCAACGCCATTTTTCTGCTGAAAATAGTTGGCCCGGTACCTTGCAAGTTCCGGAACTTCATAAGCAAAGTCAACGTCACCCGATTCCTCAAACTGCTTCACCTTGTGTTCGGGTGTTATTTCATAGAGCATCGCTTTGAGGCTATCGTCTTCCAGTTCATCATACTTGACTCGAGTCATCTCACCTCTGATTCTAATGACCGGCTGTTGTCCCGAAACGAGATGAAGGTCGGATGCTCCCTGATCGTGCATAAGTTGGAAAAAGGCGTCAATCTGTGCCATGGCAGTTCTCCTTTGCTTTTTCGCTCATCAATCGTAGCACTGCGTTCGAGGTGTACTCCCTGCGCGGAGTATAGAAGGGAAAGAAGGAAATTGTCAAGAACTAAGAAATAGTTTACCATGTGATTGTCATCACTTCTTAGGGTATAGGACGCGAGGTGGAAAAGGGAGGACCGGACCACAATGAAACCTGATTATTTCAGCGACACCGATAGAGAGGAAATCAAAAAAGCGGGGCTCACGGAAAAGGCGGTCATGGAACAGATCGAGGCATTCGAGCGGGGACCCATTCCCGTGAGACTCGACAGGCCCTGTACAATAGACGATGGAATCATAATCATATCGGAATCCGAAAGAGAGGACCTCCTTCATATCTATGAAGAAGAAATGTCGAGAGGAAGGATCGTAAAGTTTGTGCCCGCCTCGGGAGCCGCCAGCAGAATGTTCAGGGATTGGTTCAGACTCTATGACACAAAGGATTTGGGTAATGCCGTTATTACCTCGACCTTTGAGGACAACCTGAACAAATTTGCCTTTCATAAGGAACTGAAAAACATTGTCGGAAGTGACGGGAAAGACCTCGATGGCCTCTTAAAAGACAAAAGCTATCCCGAGATCCTCGACTACATCCTGAGTCCCAAAGGACTCAATTACGCAAACCTTCCAAAGGCCCTTTTGAAGTTTCACCTCTATCCCGATCATAGTCGCACCCCCTTAGAGGAACAGCTTGTCGAAGCGATTCTTTCCGTCAATGATGACAAAAACACCTGCAGAATACATTTCACCGTCTCGGACAGTCACAGGAAGCCCGTCGAAGATCTCATTTCCCGTGTGAGGAAATCCTATGAAGAGCACTACGGCGTCACACTCGAGATATCGCTCTCAATCCAGCTTCCCTCGACAGACACCATAGCCGTCGACGGGAAAAACAGGCCCTTCCGCAACGACAAAAACAGCCTTGTCTTCAGGCCTGGTGGACATGGCTCCCTCTTGAAAAATCTCAACACAATCGACGATGATTTTATTTTTCTCAAGAATATCGACAATGTGGTTCCCGACAGTCTGAAAGGGGAAACGATTCTCTACAAGAAATTGATCGGCGGCTACCTGATAAATCTTCAAAGGGAGATTTTTAACCATATCGCTCTGATTTCGGCCACGCAATCAGATGAAGCCCTGCTTGGAAAAGCCGCAAACTTCAGCAGAAAGAAGCTCAACATAACTTATCCCGAAACCTTTGACGAGCGTAAATTCGAAGAGAGGAAAGATTTTCTCCTTCAAAAACTGAACCGGCCTCTCCGTGTCTGCGGTATGGTTAAAAACGAGGGTGAGCCGGGCGGAGGACCCTTCTGGGTAAAGGAACATGACGGGACACTCTCTCTTCAGATTATAGAAGCGGCACAGATTGACAAGCACTCGCATGTCCAGAGTGAAATATGGGAATCCTCAACGCATTTTAATCCCGTCGATATCGTCTGTGCAGTGCAAAATTACCGGGGCGAGAAATTCGACCTCGAGAGATACGTCGATCCAGACACCTACATAATTACGGAAAAATCCCAGGAAGGGAGAAGCCTCAGGGCTCTGGAGCTCCCCGGCCTCTGGAATGGATCTATGGCGAAATGGAATACCGTTTTTGTGGAAGTGCCCCTCGCTACCTTCAACCCCGTCAAGACAGTCGATGATCTCTTGAGGAAAGAGCACAGAAATCTCTGAAAGACGTCTGGCAGAGGAATTACAGGACCCTGTTTTTCAGATCATCAAATCCTTTACGTCCTCCTTTGATGCCGATGTTGCGGATATAAGACGGGGTGAGATTCCCTCTTTACATACGACCGTGACTTCGGAATCATTTGGTGCATCACTGTAAAGCACGCATATCGAGGCCGCTACTTCAAGGGTTGCATCGTCACAACCGTAGGGCACAAGCACGGTGGGACCCGGATAATCCCTCGCCTTGATAATGAGGTCACCATTTCTCGATAGATCCTCGATGTCCTTGTTCTCACCTTCTCTTCTCCCCACAATTGCCTTGGCATCCTGACTCAACCTGAGGTGCCTTCCGTACTTCAGAAGTTCTATATCCCTCACATCTCGGTCACTTCTATGTTCAAATAGATCCTTCAGCCTCTTGGAAAAGATCGGGTCTGTAAGGAGACATCCGCCCGCGGGACTGGAATATCCCGAAATCCCGTAGTTCTTTGCCATTTCTATCTGACGCTTCCTGGATCTGCCCTGAATATCGAGGAGTTCTTCACGGTCAATCTTACCTTCTTTTTCCGGTATCGTTTCGGGAAGAAGGCGCGCGCTCAACGGTCTCACTACATATCCCCCATACCCGGACCTGGAGGCCACGACATGAAGCGATTGTTTACCCTGCGACATGGGACGCTGACCCAGAACTTCACCGGTAAAGAGAAAGTCGGCACCCGCTTTCTCCATCACTTCACCGGCCTTTCTGAGCATGAGGATATGACAGTCGATACAGGGATTCATATTCTTTCCATAACCATACCTTGGCGCCTCAAGCATACGAAGATGCTCGTCCGTAATGTCCATTACCGTAAGCGGAAGTCCGATCTTACCGGCAATCGCTCTTGCTTCTCGGGCATCAAAAAAGGGGGTCTCAAAAGCAACGCCGGCAACTTCCACCCCAAGTCCCTCTATAACCTTTGCCGCTAGAATGCTGTCAAGACCGCCCGAAAAAAGTCCAATTCCTTTAATCTTCAATATCGTAGTAATTCAACCTCCCATTTTCCATTGAGTACTCCATATATATCGCTGTCAATCTCGTCTTCAACGAGATAGAGCGGCGCGCCGCCATTTTCAACCTTCAGTGCCCTGAAAGATATCTCACATACCTTCTTGCCGCCCGCGACAGTGTATGGAAATCGATAGGTATCAGAAACAAAAGTCTTC
The DNA here is from genome assembly GCA_016933215.1 of Deltaproteobacteria bacterium. Lineage (GTDB taxonomy): Bacteria > Desulfobacterota > Syntrophia > Syntrophales > UBA2210 > JAFGBH01. The sequence goes on along the minus strand of JAFGBH010000066.1, from coordinate 13,309 downwards.
CCCAGAGCGCCGAGCACTGAGGTGACCGTCTTCCTCTTACCCTCCTCCTCGGAGAGATACAGCATTCGGGCCCCCCTCTTCATCAGGATATCTGAAAACTGTTCGGGCAATCTTTCAAAATTAAAAATTGTGGCGCCTTTTTCTGTTTCGATCATGAGATCGGCCTTGACTGAAAGATTGAAACCGTCATCCTCGATCGAAAATATCCCTACCCTTGAATCCCTGGAAACTGAATAGCCCATTTTCGAGAGTAATGATTCCGCTAGTTCTTTTTTAGAATCCCAGCGTAAGGAAGGAACATCCATAGATTGATAGGGCATCTGAAAATCAGTCATGACTACATCTTCAGAAACTTCTATAAGATCAAAACCGTTTTTCATAGCATACTTGCGAATATTACCGGGCACTACCGGTGAATCACCATCAATAAAATTTATGCAGAGTGCGTAGGGGACGGCTCCTCCTTCCCACCTGACAATCCAGCCGGCAAAGAGACTGACCAGATTGTTTCTCCCCAGAGTGACATACCCGCCCTTTTTCGTAAGGGTATAGATGTCAGACGTATCGAGGAGTCCTTCCAGCAAAGATTGCCCCTCACCTCTACCGCTGATTATGGAGTAATTTTTCCATGTGGACTCGACAATTTTTTTGACATTATTCGGTATCTGATCAGAAAAATCGAGAAGCACCGTTTTCCCGTCTGCGAGTTCCGCAACGGGAACCTGGGAGCAGTTGACTCCTATCTGTCCCTGGGGACTGAGGGGTATATAAAAACTACCCTCGGTAATCATGGTTCCCCCCGTATGACTGAGCAAATAGCCCAGGATGGAAAGCTGATTCTCACGGGAGAGAAATCTCTCCTCCACCATTTTCTCTTGAGGGGGTATTTCCTTTGCCTTCTCCTCCTCCCTGCCTCTCGACGGAATAATGATTTTCTGCCCGGGATAAATCCTGTTCAAATTTGAAATCTCCGGGTTCAGATGTCGTATCGTCTCCAGTATCTTGCGGCTCTCTTCAGGCGTAATTCTAAGCTCACTGCTCACAATCTTTATTATGGAATCGCCCTTCTTAACAATGTAGGTGGACGTGGTTTTCTCTTCTTCCCTCTCGGATACTATCTCTTCGGTAATCTCTCCGGGGAAAATGACCAGCTGCCCTGGATAAATGAGATTTACATTCTTTATCGCAGGATTTAAACGCCTCACCTTCTTCAGTATATTCCGAGTCTCCTCTTTTGATCCTCCGTACTTTTTCTCTATGATGGCAATGAGATAGTCTCCCTTTTTCACGGTATACTCGGAGTCTTTCACCACCGATTTTGCCGTTTTTTTAAAGGAAAGATGGACCGTATCCTCATCGACGGCGGCGAAAGAGGGACTATTCACAATGAATAAAATAAATGCGCCTATAAAGAGTAAAATCTTTCTGTTACCCATGGTATTTGCCTCCGGGTGAGGTGCTTTCTTCGCGAATCATAGTACTTAAGATAGTTTTGAAAGTCAATTCGAGATATTTCCTGACCCGTTCCAATTTGACAGGCAGTAAATCTTCATACATTAAAATCCCTGGTGTCTTGCGCTCCACTGTCCGCATCATCACCACGCAAGGGATTAACTTTACATCGCCTGGGCATCCGGTTATTCTGTATTGCAACAAAGGGGCAACTGATATAGTATACGCGCATCTTTGGAGGACAAATCTACGAAAAAGGAAGGATCGATATGGGTTCGCTTGATACTGATTCAGCATTTCTAAGAGAATTTCAGAAAAGATTCGAAACCAAGGTAAGAGAAAACGAGATATCGGTAATTAAACACTGGAAGGAGCGACTCGATACATTAATTGCCATGAAGCCCGAAGGCATTTCATCGCTTCAACTAGAGATGAAGAAACTTTCCGATATGATGATGAATAGAATAGAAACGATAAAAAAAGGATAAAATGAAGGAAATCGCAAATTTTTTATTTGAAGTAGGTATGCTGCAGAAAACCCCGAGAACGGGGTTTCGATTTCTCGGTTCTGGTAATGAATCGGTAGCGGAACACATATTGAGAACGATATTCATAGGGTACACACTGTGTAAATTAGAAAACAATATCGATGAATCACGGGTCATCAAAATATGCCTGTTTCACGACCTTCCCGAGGCAAGAACGGGCGACATGAATTACGTCAGCAAGAAGTATGTCGATGTGAATGAAAAGAAAGCGATAAAAGAACTCGCCGAAACGCTCTTCTTCGGTAGGGAAATCGAATCGGCATTGGCTGAATTCAATGAAAAAAAGACACGGGAATCTCTCATAGCGCACGATGCCGATCAACTGTCACTGATACTTCAGCTGAAAGAATATGGTGACCTCGGGAATAAATACACTAAGGAATGGATAGAATTTGCCGTAAAGAGGCTGTCAACGGAAGCCGCAAAAGAGCTGGCTGAAGTCATAATCAAGACCGACTCATCCGAATGGTGGTTCAAAGACAAAAGCGATTGGTGGGTCAACGCGAATAACAAATAGGCGGTCACGATGGAAAAGAAAACCCTGAAGAGAATTTGTGTTGTTTTTCCCTGCATTATTATCGCATTCTCCTTAATTCTCGGCTGTAGTGCAAAACGAATAAATAAGGAGCAGCTGTCACGTGTTCATCTGGATCTCGGAATTGCCTATATAAAGTCCCGACAATATACAACCGCTCTCAGGGAGCTGATGGCCGCGGAGAAATTGAACCCAAAGGATGCCGAAACGCACTATTATATGGGATTAACCTACTACGGGAAAGGTATGAACAACGAAGCGGCCGAGGAATTCAGAAAGGCTCTCTCCATAAATCCCGGCTATCCGGAGGCCCACAACTACCTTGGTACGGTCTACCTGGAAATGGAACTCTACGACAAGGCGATAGAAGAGTTCAACCGTGCGCTTGCCAATGTCCTTTACGAAACACCTGCCGTTGCCCTGAACAACATCGGGTGGTCCTATTACAAAAAGGGAAACAACAAAAAAGCAATAGAATACTACACGATGGCACTCAGAAAAGAACCCGAAACAATACTGATCCCGATAATTCATAATAATGTGGGCCTGGCACACCTTGACGAGTATAATATTGACGAGGCAGTACTCCATTTCAAAAGGGCGGTCGAGATAGCGCCAACTCTCGCAGAACCTCACTACTGGCTTGGGGTTTGTTACCTGAAAAAAGGCCTCAACAAGAGTGCCTCCCAGGCCTTTAAAAACGTCATCAAGATCAGCCCCGAATCAAGTTTCGGACTCCTCGCACGGGAGAGGCTGAATGTCATTTCTAAGGAAAACTGACATTGTGGAAGCTCCCCGCAACTTGTTGCGGGGAATGTGCTCGCTGTTCAGTTTAGCACGCCTCAACCTTTCACCATTTTTCATTATAAAATAACATACTATCAGCACCTTACCTCTCCACTTCCTTGACTAAAAAAGAATCGTGCTTACTTTATTAGCAAAGAAAAACTATCTCATGTAAGGAGGTCTATAACATGAACAGAATGATACAATTGATTCCGAGCAGAAGCTCGCTTTTCCCGACAAGGGATATATGGAACAGGTTTTTCTCCGACGGCAGCGTATCAACTCTGCTAAACGAGGACGCAAATTGTATGCCGGCTTTCGATATTTCCGAAAGCGAAAAGGGATACAGGGTAAGTGCCGAATTGCCCGGCATTGACGTAAAGGACCTTGAAATAACGCTTGTCGAAGGCGTCTTGAAGATAAAAGGCGAGAAGAGGCAGGAAGCGGAAAAGAAGGAAGACCATTATCTCAGGATCGAGCGTAATTACGGTTCCTTTGACCGAAGCTTCAGGCTTCCCGACGGTGTCGAGGCAAACAAAATTGATGCGACTTACAAGGACGGAGTTCTCAACCTCACGATACCAAAGTCCAAGGAGACAAAAACCACGAAGATAACAATCAACGCAAACTAAAACACCAGCGATCCCGCCGCATAGTAAACGCCGTCCGAGAAGCAACAACCCTCGGGCGGCGTTTTTCATCCAACGACAATCTCTCCCCACTTTCCTCATTGAATTGAGCAGCGAGCGCATTCCCCGCTGCTTGCGGCGGGATTAGCGAGCGAATAAAAACAGATATTTTCCTCAACAATCGGAGATTCCCCGCAACTGTCGGAGTTATACGGGATTGCGGGGAGCTTCAATCCTCCGATTAATCGGGGCCTATTCTTGTCATCACTTGCGAAGTATGATAGTTGGAAACTTCCGGTCTCTGAGATCCGTTGAGCTTAATGGAGCCGAATTTTCAACAGGTGGAACTGTCACGGATGATAGATAAACATAATAGAAATATCAATTACTTGAGAGTTTCAATCACCGACAGATGCAATCTTCGGTGTATATACTGCATGCCGAAGGAAGGGATATCCTTCATCGGCCACCAGGATATTCTGAGCTATGAAGAGATACTACGTATTGTGAAAATTGCTATAAAGGCAGGCATTGTGAAGGTTCGCGTAACCGGTGGGGAACCCCTCGTCCGGCGGGGGGTAATAGATTTTCTCACACGGTTAAAAACAATTGAGGGTCTTCATGATATAAGCCTGACGACAAATGGCATCCTTCTGGAGGCCCTTGCAGAGGAGATATACGATGCCGGCATACGAAGAATAAACATAAGCCTCGACTCTCTTGTCGAAGAAAAATACAGGGATATCACACGAGTGGGAAACCTGCGTATGGTACTCCGGGGAATTGAAAAGGCGCGCAGCGTGGGGTTTTCGCCCATCAAGATAAATGTCGTCGCCATAAGGGGTTTTAACGACGAGGAAATCGTGGATTTCGCAAAACTGACACTGAACAACCCCTATCAGGTCAGATTCATAGAATATATGCCGATCGGTACCCCCGCTCTCGATAACAGTCTCGGATATCTCTCCGGTGACGCCGTAAAAGAGAAGATAAATAATTTCAGATCGCTGATGCCGGTACTCAAAAAGCCCGGTGAAGCAGACGGTCCTGCCAGGATATACAAGATGGAGGGTGCACTGGGTGAAATAGGGCTCATCAGTTCCATGAGCCATGAATTCTGTGAGTCCTGCAACAGGCTCAGGCTAACCGCCGATGGACATCTGAAGGCATGTCTCCTCTCTGACGGGGAATCGGATCTGAAGGGACCTTTGAGAGCTGAATGCAGCGATTCCGAACTGGAAGAACTCATAAGAAAGGCTATCCTCGACAAACCGAGAATGCACTTGATGAACTGCCATGAAATTCAGAGGAAAAAATGTGTTAGAAGCATGTCTTCAATAGGCGGATAGAAAATTTTCAAGGGCACATGACTCTCAAGAGCGAGAAAACGGTATCATCATACGAAAGCTGGCTTCAATCGCCTCTGGGTTACTATGTCGACAGGCGGAAAAAGGAGTTCATCTGCAATCTTCTCAACCCCCGTGAAGGAGAGAGGCTTCTCGATCTGGCCTGCGGTACGGGGCATAATCTGCTCTTCTTCCGAAGAAAGGGGTGCGACGTAACCGGGATCGATACATCAGCCGACCGTATCGAAACGGCCCGGGAAAGGCTTGGCCAGAGGGCCGAGCTTCTAAGCGGAGATTGCGAAGACCTCCCTTTCTCAGATAATGAGTTTGATATCGTAACAATGATATGCCCGAATAACCTCAATGATCAGAGGACGGCACTTACAGAGGCAGTGAGGGTATGCAGAGAAAGGATCTTTCTCGGTTCGTGGAACAAATATTCCCCGGCGGCCCTATCCGGAAAAATAAAGGATAAACATCGCCTCTCCTTCATCAAATACTCAAAGCTCTCCACTATTATCGAGCTGAAAGAACTGGTAAAATCTGTACTGCCCGATGTCACACCAACATGGGGGAGCGTCGTCTTTTTTCCCCTTAACTGGTATACCTTTGCAATAGACATTGAAGAAAAGATTCCTGTCATGAAAAACCCCTTTGGCTTCTTTATCGGTCTCATGGTACCGGTATTTTCCTCACTACAAACCATTCAGGACCCCCTGACGGAAAAGGGAGAACTCAAAGTAGCGACCAACGGCTATGGCGCGCCCGGTGCCGCACGAGAGATAAAAAAATGATGAAAGAAGCGATGCTCTACGAAAAGCTGGAGGGTGGAAGGGTTCGGTGTAATCTCTGTTCCCATACCTGCACCGTATTACCATCAAAACAGGGCATCTGCGGGGTACGGGAAAACAGAGATGGAATCCTTTACACGCTTGTTTATGGAACCATAATAGCCGAAAATGTTGATCCCATTGAAAAAAAACCACTCTTTCATGTCTACCCGGGATCGCGATCCTTTTCCGTCGCCACCGTTGGATGCAACTTTCAATGCACCTTCTGTCAAAACAGCGATATCTCACAGATGCCGCGAGAGAGGGGAAAAATAATCGGCCGTGAGGTCACGCCGGAAGAACTGATCGAAAAAACGCTAACATCAGGATCGAAGACGATCGCCTATACCTACACCGAACCCACTATTTTCTTTGAACTTGCCTACGACACTGCAAAGATTGCCGGAGAAAAAGGGATCAAAAACGTCTTCGTGACCAACGGGTTTATGACCGATGAGGCCATCGAGACAATATCACCCTACCTCGATGCCGCGAATGTTGACCTAAAATCCTTCGACGATGGTTTTTACAAAAAATACTGCGGTGGCCGGCTCCAGCCCGTCCTTGACAGCCTGAAAAAAATGAAGGAGCTCGGCATCTGGGTCGAAGTGACCACCCTCATAATCCCCACACTCAACGACAGCGATGAAGAACTTTCCAAGATAGCCCGCTTTATCCATTCGCTGGGAAATGAAACGCCATGGCATATCAGCCGTTTTCACCCCCAGTACAAGATGATCGGGCTTCGCCCCACACCTCTTTCGACGCTCAAGAGAGCGAAACAGATCGGGACGGACGCGGGACTCAAATATGTCTATACGGGAAACGTCCCGGGGGACGAAGGCGAAAACACCTACTGTTCCAACTGTGGAAATCTTATCATTGGAAGGTACGGCTTTCGCGTCGATAGGTTGAATTTGAAGGGGTCTCAGTGCTCCAAATGCGGCACTGAAATGGAAGGCATATTATAAAGGGCTCTGGGTAGCTGAAAATTATGCGCCCTCCATGGCGATCATTCTTCCCAGTCAATGTCCTTATCTTCATAGAAATGTGAGAGGATTTCCTCGGCCCTGAGAACATATCGAGAGGGCACCATAACCTTCACTTCTCCCAGACCGTCGAGGGTAAGTCCGTAAATAGCCCCCACGACATCATATCGCAATTTCACCGGTATTTCTTCCGATTCAAGTCTCCCAACAATGATATTCGCATTAATCATGCCGGAAGCAACATAGACAACGACCCACTTATCATCTTCCATCGAGTCTCCCCGGCACAAAAAAATTGACGACGGCCTTCCTCTTTTAACGTCTTTCAACCTCACTCGTTATCGAGGACCACAAGGGCATCAACAGCTATCGGTTTTCCATCCAGTATCTTGAGGGGATTTATATCGATCTCACGGATTTTCTCATGGTCGAGCCCGATCTGCCCAAGTGACACGAGTATATCGGCGAGAACTTCCCGATCCACCGGTGCTTTGCCCCTGACGGCATCGAGAATCTTTTTACCCCGTATGTCATCCATCATTTCCATGGCATCGACTCTGCGCAGGGGGGCAACCCGAAATGAGATATCTTCAAGGATCTCCGTAAAGATTCCACCTAGTCCGAACATGACACAAGGACCAAACTGATCATCACGGGTCAGACCAATCACGAGTTCACGATCTCCCTTTACCATCTGCTGCACCAGGACCTCTTCAACGGTAACTTCGGGATTTGAGGTTAATCGTTGAAACGCCTCCCTTACTTCAGCCTCACTTCGCATGTCTATTGCGATCAGATTCATCTCTGTTTTGTGACTCAATGCCTCTCCGGAGCCCTTGAGTACCACAGGATATCCGATATCCTCCGCCGCCAGCACAGCATTTTCCTCTGTGCTTACAACGACTTCCCGCGTCACGGGGATTCCATGCTCTGCCAGAAACAGTTTTGATTCATGCTCGGACAGGGTCTTTGCCCCCCGCTTCACAGCTTCTTCAATAATATTCATAGCTCCTTCCATCTCCTTTGCTTTATTGCGTAGTATTTTGAAACATGATGTACGGCTCTTAGTGCATCAAAAAGATCGTCAAAGACTGGGATCTTCTTTTTCAGGAAAATATCCCTGGCATCGCGTATCATTTCCTCCAAATCCATGGACTGAAGCTCCCGTTTATTATTGGGAAGTACAATAATGACGGGTTTTCCCGTCTTATCTACCACTTCTTCAACCGAATCGGCAAGTTCCCGATAGGGGGTGACATCCTTCACGGAGGCTGCTCCCAGAGCCATGGCAAGTGATTTGTAATGGTAGAGAAGCTGTATGAGTATCTGCAGATCAATTTTATCGTCCTCTGCCGCGAACAAAAGGGTGTCTTTTAATATCTGAGGTGAAACGAGAGGGTTTGCGACATCCACCGGATTGAAGGCGCTCGATCCCGGCTTTGGAAGAATTGACATAATCCTGTCACTTATTTTCTCCTCCAGGACAGGCAGTTTCAAGCCATAGGTCTCTGCAACATCGCAGGCAGCCACACCGAGAGCACCGCCACCTCCCACAACTGATATCCCTTCGTATGACCTCGGGGGAACAAGCGAAAAGGTAAGACTTGCCTCGGCCATTTCTTCGAGACCATGAACCTGAACGGCATTGCACTGACGGAGGACAGCCTTCCATATCCTTTCGCTTCCCCCCATGGAAGCGGTGTGACTTTTGACGGCCTTGCTTCCCGCATCAGAGAGCCCACCCTTGTAAACGATAACGGGTTTTTTTTCGGCAACCTCCCTGAGGACACTGAAGAAGTTGCTTCCCTTTTCCACACCTTCCACATACATGGCAATAACACTGGTCTCCGGATCATCTCCAAAATAATCCAGAAGTTCACACTCTCTCAGATCCACACCATTTCCGAAACTTACCACCTTGCTGAACCTGACACCCATCCACGTGCCGATCTGACCGAAGTCTATCGCCATTCCCCCGCTCTGGGACAGAAAGGCGACCTCGCCGCTTTCCCTCGAAAGATCGGGACCCGGCAACAGCGTCAGGCCGCTTTTCGGGCAGTATATACCGAAACAGTTGGGACCGATGACTCGAATACCCTTTCTGGCCTCTTCGAGTATCTCCTCCTCCAGGGCAATTCCTTCGGGAGTAGCCGTCTCTCTGAACCCGGCCGAGAGTATCTCTGCGCCCGCCGCGCCCTTTTTCCTGCACGCATCGAGTGCAGCAGGGACATTGCTGGCGGGAACGGAAATAATCGCAAAATCTATCTCGTCCGGTATTTCAGACACCTCTTTGTATATTTTCAGGCCAAGAAACTCTCCGCCCTTTGGATTGACCGGGTACATTTTCCCTTCAAATCCGATCGCTATGAGCGCACTGAGAATAGCCGATCCGAATCCCATTCCATTTGATGAAACACCGACAATCGCCACGCGCTTCGGGTTAAAGATTTTCTCTAAATCATAGGACTCCGCAGGTGCCCTCTCTACACATGTCATGCAATTTCTCCCCAAAATGATTGCCTATCTTTAAGGGTTTTTCCCTCACAGTGCAAGCAACTTTTTCAAACAATTGAAGCTCCCCGCAACACGTTGCGGGGAATCTCCGAACGGAGGCGCAACCGCAAGCCCAGCCTTGTAGGCGGGGCCAAGGGGCGCACTATAATTAAACTATTCCTTACCGGGAAGCCCCGCCCTGTGGGCGGGGAGCTTCATTGTTAAGGAAAATGTTTATTTTTTATTCGCTCGCGAACCCCGCCGCATAGAGCGGGGAATGCACTCGCTGTTCAATTCACGACGATTAATCGACACCTCACCTCTTTTGCAAAAAAAGCGAGGTCCCGAGTTGCACGCTGTATATGAAAGGAAAACCGCCTTTTGTCAACAGCGAATTTCGCCTATTGTCGTTCTGCACCATCGCTACATTTTTTGTTGACTATAAAAGCCATTAGTAATAGATGAATGCCACCAGCGAGCGAAGGGAGAATTATTGTGGATCTGGACAGGTTGTTTTACCCGAAAAGTATTGCCGTGATCGGTGCTTCAGCAAAACTGGGCGGCGGTAAGTTACCTTACTATCACATATTGAAAATCATTGGATATAAAGGAGATCTCTACCCCGTTAATCCGAAATATGATGAAATCGACGGAGTAAAGTTCTATTCTTCCATGGATGATCTACCCGAGGGGATAGACCTGACTATCGTGACGACGCCGGTTCGTGAATCCCTCGATATCATGAGGGCGGCTGCCCGGAAAAAGGTAAAATTCATACATTTTTTCACCGCCGGTTTCAGCGAGGCCGGAAATCGTGAGCTTGAAAAAGAACTCCTCGAGGTCGCCCGTCAAAACGGAATCAGAATCGTGGGGCCCAACTGTATCGGCATCTACTGTCCCGAGGCGGGGGTCAGTTTCGGCTTCAGCGTACAGGAAGACATCCCCATGGATGTCGCCTTCTTCGGCCAGTCCGGAGGCGTCACAAGTAATTTCGTCCGTTCAGCGATAGCGAACCGCCTCGGCCTGAACAAGGTGGTCTCCTACGGCAACCAGATCGATATACGGGCTGAGGATTATCTCGAATACTTTGCGAAGGACGAGAAAATACGTGTGATCGCAGGGTATATCGAGGACCTCAAGGAACCGAGAGCGTTCCTCGACGTCCTGAAAGTGACCGCAAAGGTTAAGCCCGTCCTGCTCTTGAAGGGCGGTATGACCGATGTTGGTGCGAAGGCCGCCGCGAGTCACACCGGGGCAATGGCGAGCAATTTTCTTATCTGGGATTCGGCGATGCGACAGCACGGCGCGATTATCGTCGAAACTTTCGAACAGCTGATAAATCTTGCGATGCTGGCAACAGGAGAGAAAACGCCACGGGGTCCGAGGGCAGGCTTTCTCGCCGCGGGCGGCGGCGCAGCCGTCACCTTTACTGACCTTGCATCCCTCGGGGGACTGGAACTCCCCGAATTGCAGAAAAAAACGCAGGAACTAATCGGCCAGAAGATCAGCGATGTCAATACCTCAACATCAAACCCCGTTGACCTTGGAATGTTCGGATTTGATTTCAAGATCATGTCCCACACCATCGAGGCCATGGATCAGGATGACGGTATCGACGTTATAATCCCCTTCTTCTCCGTCGATTTTATCAGTACCTTTCAGAAAGACCAGATAGAGACCGGTCCCAAAATCATAATAGAATCAGCAAAGAAAATGAAAAAACCGGTGATTCCCGTCCTGTCACGATATTCTCAGGATAATCTCGATATGGAGCAAAGCCGGATTTCCATGTATAATGCCTTCCGGAGGGCAGGACTTCCGGTGTTTTCAAACGTGCAGGACTGCATATACTCGATTTCAAAATACCTTGAATGGAAAAACGGAAACGGCAAAGGAAGCTAAACCACTGCAAACTATAGGTGAAGCCCTGTTACGAAGAACGGGGCTCCACCCTTTCTTTCAAACACCCTCTAAAGAATATCCCTTTTTTCTCGCGAGATCGTTTCTTTAACGAAGAAGCTCTCTCGCAATTATTATACGACGTATCTCCGAGGTACCTGCTCCTATCTCATAGAGTTTCGCATCCCTCCAGAGCTTCTGAATAGGATACTCGAGGCAGTATCCGTATCCTCCATGGATCTGAACCCCATCACTGCAAATCTTTGTCGAGGACTCGGCAGCAAAGAGGATTGCGGCGGCGGCCAGCTTATCGAGTTCGGTCCCCTTTCCTCCCCTTTTTCCAAGAGGCCCGTCGGCAAATCGCGCGGCTCGGTATACGAGCCCCCGTGATGCCTCCACAAGACAGTACATATCGGCAATCTTCTGCTGAATCATCTGGAAATCCATGATCGGTCTTCCGAACTGCTCCCGCTCCTTGGCATACTGAATGGAATATTCAAGACCCTGCTCCGCAATTCCGAGAGAGCCCCCTGCCAGGACAATACGCTCGTAGGCGAGACCGGACGTGACCACAGCGACGCCTCTGTTTTCCTCGAGAAGCAGATTTTCGGCGGGCACTTCCACGTCTTGGAAGCTGAGTTCACAAGTGGGTGAGCCTCTCATTCCGCATTTTTTCAATTTTTTAGACACCGTGACACCCGGCGTGTCGGCCTCTATAATAAACGCGCTGATCCCGTGAGGACCGAGCTCCGGGGCTGTCTTCGCATAGACAAGCAGTGTGTCGGCAATACTTCCGTTCGTAATAAACATCTTTGAACCATTGAGGATATACACATCACCTTTCTTTTTCGCTACCGTTCTCATACCTCCCAGGGCATCCGAACCGGCATTCGGCTCGGTAAGACAAAGCGCTCCGATATGTTCGCCCCTGCACATGGGGGGAAGATATTTGGCCCTTTGCTCCTCGTTACCATTTTTGTAAATATTGTTTGCACAGAGATTTGAATGGGCACCATAGGTCATACCGAGGGCGGGCGATATTCTGCTCAGCTGCTCAACGGCAAGCATTTGCATCATGATACCCTGCCCTGCACCACCATACTTTTCGTCTATGGTGATTCCCAGCATGCCCAGCTCACCGAGTTTTTTGAAGAAATCGTCGGGAAGCCAGTCATCATCATCAATCTTTTCCTGGAGCGGAGCAATCTCATTAACCGCCCACCTGTACATGGTCTCCGCCAGCATTCGTTCTTCTTCCGTCAACTCTATCATGTTCCACTCCTTTTTGATGTTTTCCAAGACGATCACAGCCGTCACGGTGCCATGATCATTGCCCTTCCCCCCGCAATCATAAACCAAGTCGGCAGCACCAACGGTCTGGACTGCCACCTCCGCCGCAAACCGGAAACATCCTTTCAATTTTATATCATCAAATATTGACCTAATTGTCAATAATTAATTGACATCAAATATTATGTAATGATATATTTTTACTTATACGTAATATTAACTATTTTGAGGAAATGATAAAGTTATGAATTTAGGATCGATATTGCGAGACAGGAGAAAGAAGAGAAAGCTCACATTGAAAACGGTATCCGAAAAGGCCGGCATCTCGGAAGGCTTCCTTTCACAGGTGGAAAATGATGTCAATTCGCCTTCTGTGGATACGCTGGTGAATATCTGCAATGCCATCGGAATACAGGCGGGAGATGTACTGAAAGAGGCCGAAAAGCAGGAGAGGATTGTAATAATTCGGCAAACCGACTGGCAGGAGGTGGAGTTTCCCGCCTCGGGATTTG